>NZ_JBARTQ010000584.1:0-31742 GCF_049645325.1 Pseudomonas sp. | reverse complement strand
GGCAAGCCCGGCTCCCACATAAGCCAGCTCCGCGGGTGATCTGCGTCGCTACGTTTGGTTTGGGGGCATTCGCACGCGTCAGCGCACCAGGCACGGCTGCTTGTTATCGAAGCGCCAGCCCGGAATCAAAAACTGCATCGCCACGCTGTCATCCCGCGCGCCGAGGCCCATGCCTTTGTACAGCTCGTGCGCTTTCGCCACGGCGTCCATGTCGATGTCCACGCCCAGGCCAGGCTTGGCTGGAACCTTCACGTAGCCGCCTTCGATTTTCAGCGGCGCCTTGGTCAGGCGTTGGCCGTCCTGCCAGATCCAGTGGGTGTCGATGGCGGTGATTTCGCCGGGTGCGGCGGCGGCGACCTGGGTGAACATCGCCAGGGAAATATCGAAGTGGTTGTTGGAATGCGAGCCCCAGGTCAGGCCCCAGTCATTGCACATCTGCGCCACGCGCACCGAGCCTTGCATCGTCCAGAAGTGGGGGTCGGCCAGCGGAATGTCCACCGATTGCAGCTGGATCGCATGGCCCATTTCGCGCCAGTCGGTGGCGATCATGTTGGTCGCGGTTTTCAGCCCTGTGGCGCGGCGGAATTCAGCCATGACTTCGCGGCCTGAGTAGCCGTTTTCGGCGCCGCACGGGTCTTCGGCGTAGGCGAGCACGTGGTGCTGGTCGCGGCACAGGCGGATGGCTTCCTTGAGTGACCAGGCGCCATTCGGGTCGAGGGTGATGCGGGCGTCCGGGAAGCGTTCAGCCAGCGCCGTGACCGCTTCGATTTCTTCATCGCCGCTGAGTACGCCACCCTTGAGTTTGAAGTCATTGAAGCCATACTTGGCTTTGGCGGCTTCGGCCAGGCGCACCACGGCGTCGGCCGTGAGGGCCTTCTCGTGGCGCAGGCGGAACCAGTCGTCATCGGCGTCGGCCTCGTTGCGATAGGCCAGGTCGGTGGCGTTGCGATCCCCCACATAGAACAGATAACCGAGCATCTTCACCGCGTCGCGCTGTTGGCCTTCGCCAAGCAGGGCGGCCACGGGCACTTCAAGGAACTGGCCCAGCAGGTCGAGCAGGGCGGCTTCCATGGCCGTCACGGCGTGGATGGTGATACGCAGGTCGAAGGTTTGCAGGCCACGGCCCGCGGCGTCCCGCGAGGCAAACGTGGTGCGCATCTGGTTGAGGATGCGTTGGTACTGGCCGATCGGCTGGCCAATCACCAGGTTGCGCGCGTCTTCCAGGGTTTCGCGGATGCGTTCACCGCCGGGCACTTCGCCCACACCGGTGTTGCCGGCGCTGTCCTTGAGAATCACGATATTGCGCGTGAAGTAGGGCCCATGGGCGCCGCTCAGGTTCAGCAGCATGCTGTCGTGGCCTGCAACCGGAATGACGTGGAAGTGGGTGACGACGGGTGACGATGAAAGACTCATGGCAAATTCCTGAATACGCTTAAAGAGGTTTGCTGATGGCGGCGCCCGTTGGCACCGCGCTTGGCGCGGTCAACACGGCAGAAGGTGCGGTCTTGGCGAAGAACACCAGGATTGCGGCGAGCACTGAGGTGCCGGCCAGGCCGTAAAGACCGCCCTGGATCGAGCCGGTGGTCTGTTCCAGAAAACCAAAGGTGGTCGGGGCCACAAAGCCGCCGAGGTTGCCGATGGAGTTGATCAGCGCGATCACGGCGGCGGCGATGCGCACATCCAGATAGCCCTGCGGGATCGGCCAGAACAACGAAGACGCCGACTTGAAACCAATGGCCGCAAAACAGATCGCCACGAAGGCAAAAATCGGCCCACCCGTGGTGGACATGAACATGCCGGCGGCGGCGATCAACAGCGCAGCGGCAACCCAGGCTTGCTGGAACTTGAACTTGCCCGACAGCGAGGCGAAGGCGTACATGGCGATGATCGAGATCAGCCAGGGGATCGAGTTGAAAAAGCCCACCTGCACGTCACTCAGGTCGCCCATCTTCTTGATGATGCTCGGCAGCCAGAAGGTGGCGGCGTAGATCGTCAACTGGATGCAGAAATACAAGACGCAGAACAGCAAAATCTGGCGGTCCTTGAGCAGCTTGCCAAGGGTCGGTTTGACGCTGGTCAGCGCTTCACGCTCGCGTTGTTCCTGGTCGATGGCGCCCACCAGTGCATCCTGTTCTTCGCGGGTCATCCATTTGGCGTCGTGGGGTTTGGAGTCGAGCCAGAACCACACGAAGAAGCCCAGCGCCACGGAGGCCAGGCCTTCGATGGCGAACATCCATTGCCAGCCGTGGAAGCCGAAGCCTTCGATCTGCAGCAGCACGCCGGACAGCGGTCCGGAAATCAGCGAGGCGACGGCGGAACCGCTGAGGAAGATCGCGATGGCCTTGCCGCGTTCCACGCCGGGCAGCCAGCGCGTGAAGTAGTAGATCACCCCGGGAAAGAACCCCGCTTCGGCCACGCCCAGCAGGAAGCGCAGGATGTAGAACTGGGTTTCGTTCTGGATGAATGCCATCAGCGTGGCGACGATGCCCCAGGTGAACATGATGCGGGTCAGCCAGATACGCGCGCCGACCTTTTGCAGCAGCATGTTGGAGGGCACCTCGAACAGTGCGTAACCAATGAAGAACAGCCCGGCGCCCAGGCCATAGGCAGCCGCGCCGATGCCCAGGTCATGCTCCATGTGCGTGCGCACAAAGCC
Source organism: Pseudomonas sp. (assembly GCF_049645325.1). Taxonomy (GTDB): domain Bacteria; phylum Pseudomonadota; class Gammaproteobacteria; order Pseudomonadales; family Pseudomonadaceae; genus Aquipseudomonas. The sequence goes on along the minus strand of NZ_JBARTQ010000584.1, from coordinate 29,086 downwards.
GATATTGACCCGGTCGATGTAGTTGAGGATGAACATGATCACGAACAGTGGGAGCACATGGCCCTTCACTTTGCTCACGGCACGCGCGAGGACTGAATCACTTTCTGGAGCGACAGATGCATGGCTTGAATTGTTCACAATTCAAAACTCCCCCTGATTTATTTTTATGCGGGTTTGCGTGTTTTGTTGATAGACATCATACAAGTGGTTTTCCTGAGATCGCAATCCATCGTGGAGTATTTTTGTGCTTATAAAAGACGCGGCTGAATGAGTGTTTTGGTTATTTGCCCATTATTCATTGGGTTTATTAGGTTTTTTAAGGACGAAAATCCGCCTCGGCACGCTTGTCGGTAGGGCCGCGCGGGTAATCAATAAATCGGAGGATAAGGTTGGTTGTCATACAAGTTGAGTGATTTATGAATCCATTCAACGGGAGTGTTAAGCTCCGCCCAGCCCAATCCCATGGAACCGTAGCAATGCCCATTGAAAGCGGAACCCCGGTGCGTAGACGTTCCAATAACCTTGCCCAAGGTGTGGTCGAGGCGTTGACCCAGCGCATCCTGCTCGGGCAGCTCAAGCCCGGCGAAAAACTGCCGTCGGAATCCACCATCGTGCTTGAGCACGGCGTGAGCCGAACCGTGGTGCGCGAGGCCATCTCCAAATTGCAGGCCTCAGGCTTAGTGGAGACGCGTCACGGCATCGGCACCTTTGTGCTGGCGCCCAACGCCCAGCAAGGTTTGCGATTGAACGTGGACACGGTGGCCAGCGTGCGCAATATGCTCGAACTGCGCCTGGGCCTGGAGGTGCAAGCGGTGGCCTTGGCGGCCCTGCGCCGCACCGACGCGCAGTTGGCCCACATGCGCGCCGCGCTCGACGACTACCAGGCCTCGCTGGCCAATAACGACAGTTGCGTGGAAGAGGACAAGCGCTTCCATCAATTGATCGCCGAAGCCACCGGCAACACGTTTTTCACCGAAATCATGCTGCACCTGGGCAATGCGATGATCCCGCGCACTCAGGTTCAGGGCGCCGAGCGCGGCGGTGCTGACTTTGCCAAGCTCGGCCAGTTGGCGAACCTGGAGCACGAGGCGATTTTCAACGCGATCAAACGCCAGGATCCGGACGCCGCGCGGGCAGCCATGGTGCTGCACCTGACCAACAGCCGGGATCGGTTTTCGGGTGAGTAATTTTTCGCTGACAAGGAACAACCGTTGAACGAACACACTTTATCCATGCGCCTGGAGCGCGTGGCGGCGAACGTGCCCTTGGGTGCGCGCCTGGCCGATATCGGCTCGGACCACGGCTACTTGCCGGTGGCCATGATGCGCCGAGGCGTGATCACTTCGGCTGTTGCGGGGGAGGTGGCGGCCACGCCCTTCCACGCGGCTCAACGCACGGTGCGTGACAATGGCCTGGAACAGCACATCACCGTGCGTTTGGCCGACGGTTTGGCGGCGATTGATGCTGGAGACGGCATCACCGCGATCAGCATCTGCGGCATGGGCGGCGAAACCATCCGTGACATCCTCGACAGTGGCAAGGCGCACCTCAGCGGGCAAGAACGCCTGATCCTGCAACCCAACGGCGGCGAACAACCGCTGCGCCAATGGCTGATGGACAACGGCTATCGCATCCTCTGTGAAGAGTTGCTGCAGGAGAACCGCTTCTATTACGAAATCATCGTCGCCGAACGTGCCGAACCCGTGACCTACACCGATGAAGAACTGTACTTCGGCCCCCTGCAACTGCGGGCGCGCAGCCCGGATTTTTTGGCCAAGTGGCAGCGCATGCTGCGCCAGAAGCACAAGACGTTGGCCAGTCTTGAGCAGGCAAGGCAGACCGTTCCGGACGCAAAGGTTCAGGAGATTGCCGAGCAGGCGCGGTGGATCAGTGAGCTGCTGGCGTGAGCTGGCTTGTCACTGTTGCTGCAACTGTGCCAGGATCGCCCCATGACTCAATTCCCGCAAAGCAACCGCCATCACCACCACGGACCTTTCCCAAGGCGCCGCGGTTGCTTGCATTCACAGGTTGAACAACACCTCTGATCGCTCAATGAACCCACACCAAGGCGCCCTCGGCGCCTTTTTTATTGCCTGTAAAAAATGGAGATTCACCCATGACCATGCTGCGCGGAACGCGAATTGTGACCGGAAAAGAAGCCTCGACGATGCGTGAAATAGAGGGCCGTTTTCGGAGCTGTCTTCATCGAAGCGGGCGCTGAAGAAGCCATCGTGCCGGCGCTGTGGGGCCAGGACACGTTTATCGAAAAAGCCGGCGGCAGTGAAATCATCGGCCAGATGTGGGCGTTTGATGACAAAGCAGGCCGTCAGTGTTGCCTGATCCCGGAAGCCACTGCGCTGTTCCAGGAGCGCAACGCCGAATTGCTCGCCGGACGGCGCGAGGCGATGTTCTTCTACGTGGCCCGCTGTTACCGCTACGAGCGACCGCAAGCCGGCCGTTATCGCGAGTTCACCCAGTTGGGGTTGGAGATTCTAAGCCCCGATCCCGCCTCGGCGCTGCAGCGTAGCCAGGCCCTTTGCACCGGTTTCCTGGACGCTTTGGGGCTCGACTACACGCTCAATTGCGCGGTGAAACGTGGGTTGAGTTACTACCTTGAAGGCAATGGCTTCGAGGTCCGTTGCCCCGCGTTAGGTGCGCAGCAGCAAGTGGTCGGCGGCGGTGCTTATCGAGAAGGCGCCGGATTCGGTATCGGGCTTGAGCGGTTGGTGCTCGCACTGATGTGATGTTGCAGGCGCCTCCACCCGGAGGCGTCTGCACACCTGCAGCCGGATATGCTCCAATGGCCGCCTTCATTTGCCCAGCGGAAAACCCACCATGGCCGAAACCACCGACCAAGCCTTCTACGACCGTGCAGACGCGCATATCGAACTGTCGAACGAGCAGCTTAAAACCTGTGAAAACTTCGGCGAGGTCAGCGCCTCGATGATGTTCGGCGCCACGCGCTTCAGCGCCTGGGCCAGCGCACGCAACTTCAAGTCCGGCGCCGAAATGGCCGATGCGCGCGAGGCGATGCTGAAGTATTTCTGTGATCAGTACCGGATGATGCTGGAGGATAATCTGGATGATCACATCAATAATTTCAGTCAGTACATGACGGTCAAATAGGCCGCTGGTAGCGATCCTACCCATTACGCGCCTAGTGCTCAGGGACAAGCGATGGAGTTTGAGTCGGCCGGGGCAGGCGGCTGCATTAACTCCACTTTCCTTTGCAACTGGTCGACGTGTTCTTTCTCGGCGCGGAGGGCCGAGCGCAACTCCTTGTTCTCCATTTCCCAGATCTTTGCCCAGCGGGTGGCGGTCTTGCAGTCGACGATTATCTGCCAGATATCCTGTAGCTTCAGGTACTGAATCAGCATCAACAATGCCACTACCGCCATCACCATCAGAGCGCCTGTCGCCACAACTTCCGACGTTGTCATTTCACTATCCTTTTCATCAATGAGTGGGTTCCTAAGACCGGCTCAGAATATGTAGTGAATTGCGACACGTATAGAATGTAGACTTATACAGGTAAACAATTCACGCAGATGGAGAGGCCATGAAACGCGAACAAAGGCTCAAGCAGGTGCGCTGGGATCTGGCACTTCGCTATCGTTTGATCGAGACAGTTGCGTGGTGGGAAGGCCGCCTGACCACGGGGCACTTGATCCAGAGCTTCGGCATCAGCCGTCAGCAGGCATCTAAAGACATCAACACCTACATCAATGAACATGCGCCTGAAAATCTTACATATGACAAAAAAATCAAAGGCTATGTGCCCAGTAATCAGTTTGAGCCTTTGTTCATCGAGGACAGTGCGTCCGCCTATTTGCACCTGCTGAACCAGACCCACACGCGTATGCCTCATGTCGAAGGGCTCGCGCTGGCCTATGCGCACACCAAGGTATTGCAGGTGCCGGACCGCTCCATCAAGCCGGAAATTCTTCGCCCGTTGCTGAAGGCCTGTCGCGAACGATTGAGGCTGGACATCGACTACGTATCACTTAACGCGCCCGAGCCGGAAGGACGCACGATTGCCCCGCATACGCTGGTCTATACCGGCATGCGCTGGCACGTTCGGGCCTACTGTGAGAAGAACCGCAGTTACCGTGATTTTGTACTCAGTCGGTTGCGCGGTATCCCTGAGTTGTATGACCACGAATCGGAAAACGGCATTGCGGCAGATGACGACTGGAACAATAAAGTCGCGGTGGTTATCAAGCCGGATGAGCGTCTTAGTCCGGCGCAGAAAGACATCATTGAAACAGACTTCGGGATGCTTGACGGACGGCTGGAAATTCAGAGCCGCCAGGCCTTGGTGAAATATGTGTTGCACCGCTTTCAGATCGATCCGAAAAATATGAATCCGAAGCCGGAAGCGCAACAAATCGTGGTGGCCAATCTGAAGGAGCTCAAGCCTTGGTTGTATGACTGAGAAAGTGTGGGGGCGTGTGACGGCACGCTCCCGTCAGCTGTTACAGCAGGTCGCTCAGTTCGATTTCGCGTTCGATCAACGCGGTGATATCCAGGGACAACCCGTCAGGTGTGACGGTTAATTCTCGGGTATTGATCGACCAGTTATTTTTCCCACCTGGTGTGTACAGCAACGCGCCGATTTCGTTGAGCACGGCGGCGAGTGCACTGGTGTCAGGCGGGTTGCCTTTGCCGTCGGTGATTGAAAAATAGGCCGTGCCGATACCGGAACGTTCCTCGCCAGTGCGCACCTTTGTTGCGCTGTTGGCCAGTGGGAAGGGCGCGTCGCCGAACTCGTTCCACAACTTACTCAACAGGCTGTTTATCTGCTCAATCGAATGGCGGCGGCGTGGTGCTAACCGAACGCCTTTTATATCAATCGCGTAGTAAAACCGACGACGGTTCGCCACCGTAAAGCATTCAGTCATGTCAGCAGGTGCATTCACTGCGGGCGTGATCGTTGTAGTCATATGTGCAACGGTGTTGCCGTTGAGCGCCAGGTCATAACCGATCATGAACAAGGCCGCTTCAAGGCGACGCAGCGGAGCGATCGATCCCGGTAGGGTGAGCATCGCAGGCTTCGCCTTTGCCAGCACTTCGGCAAGAATCCAGCTGGCCTTGAGGTTCCATTGGGCGTGTTGTACGGCAGAGCTTAAGCGAGGGAACTGCAGCGTGCCTTGCGCCGGGTTGCGGTTTTTTGACCACTTGGCGTTGTGCGCTTCTTTAGCGGGCGCCCAGGGAAACGCCAGTTCAGCAGGTACCTTTGACAGCTCTCTGTCGTTGCAATACTTCACCACAATCCAGCCCAAGGCGGCGGCTACCCGGCTGTCGTAGATGATGAAGTTTTTCACTAAAAGCGAGTAAACCTTGGTCATGCCTGCATTGAAACGCAGTTGGGTGTCCAGCAGCACCGGGTCAGCCAGGTTGTTGGTTGTGAATGCAGCGGCTGTCGCTTCGAGCCGCTGGGCCAGGCCTTCACTGTTGAGCGTCAGCCACTGAACATTTCCCGCTGATACACCTCCCCATTTCATGATGCCTTTGGCCGCCTCCAACGCCTCCGGATCGCTGGCTTTTTTCAGGCTGCTCGTCAGTGCACTTCCCAGTGCTTTCAGCGTCACATCACTGCTGGCAAGACAAGTGCCCAAGGCACCTTGCTGGGGCCAGTGATAGCGCGCGCATGCATCGTCCAAGCTGCTGAACGTCAGGGTTACCTTACGGCGACGATCTGTGTACTGATGAGCAAACAAGGTGGGGTGATGTAAGTTGGCGGCCAGCCAATCAACAAAGTCATGAACCACATGGCCACTGATTGACGGGCAGTTGCCCAGGTAGTGATCGCGATGCATGTCCCGTTCCTTAATACCAATAACGGCAAGCTATGGGGGATTATTACAGTGGATGATCGTCCGCAACCCAGCGGACAGCGTGGATCGTTTCCCGATCCTGATCAGCCGTTTGCTCTGCCAGCAGATGACAAACCTCAAGGTTCAGTTCCACGAACTCATCCCAAGTGTGGCGGGCGGCGTAATTGAGTTCATATTGCCGGTCGACTCGACAAATGTCGGGCCGTTCGGCATAGATCGCGCAACCCTTGTCAGCGTCGACGTAGTGCTTGCAGGCGCCGTCGCCCCGATCCAGGTATCGGGTTTCAGGCGCCAAATGCACATTGCGACAACACAAACCGCATTGGGTACAGGGAAAGGGCTGCATCGTCAGGTCAGCGACGCCAGCCATTGCCGCGTGCTGTTGGCATTGCCCATTTCGAAGGGGACTTCGACGTTCCGTTTGACCAGTTCCTCGCGCAGCACAGCGTTGCGCTGCAGTTCATCGTTGCAGGCCAGCAACTCCTGGGCGAACTCAGCCAGCTCATCGGAATCCATGTTGAATTCCATGTGGCTCAATTCGGTCAGGTAGCGATCCAATTCCAGATTGATCGCTTGAAAATCCCGGATCAGGCCGGCGTGTGGCATCACCGATTCGATAAACGCCCAGAGTTTCTTCGCCACGCTGCTGTGCAGCATGAAGTAATTGAGCCCCAGGGTGACAACGCCGGTGACCAGCGCACTGGCAAAAGCGGCCAGTTCGCTGCCGAACGGGAAGTTGCACAAAGGCAGTAGCTGGGCATAGGCCAATGAGCCCACCACGGTGGCGGAGCCCACCGACATCAATGAGATCACTGCCTTGCAAAGGTCAACAAACGCCAACTGGTCCGGGTTGAAGATCAGCAATTTGATTGCCTTGACCAACTGGCCCCAGACCTCGCGAATGATCTTGATCGCCATGAGCTGAGTGGTTGCCAGGATATTGAACAGCGTCGTTGTGAGGCTCGCCATGATGCCTGCAAAGACGCCGTCCTTGAAGGCGATTAGAAACGCGTTGAAACGCGCTTGAACCCGGACCCAGATACCTTTCAACGTCAGGCTGATGCTTTCGATAAAGGCTTCGAAACTGAAGTCGTGCTTGATCTTGTCGAGCATGGCCGGCAGTTGATCGCGCAGTTCAAACCAGACCTCTGCCATGACCAGCCCGAGCATCTGCCGGGTACCCATGTTTAGTCCTGCAACACCGGAGGCTGATGCGGTTTGGTGCAGGAACTTGCTGCTGGTGTAATACGTGTAGTTGATTTGCTGGTCGTACGGCGCACGCGCCGCGGCGTCGCGTTTGCGCATTTCATCGGCATCGATGGCTTTGAGCTCGCGGATTTTTTCTTCGTTCTTACGGATTTTGTCCGCCAGTTCGCGAGCCTTGTGATTTTGCTCTGGTGTGTCACGGGGCAGCATCTCAAGGCGCTGGCGATCTTTTGCCAACGTCGACTCATGGCCGGTAATCAGTCCCGGCAGCTTGTCCAGGTAGTCTGAAATCGAGGATTGTTTCTTCGATTTGTTGACCGTTTCCTGGGTTGATTGCAGGTTGCTGTTCTGATTGGCCAGCTTCACACCGTCCAACCCGGCAAGTACGCGGCCTGCGTCGTCATGAATTTCATTGGCGCTGATGACGTGGTCGAGATTGCGCGAGTCACCCTGACCCATCACCACATTTCGGTAGGGGTCTCGCAGCGTCCCCTCTTGCTGGCTGAGTTTGTCTTTCTGACCAGTCGCTATGTAATTTTTATCTGTGTGATAGGGCGTCGAATCGTAGGCACCACGCAATTCGTATTGTTGGCGCTCCGTCTCTGTGGCCCAAATGCCTTCGCGGACATTATGTACGGTGTCAACTTCGCCACCGCGCTTGTCCTTGAAGAGTATGAAATCCAGGCCAAAGCTGGTGACAAGACTGGTGACTACGGTGTTCTCGAGCTCTTTGGCCCAAGGGAAATCCTGCGCGGCGGCGTGCATGATGGCGTCCATGAAAAACGAGAGAAATGAGAGAAGGGGGAACGGTCTGCGTCCCCCCTTGAAAGCATCAGGCCTTCTTGAAGTTTTGCGCTTCGGCGTCCGCTTTGCTCAATACGTCGTCTAGCTGGCTGGCGTTCAAGATCATTGAACCGTAGGCGTCAGTCTCCATTTCCGGCACGCCTTCGTCGTTCAAGACGGCCTTGCCTTCGAGTTTCTTGACTTTGAAGATCGGCGTGGTGATCACGTTAACCAGGATAGCCGCCAAGGCGAAGCCGTTCTGGATAGTCAGCATGATTGCGTCACCGAAACGCGCAAGTTCGGCCTGTACGTCGGCATTGCGGCTTTTTGCATCTTGAATGACGCTGTCGATGCTCTTGAGGCTTTCGAAATACTGATTGAATTGCTCAAAAAGCGAAATCAGCGTGGTCCAGATGCTGTGCACGTAAGTTTCCGTTTCGTCGAGCTGCTTGATTGCTCGGACCAGCTTTCCGATGGCCTGGTCTACTTCACGGCTGACCTTTTGTGCGTTCTTGAGCGCCTCTTCGCCATGGCTGTCATAAGCCCATCCGGCAATGGCCAGCACGGGCCCGGCCACTGCTGCACCGAGGATGGCGGTGCCTCCCGCCATACCTAGGCCACCTGTGGCCAACGAGCCACCGCCAATCGCTGCCAGAGTCGCATTAGTGGCCGCAACGCCTGCCAGCGACGAGATCGCCGTGCCGGTGGAAGCTGCGCCCAGCGCCATCACTCCGCCGTACACCGCGAACCCGGCGGCAGCACCCGCAGCACCGGCGCCTGCGGCGGAACCAAGCACGCCGATCGCGGTATAGCTGTAGTTGGAGATAGTCTGGAGTTTATGTTTTGGAATGTTGATTTCCAGCTTGTTCTGTCGACCGGCATTCAACTGTTGCAGGAGGGAGTCGGCCAGAATTTTGAATTCATTGAAGCTCTTGCCGATCTGCAGCTCTTTTTCGCCCAATACGCTCAGCGCCGAAGTGGTGGCGGTTTCCTGTACATCGAAAGCTTTCTTTTGTACCTCGTAGCGCTGCTTGGCGCCATTGACGATCTCGTCTGCTTCGGAGTGCTTCTGATAACCGTCGTAGCCTTTCTTGGCGCCGTAGGCGGCGCTGATAAGGGCGGCTGCACCGAGGATGAGAGGAAGGGGCATATCAATATCCTTTTGAATGATTTAGAAAATCTTGTTGTGTGCCTGAGCGAGCGGGCGTGATCTTAGAGCGATATCGGCAAAGTGCCATCATGCTTTAGTCATGTTGTTATATTTTTTCTCAAAGCGGCGCGCGCAGGGTTACAGCGGTGCCTTCAATACTGGGTGTTTTTGCCCCATTTTCGCGCACACCCTGCTGCCTATTGAGCGCCGCAGCGCCTATTTCGCGGCCCACTCCCAACGGCCCGTATCTTGCTAGAGCCAAGCTAATCAATGACATGGCATTTTGCCGTTAGTCATTTCAAGGCTTCGCCCAGCCGTGCACGGTGTGGGTTGTTTTAGGGAGTGGTCGGCCATGCACAGTCTTTTATCACCCGGTATCCGCCTGCTCGGCCGTTTCGGTTTTGCGCGCAAATTCCAGATCCTGTTTTTCCTGTTCATGCTGCCCCTGGCGGGGAGCCTGTGGATGATCGGCCAGGACTATCGCGACAAACTCGCGGTGATATCCAACGAACAGTCCGGCGTGCGCCAATTGCTGGCGCTGGACACGCTGGATACCCAACTGACCGCGCAACGCAACATGGCCGCGCGCTGGAAAGCGCTGGACATCCTGCACACCCCAACGCCTGCCGCCCAAGCGGCGATGGACAAGGTCGACGCCGGCAGCCCTGCCATTGCGCAAAGCCTGCAAGCCTTGGGCGACGCGCTCAAGGCCCAGAACGCCAGCGCCGATACCCTGGCGCGGTTCGAGGCGTTGCAGGCGACGGTCAAGGGCATGGACACCCAGTCGTTGCGTACCGTGGGCTGGTGGCCGGACGGCTACGATCGCTTCACGGCCGCTCTGACGGCAATGCAAACCTTGCGCGAACAGATCACCCTGGACACCGGGTTGATCCTCGATCCCTGGCTGGAAACCTACCTGCTGATGCAGATGTCCACCCAGCACACGCCGGACCTGATCGAGCGCATCGGCCGCACGGCGAGTGTGGGCGAATCGTCCATCGCCTCGGGGCAGTTCACCTTGCAGAGCCGCCTGCAGATGCGCGACCTGCGCGGCCGCATCGGCGATGCGCGGGACCAGTTGGTCAAGGCTGCCAGCTCGCTCAAAGCCAAGCAATACGCCGGGCTGGAGCCGTGGACGACGCAATACGACAACAGCCTGCAGTTGCTGGACAGCGAGTTGAAAGCGCTGGACGACGGTGTGTTCGGCGGCAGCATCAAGCTGGACACGGCAGCCTTCGACCGCAGTGTCGACAGCGTGCTCGGCGCCTTGGGCGCGTTGCGCAGCCAGTCGCTGAAATCACTCGACGAGCGCCTGGGTTACTACCGCGATCGCTCGCTCAAGCAGTTCATCCCGGTGGTGGCGACCTTCAGCTTGCTGGCGCTGGCCGCGCTGTACCTGTTCATCTGCCTGCAGGCCTCGATCCGTCGCAGCGCCAGTGGCATCACCACGCTTGCCGAGTCGTTGCGCGACGGCAACCTGTGCGTCGAAGTGGCGGTGGAAGGGCGCGATGAACTCGCCGCCATCAGCACTGCGCTGAACGTCGCAGTGGTGCAATTGCGCACGAGCTTGTTGGGCGTCAATCACGAAACCCAGCAGCTCGGCTCGGCGGTGCTCACGCTGAACTCGCAGTCGGGCAGCACCCTCACTGAAGTCGAAGACCAGCAACTGCAAATCAGCCAGATTGCCGCCGCCGCGACGCAACTGGCCGCCACCTCGATGGGCGTCGCCAAAAGTTGCGAACAGGCCTCGGGCAGCGCCCAGCACACCCGGCGCATCGCCGAAGACAGCAGTCGCGACAGCCAGCGCACCACGGCCAGCATCCAGCAGCTCAACCAGCGCCTGACCGACACCGCCAACGCGCTGGAACAGGTCAGCCAGCAAGGGCAGCAGATTCAGTCGGTGGTCGACACCATTCGCGGCATCGCCGAGCAGACCAACCTGCTGGCGCTCAACGCTGCCATCGAAGCCGCGCGCGCAGGCGAGCAGGGCCGTGGTTTTGCCGTGGTCGCCGATGAAGTGCGCAGCCTGTCGCAACGCACCCAGGCCTCGACGGCGCAGATCGCCGGCACCGTCGACAGCCTGCGCTCGACCGTCAGCCAGGCCGTGAGCCTGATGGGCGCCGCGTGCGACCAGGCGCTGACCGATGCCGAATCCGTCACCGGCTTGGGCACACGCCTGGGCGAGATCGCCGGTGCTGTGCAAAACGTCACCGACACCTTGGCGCAGATCGCGGCCGCCGTGGAAGAGCAGGCCGCCACCGCCGACGAAGTCAGCGGCAACATCCAGCAGGTCGACCAGGCCGCAGGGCGCTTGCTCGACGGCGCGCGGGCGGTGAACCAGGCGGCGGACACCCTGAGCAAGGGCAGCCGCGCGTTGAGTGACAACACCGCGCGCTTCCGGTTGGTGTAAGGCGCAGGCAGATGAACCTTCAGCTCGGACAGGGCTCACTTGTTAAGTCGCCCTGTTCCCTTGCCGAAAGGAATCTGCATGCCTGTCACCTCACCCACGCCTCCCGAATACGGCCCCGTCGAACGCGAACTCAGCCTGCGCGCGGTCATCACCGGCACCGTGCTGGGCATCCTGTTGACGCCCTCCAATGTGTACGCCGGGTTGAAGATCGGCTGGTCGTTCAACATGTCGATCATTGCCTTGCTGGTCGGCTACGCGATCTGGCAGGGCCTGGCCAAACGCAGCCCCGCGCGACTGCCGTGGACGCTGCACGAGAGCAATATCAACCAGACCGTCGCCTCTGCCGCCGCCTCGATTATTTCCGGCGGGCTGGTGGCGCCGATCCCGGCTTACACCCTGCTGACCGGCAACCAGCTGGAGGCCCTGCCGATGATCGCCTGGGTGTTTTCGGTGAGCTTCCTCGGCATCTGGATCGCCTGGTACCTGCGGCCGTCATTGCTCAATGACGAGGCGCTGAAATTCCCCGAAGGCATGGCCACCCTGGAAACCCTGCTGCACATTTACAACCATGGCCGCGAAGCCGCGACACGCTTGAAAGTGCTGCTGGGCGCCGCGTTGTTGTCCTCGCTGGTCAAGTGGGTCGACACCTTCCTGTGGGCCATCCCGCGCTGGTCGCCGACGGCCCAGTTGGAGCGGCTGACCTTTACCGCCGACCCTTCGCTGTTGCTGGTGGGGTTTGGCGGCATCATCGGCATTCGCGTCGGCCTGACGCTGCTGCTGGGCGCCTTGCTTGCCTGGGGCGGGCTGGGCCCGTGGTTGCTGGCGCAACACCTGGTGACACTGCCGGCCGACAGCAGCGGCCCGCAGTTTGCTGCCTTGGTGGCGTGGTTGCTGTGGCCGGGCGTGAGCCTGATGGTGTGCTCGACACTGGCCTCGCTGGCGATTCGTTTGTGGGCATTGCACAACTCCACCAAGAGCGCCGGCGGTACACCCTGGGCGATCCCGAAAGCCGGGCCTGCCGCCGGCTTCGCCGTGGCGATTGTGTTGGTGGTGAGCCTTCAGGCGTGGTTGTTCGGCATCAACCTGTGGATGGCCTTGCTCACCATTCCGCTGGCGATCTGCCTCGCCGCCGTGGCCGCGCGCGTGGTGGGCGCCACCGGGATTCCGCCGATCGGCGCCATCGGGCAACTGTCCCAACTGAGCTTCGGTATCGTCGCGCCCGGGCAGGTGCCGATCAACCTGATGAGCGCCAACACCGCCGGTGGCTCGGCCGGGCAGTGCACCGACTTGATGAACGATTTCAAGGTCGGCAAGGCGATTGGTGCCACGCCGCGCAAACAAGTGATCGCCCAGGTCCTGGGGATTTTCATCGGCAGCATCGTCGGCGTGTTCGCCTACCTGGCGCTGATTCCCGACCCGCAGTCGATGCTGCTCACCGAAGAGTGGCCGGCGCCAGCGGTGGCCACCTGGAAAGCCGTCGCGCAAACCCTGAGCCACGGGCTCGATTCGCTTTCGCTGAGCATCCGTTGGGCGATTGCGGTCGCCGGGGCGGCCGGGTTGCTGTTGGGCGTTCTCGACAGCACCTTGTCCGCCCACCGTGCCCGTTACCTGCCCAGCGCCGCCGCCTTGGGCCTGGCCTTTGTATTGCCGGCGTCGGTGTCGCTGATGATGGCGCTCGGCGCAGTGCTGACGTGGCTGGTGAGCTGCCGCTGGCCGAGTGTCACGCAACGCTTCGCCATTACCGCCGCCGCGGGGTTGATTGCGGGGGAGAGCATCACCGGCGTCGGCGCGTCGTTGTGGGCGATGGTTGCGAATTAATCCATGGCACTCCGCCGAGGCGGCGTAGTCTCTTACCTGTGTACCCACCCTCGTTCAGCGGAGCTTCTATGATCACCGTCCACCACCTCAACAACTCGCGTTCGCAACGTATCCTGTGGCTGCTCGAAGAGCTTGGGCTGCCGTACGAAATCAAGCGCTACCAGCGCGACCCGAAAACCAACCTTGCGCCGCCAGAACTCAAGGCCATCAACCCGCTGGGCAAATCGCCGGTGATCGAAGACGGTTCGCTGGTGCTGATCGAGTCTGCCGCGATCATCGATTACCTGATCCGCCGCCACGGCCAGGGCCGCCTGCAACCCGACCCGGCGACGGCCACCTACGACACGTACGTGCAATGGCTGCACTTCGCCGAAGGTTCGGCGATGCTGCCACTGATGCTCAACCTCTACGTCGGTCGCCTGGGTGACGCAGGCGCGCCGCTGCACCCGCGTATCGAATCGGAGTTGGCCAACTACCTGGGGTATCTGAACGATGTGCTGGCGGACACGCCGTACCTGGTGGGTGACGAGTTGAGTGGCGCGGACATCCAGATGAGCTTTATCGGCGAAATCGCCGGGGCGCAGGGCAAGTTGCACGCGTACCCGAATCTGGCGGCATGGGTGCAACGCTTCCAGGCACGGCCGGCGTATCGCAAAGCCGTGGAGCAGGGCGGGGAATATGCGTTTGCGAAGTGAGTGAGTTTAGGTAACAGCGTTGAGCTGTGTGTCGGGCAGGCGTGTTGTGATGAACGGGCTTTTTGTGGTGAGCGGGCAAGCCCGCTCACTAAAGGGGCTGCGTTGTGCTGCTTAAGTGTTGGGAAGGTGTTGACCTTCGAAGCGCTTCAGCGAAAACGATGACAGGTCCAGGTCACTCGAACCGCGCATGCACCACTGCGCAAACGCCTCACCCAGCGCGGCCGAGTGCTTGAAACCATGCCCCGAGCACGGCGACACCACCAGGGTGTGCTGCAGCGATGGGTGTTCGTCGATGATGAAATGGTGGTCCGGCGTCACGGTGTAGGCGCAGACCGCCGACTTGATCACCTTGGCCGTCACCCCGGCGATACGGCCTTGCACCTGCTGCTCATACATCTCGCGTTCTTGCGCTGCCGAGATGCTGCGGTCCAGCGTTGCTGGCGTGGACGTGGTGTGATACTGCGCGGTGGCCAGCTTCAAGCTGCCTTCGCCGGGTTGTGCGGGGAAGCCATAGTGAGTCTGATCCTGGCCATGGGTGAGAATGTAGGTGGGTGATCTGCCCACCAGATCGGCGCCCGGCGCCAGCTCGAACCAGAACAGTTGTTGCCGGTAAACGCTGAGCAGCCGATCAAACGGCGCCCCGAGCAATTCACCCGCCCAATTGCCCGCACTCACCACCAGCTTGTCGGCCTGCACCGTGCGCCGGTCGGTGGTCACCGTCACGCCCTGTTCGTCCGAGCTGATGTGGGTCACGGTTTCGCCCTTGTACAGCGTGGCGCCGTGTTGCTCGGCCAGTGTGAGCTGCACGTCAATGCAGCGCTCGGGGCGCACAAAGCCGCCACCGGGCTCGTAGTAGCCGATGGCGTTGTCCGCCACCTGCGCAAACTGGGGGAAGCGCTGGCGAATCTGCGCGGCGTCGAGCAATTCGTGTTCGATGCCGTAGGTTTGCGCCAGGGCAATCGTGCGCAGGGTGAAGTCGGTTGTATCGTCAGGATCGAAGTCGTCGCTGGAGGTCAGCACCAGCAGCCCCGACTGTTCAAATAGCGCTTGCCCCGACAACGCTTCCAGCTCACGCCAGATACGGTGGGAGTTGCGCACGATGGGCACGTATTGAGCGCCTTCACCTACCGACAACCGCGTGATGCGCGTGTCGCCATGGCTTGAACCAAAGGTGTGAGGCGGGTGATGACGGTCGATACCGGCCACGTTCACACCGGCCTTGGCCAGTTGGTAGACCGTGGCCGCACCCATGGCGCCGAGGCCGATGACCAGCGATTCATAGCGTTCCAAGGTGGATCCTCGCGTAGAGACGAAAGGCATTAGTTGAGGGGAAAGCACAAGAAAAAACAATGAAAATCGGCGAACCCCCGATTTTGCTTCTGTAGATTTTTGAGCCATGCCGAGCCCGCCAGCGGCACACCTGCATATGCCAATTACAAAGCCCTTTGCAATTTTTTATTCTTTCCTAACCTATGCCGCCTTCATGCAAAGTCCGCCCTTCGAGCGATGGTGTTCCATCGTTCATCAACCGTCAGGCTGAAGGGCCGTTACTCGCATGGAGCATGCAATGGGTGTGAATCAGAACCCACATTTCGGTCTGATTGGGCAAATGTTCAAAAGTGACTACAGCTGGCTGTGTACCCGGGTTGGCCGGGCCATGGGTTGCCCGCATGGGGCTCAGGACATCGCTTCGGAAACCTTTTTGCGTGTGCTGGCATTGCCGGACCCGGCAGCCATTCGTGAGCCTCGTGCGTTGCTGACCACCATCGCGCGGCGCTTGATGTATGAAGGCTGGCGGCGCCAGGACCTGGAGCGCGCTTACCTTGAGGCGCTGGCACAGGCGCCGTTGATGGTGCATCCCTCGCCTGAGGAGCGTCTGCTGCTGATCGAAACACTGCTGGAAGTCGATCGCTTGCTCGACGGTTTGTCAGCCAAGGCCAAGGCGGCGTTTTTGTACCACCAGTTGGACGGCCTGACCTACGTGCAGATTGCCGAGCGGCTGCAAGTCTCGGTCAGCCGGGTTCAGCAGTACATGGCCGATGCGTTCAAGCGCTGCTACCTGGCGATGACGCAACCATGAGCCATGGCGCGCCAGATGAGGCGATCATTGATGAGGCGGCGCAGTGGATGGCGTTGCTTCAATCCGGGCATGCCAGCGCACAGGAGCACCACGCGTTTCGCCGCTGGCGCGAGGGCGACCCACGGCGTGCCGAGATCTTCACGATGATGAGTGGCGGCTTGGCGGTATTGGGCAATGATGAGTTGCGCCGCATGCCCCGCGAGAGCCTGCTGCATACGCTCAACGCGCCCTCGGGCCGGCGTCGCTTTTTGCGCAATACCCTGGCGTTGGTCGGCGTTGTTTCGGTAGGCAATATCATCACGCGGCTGTCCGGCACCGGGCTGCCGCTGGGAGCTCTGCGCACCGGCACCGGCGAGCGACTGAACCTGACGCTGGAAGACGGCAGCGCCTTGACCCTGGACGCGCGCAGCAAGGTGGTGACGCATTTCGATCCCCGGCAGCGGTTGCTGCAGTTGCTCGATGGCAAGCTTTGGGTCGATGTTTTCAAAGACAGCCAGCGGCCGTTTATTGTCGAGACCGAGCACGGCCGCATGCGCGCCCTGGGCACGCGTTTCCTGGTGCAGCAAGGCGAGGATCACACCCAGATCACCATGCTGCATTCCCAAGTGGAAATCACCACGCGCGACGGCGCCGTGCAGGTGATCACGGCAGGCCAGAAAGCCACGTTCAACGCCCACGGCATCCTCAAACTGGAAGCCGCCAGCGGTGGCGAATCCTCCTGGACCCAAGGGCTGCTGGAAGTGCGCGACCGTTCATTGGGTGAAGTGGTGGAGGCGCTGCGTGACTACCGGCGCGGCATCATCCGCGTGAGCCCTGACGCGGCCAGCCTCAGGCTGAGCGGGATTTTCCCGCTGGATGACACCGGCCGCGCCCTGCAATTGCTGGCCAAATCCTTGCCGGTGCAGGTCGATTATCACAGCCCCTATTGGGTCAGTATCGAGCGCCGGTAAAAATAATCGTCCCCGCCCTATAAAAATCCCGCCGGTGTTGCACAACCCAGTACAGGCAAGGGTGTAACTGCCTGCGCGTATGCTTGCAGGCCGTTATAAACCCATGCTTTTTTGGCCTAACGGCCACCTATAAAAACCTGTGTTCTGTTGTTCAACCCATCAACGGCATATCAATGATGGGAAGCTAAAACGATGCAACTCAAACACCTCAGTCGCGTATCGCTGGCGGCGCTGTCTTTAGCCATCGGCCTGACCCTGGCCGCCCATGGCACCCCGGCCCTGGCGCAGCCGCAGTCGGCCGTGTCGAGCAGCCGGACCTTCGATTTTGATATCGCCAGCGGTCCCCTCGACCAGGCGTTGCTGAACCTGTCGCGCAGCAGCGGGCAGATCATTTCCTTTCAGCAAGACCTGGTGCAAGGCCTGACCAGCGCGCCGGTGCGGGGCAACCTCACCACCGAGCAAGCGCTGCAGCAGGCGCTGCGCGGTTCGTCCCTCGACGCCGTACCCAGTGGCGACGGCGGTTGGACCCTGCGCCGGGCCGCCAAGGCGCCTGCCGCTGCAATCAAGGCCGCACCCACCGCCGCGAAAGTACCGGGCGATGTGGCCCTGGAAAAAGTCGTGGTCACCGGCTCGCGCATCGCCCGTGCTCAAGTCGAAGGGCCGTCGCCGGTCACGGTGATCAGCGGCGAAGAGATCACCAGCCGTGGCTACAAGAACGTCTACGACGCCATCGCCTCGCAAACCCAGAACACCGGCATGACCCAGGGCGAAGACTTCGGTAACACGTTCCAGCCGGCCGCCAGCGCCCTCAACCTGCGTGGGCTGGGGCCCAACCACACGCTGGTGCTGATCAACGGCCGGCGGGTGGCCGACTACCCCACTGCGTACGACGGCGCGGTCAACTTCACCAACCTTGCCAACATCCCGGCAGTGATGATCGAGCGTATCGAAATCCTCAGCAGCGGCGCCTCGGCGGTGTATGGTTCGGACGCGATTGCCGGGGTGGTCAACATCATCCTCAAAGACAAAATCAGTGGCGTGGACGTCAACCTGCGCGGTGGCGAAACCCAGCGCGGCGGCGGCGATAACCAACGCTTGCAGATCAGCGGCGGCGACACTTGGGGCGATTTCGACGGTGTGTTCGGCCTTGAACTGACCAACCGCCAACCGATCTGGGGCAACCAGCGCGGTTTCATGAGTGACGGCCCGGCCAAGGATGTGGGCTACCGCCGCAACCTCGACAGCGGTGCGTATCTCGGCCCCGGCTGCGCTGCGTACGGCGGTATCTATAACGGCAAGCTCGGCGGTGGCGCAAACCGCTGCACCACCAACCAGTACTACAACGATTACTGGACCTTGCAGGCGCAGAAGGAAAACTACGACGGCTACACCCGTGGCACCTGGCATTTCAGTGACACCGGCAAGGTGTTTGCCGACCTGATGTTCGGCTTTGATCACACGCAGAACAACACGCGCGGCCCAAGCTTCACCTCGCCGGACTTTATCAACCAGAACACCGGCAACCTGGAGCGCTGGTCGCGCAACTTTGCCAGCGAGGAGATCGGCGGCAAGACCAGCAACAACAGCAAATGGCGCGAGGTGTCCTGGACCGGCACCCTGGGCCTGGAAGACAAATTCACCAACAGCGATTGGGGGTATCAGCTTGCGGCGAACCGCTCCGAGTACACCAGCGACCGCACCACCCGCTACACGCCGTTAAGCGGCATCCGCGATTACTTTCTCGGGCCGCAGCTGGGCACGCAGGACGGTCATCCGGTCTTCGCTCCAGACCCTTCGCGGCTCGACCAGCCGCTGACCCCGGAGCAGTGGGATCAGTTTCGCGGCAACCTGGTGCAGAAGAGCAAGTCGGTTTCGCAAACCTTCAGCGCCAATATCAACGGCGACCTGTTTGAACTGCCGGCCGGGCCGGTCGGTTTTGCCGGTGTGACCGAAGTGGGGCGCCAGTCCTATCGTGTCAACGTCGACGACCAACTCAACGACGGGACCTTTTACAACACCACGCCCGCCTCCAATTCAGGCGGCTCGCGTGACCGCTACGCCGCGGGCGGCGAATTGAGCATTCCGGTCACCGATACCGTGCTCGCGTCGGCGGCCGGGCGTTGGGACCAATACAAATTCAGTGGCCGTACCGAGCAACAGAAAACCTACAACCTGGGCCTCGAATGGCGCCCGGTCACCAGCCTGTTGTTTCGCGGCAGCTACGGCACCAGTTTTCGCGCGCCGGACCTCAACTACCTCTACCAGGCTGCCACCAATGGCTATACGCCTGACCAGATCGATTATTACGGTTGCACCAAGGGCGTCGAAGGCGCGTGTGACCGAGGGCGCGTGGATTACACGCAGACCGGTAATTCGGACCTCGCCTCCGAGCGCGGCAAGTCCTGGACATACGGGTTTGTCTGGTCGCCCTCGCATCAATTTGATTTCTCCGCCGACTTCTGGCGCGTCGAGATCAAGGACCTGCTGACCACCGTCGACATTAACCGCTTGCTGCAACAGGAAAACCAATGCCGCAACGGCCAGCTCGACGCAACCACCTGCGCCGACGTCCTGGCACGCATCCAGCGCAATGCCAGCACGGCGGCGGTGGACCCGAACGTGCTGCAACGGGTGCAGGTCAACGCGATCAACGCCGCCAGCGAGCGAGTCAGCGGCCTGGACCTCAAGAGCAATATTCGCTGGGGCGCAGGCCAGTACGGCGCGTTCAACTCGGCGATTGGCTATAGCCTGGTGCTGTCCCACTACCTCAAGGAATCGGACGATGCGCAAACCCAGAACCTGCGCTCCAGCACCGACAATCACGACTGGCGCAGCAAGGTCAACGCGAGCCTGACCTGGGACTACCAGCACCTCACCACCACGCTCACCGGCATTCGCTACGGCAGCGTCACCAATGGTGCCGGCGACGGGCGCCTGTCGCCGTGGACCACCTTCAACGCCAGCGCCCGTTACCAGGTGAACGAGCAGGCGAGTGTCGGCCTGACCGTCAACAACCTGCTCAATCAGGTCAAGCACGACGACTCCGCCGGCTGGCCGTATTACCCCAGCGGCAACTACGACCCCTATGGTCGCCAGGTCTGGCTGGACGTGAGTTACCACTTCGGCAAGTAGCGCATAAGCACATGCGTTAACGGTCTAACCGGTGCTCTATAAAAACCCTGGCGTCGACGCACAACCCTGCATACCCCATAACGGACAGGGAGCCCTCGACGCCATGCTTGATTCAAAACACATCGGTTTTTTACTCACACTCGCCGCCACGGTGGCCACCGGCAACGCCTTGGCCGCCGACGCCGAGGCCGTTGAAAGCCCCTCGGTGATCCCGCAACTGCAGCGCATTGAAGTCACCGGCAGCGCCATCCGCCGGGTCGATGCGGAAACAGCGGTGCCGGTCACCATCCTGCGCACCGAAGAGCTGAAAAAACAGGGCGTCACCACCACCGAGCAATTGGTCAGCCGCATCGCCGCCAACCAATCCTCGGTGGGCTCCGGGCGTTCGGTGGGCTCCAGCAGCGGCGGCGCAGCGTATGCGGATTTACGCGGCATTGGCCCGAATAAAACCCTGGTGCTGCTCAACGGCCGGCGTCTTAGCAACAACGCGACCAATGCCATCAACGGCTCGGGCGTCGACCTCAATACCATCCCGTTTGCGGCCATCGACCGTGTGGAAGTGCTGCGCGACGGCGCCTCGGCGCTGTACGGCACGGACGCCATCGGCGGGGTGATCAACTTCATCACCAAAAAAAGCGTGACCGACGGCCAACTGACCGTGGGCGGCAGCACGCCAACGCGCGCCGGCGGCGGCGAGACCGATAATTTCAGCGGCAGCTGGGGTTTTGGCGACCTTGAAGACGGCCGCTTCAATGTCTTCGGTGTGGTCAGCCACGACAAGCAGCAAAGCCTCAAAGCCAAGGATCGTGATTTCACCTACAACTACCAGCCGGGCCGCGGCCTCGATTATTCCTCGGGCATTACCTCGCCGGCCAACTACAGCCAGGGCTCGAATGCGACTAACCCGCTGGCCGCGTCCGGCTGTAATGCGCCGGGCTTGATCTCGCGCAGCGGCATTTGCCGGCAGTCGTTGTGGAGCTACCTGGACCTGGTGCCCGAGACCGAAAAAACCTCGTTCTTCGGCAAAGCCAGCGCCAAACTGGCCGACGACCACACCGCCAGCCTCGAATACTTCTGGGCCCGCAACCTCAACCGCACCCAGATCGGCCCGGGCTTGCTGCAAGGCCTGCAAGTGCAACCCGGCACGCCGTATTTTCCCGGCAACGGCATCACGCCGGCGCCGACCACGTTTGCACTGGACCCGACCCAACCGGTCGATGCGAACTGGCGCGAAAGTGAAGTGGGGCCGCGCAAGCATGAAGACGACAACGTCAGCCAGCGCCTGCTGCTGACCTTCGAAGGCACGCTGGCGGGTTGGGATTACAACGTCGGCGCAGCCTACAACCAGAACAAAGTCACCAACTCGATCCTCAGCGGTTATGTGGACGACCGCGCGGTGACCACGGGCATCAATACCGGCGTGATCAACCCGTTCGGTCCGCAGTCGGCGGCCGGCAGCGCGCTGCTTGGCGCCAACGCGGTAGACGGCGAGTACGGCACCGCCATCGGCCGAGTCAAAAGCCTGGATGGGCGCATCAGCCGCGATATCGGTGACTGGTTCGGCGCGGGTCCGTCGGCGCTGGCGCTGGGGGGCGAATACCGCAAGGAAGACTTCCACCAGGATTTCGAAGACTTTGCCGCCAATGTGCAAAGCCTGGGCATCGACCCGGCCGCCAGCGTGGCGGGCGACCGCACGGTGTCGGCGCAATACGCCGAGGTCAATGTCCCGGTGCTCGACAGCCTCGAACTGTCGGCGGCGGTGCGTCACGACAAGTACAGCGATTTTGGCGACACCACCAACCCCAAGTACTCGTTCCGCTTCCAGCCGTTCCGCGAACTGGTGGTGCGGGGCGCCTACAGCGAAGGGTTCCGGGCGCCTTCGTTGTATGAGCTGTACAACCCGGCCAGCACCGGTTTCACCGTCGCCAACTACAACGACCCACGCCTGTGCGCCGGTGGCTCGCCGAGCAACGGCGGCCTGGCCAACCGCGATTGCGCCCAGCAGTTCTTCAGCCGCACGGGCGGCAACCAGGACCTGAGCCCCGAGACGGCGCGCAACGTGACCTTGGGCTTTGTCTACCAACCCGTGCACGACCTGTCCCTGGGCCTGGATTTCTGGTGGATCAAGATCGCCAACCAGATCGCCGAGTTCCCCGAGTCGGCAGTGTTCGAACAACCGGACCTGTACCCCGAGCGCATCGTGCGCAAGCCGGATGGCTCGATCGACCACATCATCACCGGCCTGGCCAACCTGGGCAAAGTCAAGACCAACGGTGTGGACGTCAGCGCCGACTACCGGTTTCCCGAAACCCGACTGGGCCAGTTTGGCGCCAACCTGCAAGGCACTTACGTCAACACCTACAAGTACCAGCAGCAGCTCAAGGGCCCGTTCATTGACAAGGCCGGCGACTATCGCGGCGGTGACTTCGCCTCGGCCGGTGCTGTGGCCCGCTGGCGCCACAGCCTGACCGGCAACTGGAGCAAAGGCCCGCTCGGCGCCTCGCTGACCAACCGTTACACCAGTGGTTATAACGACTACAACCGCGCCTACCACGACAAGGTCAGCGCCTGGAGCGTGTGGGACCTGGCGGGCACTTACACCTGGCGCGATACCGCGCAGGTCACGGTGGGCGTGCAGAACCTGTTCGACCGCGAGCCACCGTTCAGCAACCAGACCTCGACGTTCCAGAGTGGCTACGACCCGCGCTATTCCGACCCGTTCGGGCGGACGCTGTACAGCCGGGTTTCCTACAACTTTTAAGCGTGGAACAGGACCCGTGTGGGAGCTGGCTTGCCTGCGATGAGGGCGTGTCAGTCAACTATTTGCTCGCGGATGTACCGCTATCGCAGGCAAGCCAGCTCCCACAGTAGATCTTCAGTGTTTTCGGAAAAAGGAGTTGAGTTTGTGACCCTGTTTCGCTTCATGGTGTGGGCACTGCTGACGGGCCTCTGGGCCCCGTCACTGCTCGCTCAACCGACGCACGCCTTGACCGTATACGGCGAAGCGCCCAAGTACCCGGCCAGCTTCAAACACCTGGACTACGTCAACCCGAACGCGCCCAAGGGCGGCAGCTTTCGGCGTTCGTCCATGGAGGGCGGGGCGTTTGATCACCTGATCCCGTATGTCGACAAAGGCACCGGCATCACCCAGATCCAGGGCTGGCTCTACAGCCCGTTGGCGTACCGTTCGCAGGATGAGCCGTACACCGTGTACGGGCTGGTCGCCCAGCGCATGGAGCTGGCGGACGACCATTCATGGTTGCGTTTCTACCTCAACCCCAAGGCGCGTTTTGCCGATGGCACGCCCATCACCGCACAGGACGTGGCCTACACCTTCAAGCTGTTCACCACCGAAGGCAGCCTGGCGTATCGCCAAAGTTTTGCCGATGTGGACCACGTGCTGGTGGAGTCGCCGACCCAGGTGCGCTTCACCTTCAAAAGCGCCGACAACCGCACCTTGCCCCTGGACCTCGCTTCACTGCCGGTGCTGCCGGAACATTGGTGGCAGGGGCGCAACTTCGCCAACGGCGGCGGCTTTGAACCGCCGGTGGGCAGTGGCCCGTACCGCATCAGCAGCGTGGACAACGGCCGCAGCGTCACCTTCGAACGGGTCAAGGACTGGTGGGGGCAAGGCCTGCCGGTGACGCAGGGGCAGTACAACTTCGACACCCTGCGGCTTGAATTTTTTGCCGACGGCGACGTGTCGCGCCAGATCCTGCAAGCCCAGGGTTATGATTTCAATCGCGAATTTTCCGCCACCAGTTATTCAGTGGGCTACGACGGCGAGGCGTTGCGCGACGGCCGTCTGCAGCGTGAACAGCTGGCGCCGAATGCTGTGCAAGGCACTCAGGGTTTTGTGTTCAACCTGCAAAAACCGCAGTTCCAGGACCGTCGCGTACGCGAGGCGCTGAGCCTGTTGTGGGATTTCGACTGGAGCAACCGGCAGATGATGCACAGCCTGTACCTGCGCCAGCGCAGTTTCTTTTCCCGCAGCGCGTTGGCCGCCACCCAACTGCCGGATGCCCAGGAGCTGGCGATTCTGGAGCCCTGGCGCGGGCACGTGCCGGATGAGGTGTTCACCCAGGTCTACCAGCCGCCGCACACCGATGGCAGTGGGCGCATCCGGCCGCAGCAGGCGCAAGCCTTGAAGTTGCTGGCCGAGGCTGGCTGGACGCCGCGCGGCGACCAGTTGGTTAACGCCGAGGGCACGCCGTTGCAGTTCACCTTCCTGAATGCCCAGAAAGGCTTCGAGCGTTTGCTGCTGCCGTACAAACGCAACCTGGCGCAGATCGGCATCGGCTTCACGATCCGCATGATCGACTCGGCCCAATACGCCAACCGCGTGCGCGCACGGGACTACGACATGATCGTCAACGGCTACCCGGTCAGCCCGTCGCCGGGCCGCGAGCTGACTAACTACTTCGGTTCCGAGAGTGCCGACGACCCTGGCTCCAACAACTACATGGCGCTGCGCAACCCGGCCGTAGACGCCTTGATCGATGGTCTGGTCCGCGCCAACGACCGTCCGACCATGGTGCGCTACGCCCATGCCCTCGACCGCGTGTTGCAGTGGGGCTTCTACTGGATTCCCAACTATTACCCGCCGGGCTCGTCCTCGCTGTGGTGGAACCGTTTTGGTCGGCCAGACACGGCGCCGCTTAATGACGTGGGCATCGACACTTGGTGGGAAGTGAGCCCGACGCCGCTGACCACTGCGCAAATGCGCCAACTGACGGAGGTTTCCCAACATGCTGGCCTATAGCGCGCGCCGTGTGTTGCTGATCGTGCCGACGTTACTGTGCATTTTGCTGGTCAACTTTTTCATCGTGCAAGCCGCGCCCGGTGGCCCGGTGGAGCAAGCCATCGCGCGCCTGCAAGGCATCGGCACCCAGGCGTCGGTGGCTGGTACGCGCGTGGAAACCGGCAGCAATGAATCGCGCATCACCCGTGGCCTGGACCCGGCGCTGGTGGCCGATATCGAGCGCCAATACGGCTTCGACAAGCCCCTCGGCGCGCGCCTGTGGTTGATGCTCAGCAGCTACGCGCGGCTGGATTTTGGCGACAGCTTTTTTCGCGGCGCCAAGGTCACCGACCTGATCCTGCAAAAATTGCCGGTGACCTTGTCCCTGGGCTTCTGGGCCACGTTGATCAGTTACCTGGTGTCTATTCCGCTGGGCATCCGCAAGGCTGTACGCCATGGCAGCCGCTTCGATGTGTGGAGCAGTGCGGCGGTCATCATTGGCCACGCCATGCCGGCGTTTTTGTTCGCCTTGTTGCTGATCGTGGTGTTCGGCGGCGGCAGCCTGTTGAACTGGTTTCCGGTGCGCGGCCTGGTCTCGGAGAACTTTGCCAGCCTGTCGTGGGCCGGCAAGGTGGTGGACTACTTCTGGCACCTTGTTTTGCCGGTGTCGGCGCTGGTGATCGGCGGTTTTGCCACGCTGACCATCCTCACCAAAAACAGCTTCCTCGACGAGATCAGCCGCCAGTACGTAGTGACCGCGCGGGCCAAGGGCTTCAGCGAAAAACAGGTGCTGTACAAACACGTGTTTCGCAACGCCATGCTGCTGATCGTGGTTGGCCTGCCCCAGGCGCTCACCGCGATGTTGTTCGGCGGCTCATTGCTGATTGAAGTGATTTTCTCCCTCGACGGCCTCGGTCGCCTGAGTTACGAAGCGGCGGTGGCACGGGACTATCCCGTGGTGTTCGGCACGCTGTTTATCTTCACCGTGGTCGGGTTGGTCATCAAGTTGCTGGGCGACCTGTGCTACCGCCTGCTGGACCCCCGGCTGGATTTTTCCGCGAGGTCGCATTGATGCCGGTTTTTTCTCCGATCACCCGTCGCCGCTGGCTGCACTTCAAGCGTAATCGCCGCGGCTGGTGGTCGCTGTGGATGTTTCTGGCGCTGTTTGCCGTGTGCCTGGGTGCCGAACTGCTGGCCAACGACAAGCCGCTGGTGATGGCGTACCAGGGCTCACTGTATTTCCCGGCCTTCGAGCGCTACACCGAGCAGGATTTTGGCGGCACGCTGCCGTTTCAGCCGGATTACCGTGACCCTTACGTGCATGAACTGATTGAAGGGCAGGGCGGCTGGATGCTGTTTGCGCCCATTCCGTTCAGTTACGACACGGTCAACTACGACCTCACGGCCCCCTCACCGGCGCCGCCCAGTGCGAGCAACTGGCTGGGCACCGATGACCAGGCGCGGGATGTGTTGGCGCGGGTGATTTTCGGTACGCGGGTGTCGCTGTTGTTTGCCTTGGCGCTGACCGTGGTGAGCACCTTGGTCGGGGTCGCCGCCGGTGCCCTGCAAGGTTATTACGCTGGCTGGGTCGACCTGTTGGGGCAGCGCCTGATCGAGATCTGGTCGGGGCTGCCGGTCTTGTATTTGCTGATCATCTTGTCCGGGTTTGTCGAACCGAGTTTCTGGTGGCTGCTGGGGATCATGGCGCTGTTTTCCTGGCTGACCCTGGTGGATGTGGTGCGCGCCGAGTTCCTGCGCGGGCGCAACCTGGAGTATGTGAAGGCCGCGCGGGCCCTGGGCGTGGGCGATGTTCAGGTGATGTTGCGGCACATTCTGCCCAACGCGCTGACCGCCACCTTGACCTACTTGCCGTTCATTTTGACCGGGGCCATTTCGACCCTCACCGCCCTGGATTTTCTCGGCTTCGGCATGCCCACGGGCAGTGCGTCCCTGGGTGAATTGATCGGCCAAGGCAAAAACAACCTGCAAGCCCCGTGGCTGGCGCTGACCGCGTTTTTTGCGTTGGCGTTGATCCTGTCCCTGTTGGTGTTTATCGGCGAAGCCTGCCGCGACGCCTTCGACCCCCGATCCTGATAAGCGAGCTGTGCCGTGACTGACGCGTTGATTGAAATTCGTAACCTGAAAGTGGCGTTCGACGGGCACAAAGCGGTGCGCGGCATCGACCTGGATATTCACGCCGGCGAGTGCCTGGCGCTGGTGGGCGAGTCGGGCTCCGGTAAATCGGTGACCGCCCACTCGATCCTGCAATTGCTGGCGCCGCACACCACGCGCACCCGTGGCAGCATTCGCTACCAAGGCGAAGAGCTGCTCGGTGCACGGCCGGAGCGTTTACGGCAGATTCGCGGTGATCGCATCGCGATGATCTTTCAAGAGCCGATGACCTCGCTCAACCCGCTGTACAGCGTGGAACGGCAACTGTGCGAAACCCTGCTGCTGCACAAGGGCCTGGGCGGTGCGGCGGCGCGTGAGCGCGTGGTGGAGTTGCTGGAACTGGTGGGCATCCAACAGCCGCGCCAGCGCCTTGCGGCTTACCCGCATCAGCTCTCCGGCGGGCAGCGCCAGCGGGTGATGATCGCCATGGCCCTGGCCTGCGAACCGCTGCTGTTGATCGCCGACGAGCCCACCACGGCCCTGGACGTGACCGTGCAGCGGCGCATTCTTGCGCTGCTCAAAGACCTGCAGCAACGCCTGGGCATGGCGCTGCTGTTGATCAGCCACGACCTTAACGTGGTGCGCAGCATCGCCCAGCGCGTGGCGGTGATGCGCGCCGGCCAGATCGTCGAACAGGCCGACTGCCAAGCCCTGTTTGCCGCGCCGCAGCACGCCTACAGCCGGCAGTTGCTCGAAGCCGAGCCAGAGGGGCGGGCGGTGGCGCGTGAAACCGCTGACAACCTGCTGGAAGTGGACAACCTCAGGGTCTGGTTCGCCCAGGGCGGCCTGTTGCGCCGCAAACCGCCGATCAAGGCCGTGGACGGCATCGACCTGCGCCTGCAACGCGGCAAGACCCTGGGGATTGTCGGCGAGTCCGGCTCGGGCAAGTCCACCCTTGGCCAGGCGATTTTGCGGCTGATCGACGCCCAGGGCCGCATCCGCTTTCAAGGCCAGGCCCTCGACACCCTCAAAGGCAAGGCCCTGCGCCCTTGGCGGCGCAAGCTGCAGGTGGTGTTCCAGGACCCCTTCGGCAGCCTCAGCCCGCGCATGAGCGTGCAACAAATCATCGAAGAAGGCCTGCGCGTACACACCGACCTCGACGCCGCCGCACGCGAAGCCCAGGTGATCGCCGTGCTGCTCGACGTCGGCCTCGACCCTGACACTCGCCACCGTTTCCCCCACGAATTCTCCGGCGGCCAGCGCCAACGCATTGCCATCGCCCGCGCACTGGTGATCAAGCCGGACTTGATCCTGCTCGACGAGCCCACCTCGGCGCTGGACCGTACCGTGCAAAAGCAGGTGGTGAGTCTGTTGCGGCGCTTGCAGGAAGAACACGGCCTGACCTACCTGTTTATCAGCCACGACCTGGCGGTGGTGCGCGCACTGGCCCATGACTTGATTGTGGTCAAGGACGGCGTGGTGGTGGAGGCGGGGAGTACCGAGCAGTTGTTCGAGGCGCCGCAGCACGCCTATACGCGGGATTTATTGGTGGCGTCGTCGTTGATGAATCAGAAGTAGATCGGCCATAGTGGCCGCCTGTCTCAACTCTGGAAGACGTCTGTGACCAATCCTGATCATCCGTTACCGACTCACCGACTGCGCAAGGCAGTCATCACCGACCTGCCGTTGATTTATCGGGGTGAACGCGACTATATCCAGCGCTGGGAGCCCAGCCACGAAGACGGCTGGCTGCGCCACTCCGAGCGCCACCTTGCCAGTTGGATAGACCACTTCGACCGCCTGGTGATCGCCACCGTCGATGAGCACTTTGCGGGTTATTGCCTATGGATGCCGCAGGACGCCAGCGCCCTGCTGTGTACCCTCGGCGTCACTGCACAACACCGTTGCAAGGGCATAGGCGCGGCGTTGCTGGAGGCTTATAAAGACGACGCGAGGCAAGCAGGTTTCACCCATTTGACACTGAGCGTGCGCGCCGACAACCCCGCCAAGCGGCTGTATGAAAAAGCCGGATTCAGGCACACCGGTGTAGATGCCAATGGCTACCTGAGATTCGAGCAGGGCAGTTGAGTACTGACACACCGCCGATCAAATGTGGGCGCTGGCTTGCCTGCGATGAGCATAAGTCTCTACACATCGTTGTAGTGAGCGGGC
>NZ_JBARTQ010000583.1:0-2521 GCF_049645325.1 Pseudomonas sp. | reverse complement strand
GCCCCGCGCTGGGCTGCGAAGCGGCCCTACATCCGGCCAGCAAGTTATGACTGGAAGAACGCGTTGACTGGATCAGGGCTGCTTCGCACCCCAGCGCGGGGCAAGCCCGCTCACCACAGTAAACCTGCACAGCTCACCGAGAGCTACCCACCAAAAGTCTGCGAAGGCCGGCGCAGCGTTGGGTCAAACGGGTTGATCCTTGGCCCGATCGCTGCTGCCTCGCCCTTGAGCAATTCCACCACCATCGGCAAACGGCTCGGCCCCAGTCGGTCGCTGATGGTCGCCACGCTCAACGCCGCCACTGCATGCCCGTCGCGATTCAAAATCGGCACCGCCAACCCGGCCATGCCTTCCAGCACTCCCGTGTTGCGCGCCGCATAGCCCAGGCGCCGCACATTTTCGACCTCCGAGCGCAGCAGCACTTCGTCATACACGTGAAAATCCTTGAGCCGTGGCAGGTTGTAGCGGATCACCGTCTCGCGCTCCTCCTCCGGCAAAAACGCCAATATCGCCAGACTCCCCTGCCCCACGCCCAGCGCCACGCGCCCGCCGATATCGCCGGTGAAGGTGCGGATCGGGTACGGGCCTTCGCTGCGGTCCAGGCAGATGGCGTCAAAGCCGCTGCGCGCCAGCAGGAACAGCGAATCGCCGAGTGATGCACTCAGGCGCAGCATGCTCGGCCGTACCAGGTCTCGCAGGTTGCCCGTCTTGCCGGCATTCGCCGCCAGCGCAAAAAATTCAAGGCTCAGCCGATAGCGCTTGCTGCGCGCGTCCTGCTCGACCATGCCTTCGTCCATCAGGCTGCGCAGCAGGCGGTGGGTGGTGGGCTGCGACAGGCCCACCTGTTGCGCAAGCTGAGTGACACGTTCACCGCCATCGGGCACCTCGCCCAAAGTACGCAGCAACGCGAATATCCGCGAGACGCCGCCTGCGCCAACTTCTTTTGCAGTGTTATTCCGCTCAGTGGAATCCATCACGCACAATCTCTCTACGAATTCTGATCAATGAATAAAACTGAAAATAGTAGTCCATTCAGTGAAATTCCATCTTTCGCCCATCCTAGACTTCGTCCTAATCTGCGTCCACAGGGGCGAAATGAACAACAAACGGCAGCCGGCTTCAGACCGAGCGCCACCGCACCCGCAACACCCTTTTCGCATCTGCCCAAAACAAAAAAGCGCGTTTCGACGCGACTCAAAAAGGTGGAACGCAACTATGGCTTTTCTCCAACTCAACGCCTTGAGCAAACGCTACGGCGCCGTCGATGCGGTGGTCGCCACCGACCTTGCGGTGGAAAAAGGCGAATTCGTTTCCCTGCTCGGCCCTTCGGGCTGCGGCAAGACCACCACCTTGCAGATGATCGCCGGCTTCGTCGATGTGAGCGGCGGGCAGATCCTGCTCGACGGCCGCGACATCACCCACGCCAAGCCCGCCAGCCGTGGCCTGGGCGTGGTGTTCCAGAGCTATGCGCTGTTCCCGCACATGACCGTGCGCGACAACGTCGCCTTCGGCCTGAAGATGCGCAAAGTGCCGGCCGCCGAGATCGCCAGCAAAGTCAAAACCGTGCTTGAGCTGGTTCGGCTGGCGCCCCATGCAGACCGCTACCCACGGGAATTGTCCGGTGGCCAGCGCCAACGCGTGGCCCTGGCGCGTGCATTGGTGATCGAGCCGCCGGTGCTGCTGCTGGATGAGCCGCTGTCCAACCTCGACGCCAACCTGCGCGAAGAAATGCAATTTGAAATCCGCCGCATCCAGTGCGCCGTGGGCATTACCACCTTGATGGTCACCCACGATCAGGCCGAGGCACTCTCCATCAGCGACCGCGTGGTGGTCATGCAGGCCGGGCGCGTGACCCAGATCGACGCGCCCTACACGCTCTACGAACACCCGCGCACGCGCTTCATCTCGGACTTCGTCGGCAAGGCCAACCTGCTGCCCGGCGACTACGACCAACTGGGCATTCCGCAAGTGCGCCATGACAGTGGCCACGGTGAACTGACCCTGAGCCTGCGCCCGGAAAAAATTCAACTGGTGGACGCAGGCTCGGGGCGCCTGCAAGGCAAGGTGCTCGACAGCTACTTCTTCGGCAGCCAATGGCTGTACCGCATCCACACCAGCCTCGGCGAAATCACCGTGGTACGCAGCAACGACGGCAGCGCACCGCTGGGCTGCGGCGCCGCCGTGGGCCTGGACTGGCATGCCGACCTGTTGCGCGTACTGGCGGCGGATGAGGTGCACGCATGAGCCGGGGCTATTTACTCTCGCTACCGGCCTTGGTGCTGTTCAGCGGTTTGTTGATCCTGCCGCTGCTGATGACGCTGGTGCTGTCGTTCAACGTGTTCGACTACCAAGTGGGCGTGAAGGCCAATGAGTGGACCTTCGCTCATTACCTGTCGCTGTTCAGCGATTCGTACTTCTACGAAATTTTCTGGCGCACCTTCTGGATCAGCGCCTTGGTGACGCTGCTGTGCGTGGTGATCGGTGTGCCGGAGGCCTACATCCTCAGCCGCATGGGCACGCC
>NZ_JBARTQ010000582.1:0-14858 GCF_049645325.1 Pseudomonas sp. | reverse complement strand
TGCTCCAGGCGCACTTTCTGGATCATCTGCCGAGGCGTCAGGTGAAACACGCGTTTGCAGTAGCGCTCCAGTTGCGCCACCGAAATCCCGGCAATACGCGTCAACTCGCCGAGCCTGACACGCCGGTTGAAATGCGCACGAATGTATTCATCCACCGCCGCCAGGCGCTGATACGCCGGGTGCGTTTCGCTGGCCGATTGCAAGTCGACCGAGATGCCCGCCAAGCCGATGATCGCGCCGAGATGGTTATACAACGGCCACTTATGGGTCAGGCACCACCCCGGTTCACGGGTGCCATAGAGGTGCAATTCGAGCTGATCCTCCAGCACAAACCCCTGCTCCAGCACGCGCCGGTCCTGCTCGGTATAACCGGGGCCCAGTTGCGCCGGGAACACCTCGGCGCTGGTCTTGCCCAACAACGGTTGCAGTTGCTTGAGGCCACAGCGCTGCACCAGCGTGCGATTGGCGAGGACGTAAGGGGCGTCGATGTCCTTGATAAAAATCGCCGCATTGGGGATCACATCCAGCATCGGCAACAGCTGCGCAACCCCGGCCATCAGTTGCTCGATGCTCTGGGGGCGACTGGCCTCACTCCCCTGGCAAAGGCTTGCAAACGTGCTCTGCAACATGACTCGAATCCCCCGTTTCGACGCTCGACGCCGAGCAGATTGCCCCATGCCCGCGGCCCTGTCGAGCGTGGCAAATTGTGCTGAATTCGTCATCCACACAAACGCAAAACATCAATCGCCACCGGCTTGATGGGTTCACGATAGCGCCACTGCATGCCTATCCAATAACTCACAAGAAGGCGCCGCCATGTCTGCTCAAGGCAAGTTCAAGAAACAACTTTCACTGATGGACCTGACCTTTATCGGGTTGGGCGCCATCTTCGGTTCGGGCTGGTTGTTTGCGGCCAGCCATGTGTCTGCAATCGCAGGCCCGGCGGGGATTATTTCCTGGCTGATCGGCGGTTTCGCCGTGTTGTTGCTCGGCATTGTGTACTGCGAACTGGGCGCCGCCCTGCCCCGCGCCGGTGGCGTGGTGCGTTACCCGGTGTATTCCCATGGCCCGCTGCTCGGCTACCTGATGGGCTTTATCACGCTGATCGCGTTTTCCAGCTTGGTGGCGATTGAAGTCGTGGCCTCGCGCCAATACGCAGCGGCGTGGTTTCCCCAACTGACCAAGGTCGGCTCCAGCGACCCGACGACCCTGGGTTGGCTGATGCAATTTGCGCTGCTCTGCGTGTTTTTCATGCTCAATTACCGCAGCGTAAAAACCTTCGCCATCGCCAATAACCTGGTCAGCGTGTTCAAGTTCATCGTGCCATTGCTGGTGATTGGCGTGCTGTTCACCTTCTTCAAGCCGGAGAACTTTCAGGTGCAGGGTTTTGCGCCGTTCGGGATGTCGGGCATCGAGATGGCGGTGTCGGCCGGCGGGGTGATTTTTGCCTACCTGGGGCTGACGCCGATCATCTCGGTGGCCAGTGAAGTGAAGAACCCGCAACGCACGATTCCGATTGCCTTGATCCTGTCGGTGCTGCTGTCCACGGCGATCTATGTGCTGCTGCAAACCGCGTTCCTCGGCGGCGTACCGACCGAGATGCTCGCCAACGGCTGGGCCGGAATCAGCAAGGAACTGGCGCTGCCGTATCGCGATATCGCCTTGGCGTTGGGCGTGGGTTGGCTGGCGTACCTGGTGGTGGCCGACGCGGTGATCTCCCCCAGCGGCTGCGGCAATATCTACATGAACGCCACCCCGCGTGTGGTGTACGGCTGGGCGCAGACCGGTACGTTTTTCAAGATTTTCACGCGCATTGATGAGAAGTCCGGCATCCCGCGCCCGGCGCTGTGGTTGACCTTCGGTTTGTCGGTGTTCTGGACCCTGCCATTCCCGTCCTGGGAAGCGCTGATCAATGTGGTTTCTGCCGCGCTGATCCTCAGTTACGCCGTCGCCCCGGTGACCGTCGCCGCGCTGCGCCGCAATGCGCCGGGCATGGTGCGACCGTTCAGGGTCAAGGGCATGGCGGTGCTCGGCCCGCTGTCATTCATCATCGCCGCGCTGATCGTGTATTGGTCCGGCTGGAGCACCGTGTCGTGGCTGCTCGGCCTGCAAATTCTGATGTTTGCGGTGTACCTGCTGTGCGCCCGCTGGGTGCCGACTGCGCACCTGAATATCAAGCAACAAGTGCGCTCCTCGGCCTGGCTGATCGGCTTTTACGCGGTGACTATTTTGCTCTCCAAGCTCGGCAGTTTCGGCGGCATCGGCGTGATCAGCCACCCGTTTGACACCCTGGTGGTCGCCGCTTGCGCCCTGGGTATTTATTACTGGGGCGCCGCCACTGGCGTGCCAGCGCATCTGGTACGCCTGGAACACGAAGACGACGAAAGCGAAGTCGTCAATGAAGCTCACCCCAGCGCCCCGCTGTCCCCGGCTACCCTTTGATGGAGCGTTCCATGAAACGACTGCACGTAATCGACTCCCATACCGGCGGCGAGCCGACCCGCCTGGTGCTGGACGGTTTCCCTGAACTGGCCGGCAATACCATCGCCGACAAACTGCACACCCTGCGCACCGAGCACGACCAATGGCGCCGCGCCTGCCTGCTGGAACCGCGCGGCAACAACGTGCTGGTCGGTGCGCTGTACTGCGAACCGGTCACGCCGGGCGCCACCTGCGGGGTGATCTTCTTCAATAATGCCGGTTACCTGGGCATGTGCGGCCACGGCACTCTCGGCCTGGTGGCGTCGTTGCATTACCTGGGCCGAATCGCGCCCGGCGTGCACACCATCGATACGCCAGTCGGCCCGGTTGCCGCCACCCTGCACGAAGACGGCGCCGTGACCCTGCGCAATGTGCCCGCCTACCGCCATCGCCAACAGGTGCCGGTGGAGGTGCCTGGCCATGGCGTGGTCTACGGCGACATCGCCTGGGGCGGCAACTGGTTTTTCCTGGTGTCGGACCACGGCCAGGCCTTGCACATGGATAACGTCGACACCCTCACCGACTACACCTGGGCGATGCTCAAGGCCCTGGAAAACCAAGGCATTCATGGCGCGGACGGCGCGCTGATCGACCATATCGAACTGTTCGCCGACGACGCTCATGCCGACAGCCGCAACTTTGTGATGTGCCCCGGCAAGGCCTACGACCGCTCGCCGTGCGGCACCGGCACCAGCGCCAAACTCGCGTGCCTGGCCGCCGATGGAAAACTCCAGCCCGGTGAGCGCTGGGTGCAAGCCAGCATTACTGGCAGCCAATTCGAAGGCCGCTTTGAATGGGACGGCGAACATGTCAGCCCGTTCATCACGGGCCGCGCCTACATGACCGCCGACAGCACGCTGCTGATCGACGAGCAGGACCCTTTCGCCTGGGGCATCTGAGCCTCGTTTTATTCAAAAAGAATGGAGTTGGAACAATGAGCGACAACATCTTCACCGGTTGCATCCCCGCGCTGATGACCCCGTGCACCCCAGAGCGCACGCCGGATTTCGACGCGCTGGTCGCCAAAGGCCGCGAATTGATCGATATCGGCATGAGCGCCGTTGTGTACTGCGGCTCCATGGGCGACTGGCCGTTGCTGACCGAAGCCCAGCGCCAGGAAGGCGTGGCCCGCTTGGTCGCTGCTGGCGTACCGACCATCGTCGGCACCGGCGCGGTGAACAGCCGTGAGGCCGTGGCCCATGCGGCTCACGCCGCCAAGGTCGGTGCTCATGGCTTGATGGTGATTCCACGCGTGCTGTCCCGTGGCGCCTCGGCCACCGCGCAAAAGGCCCACTTCTCGGCAATCCTCAAGGCCGCGCCACACCTGCCGGCCGTTATCTACAACAGCCCGTACTACGGCTTCGCCACGCGTGCCGACCTGTTCTTCGACCTGCGCCGTGAGCACCCGAACCTCATCGGCTTCAAAGAATTCGGCGGCGCTGCCGACCTGCGCTACGCGGCGGAAAACATCACCTCCCAGGACGATAACGTGACCCTGATGGTCGGCGTCGACACCCAAGTAGTCCACGGCTTCGTCAACTGCAACGCCACCGGCGCCATCACCGGTATCGGCAACGCCTTGCCGCGCGAGGTGCTGCACCTGGTGGCCCTGAGCAAAAAAGCCGCCAAGGGCGATGCCAAGGCCCGGCGCCAGGCTCGCGAGCTGGAAGCTGCATTGGCGGTGCTGTCTTCGTTCGATGAAGGCTGCGACCTGGTGCTGTATTACAAGCACCTGATGGTGCTCAACGGCGACCCGGGTTATGCCCTGCACTTCAATGACACCGACGTGCTCAGCGATGCCCAGCGCCGCTATGCCGAACACCAGTACGCGCTGTTTCGCCAGTGGTACGCCACTTGGTCGGCTGAACAGAACGTCGCCTGACCCTGCGCGCCGCTGTGGTGCTCACGGCGGCCCACCCTCTTTTTCCAGGACGAACCTTATGATTTTGACGGGCAAGATGCTGATCGGTCAGCAAGCCATTGCCGGCGATCGCGAAGCGGTCCGGGCGATCAATCCCGCCACCGATACACCCATGGAGCCCGCCTACCACGGCGGCAACCGAGCACACGTCGAACAGGCGTGCGCCTTGGCCTGGGCGGCGTTCGACAGTTACCGCGAAACCTCCCTGGCCATTCGCGCAAGTTTTCTGGAGGCCATTGCCGACGCCATAGAAGCCTTGGGCGATGAGTTGACCGACCGCGCCGTGGCCGAAACCGGCCTGCCGCACGCACGCATTCAAGGCGAACGCGGTCGCACCTGCGGGCAGTTACGCACCTTCGCCCGCACGGTGCGTGCCGGTGAATGGCTGGATGTGCGCGTGGACACCGCGCAACCACAGCGTCAGCCTTTGCCCCGCGCGGACCTGCGTCAACGGCACATTGCCCTTGGGCCGGTCGCGGTATTCGGTGCAAGCAATTTCCCTTTGGCATTCTCGGTGGCCGGCGGCGATACCGCGTCAGCCCTGGCGGCCGGCTGCCCGGTGATCGTCAAGGCCCACGGCGCGCATCCGGGCACCAGCGAAATGGTAGGCCGTGCGGTGGCCCAGGCGGTTAAACACTGTGGGCTGCCGGAAGGTGTGTTTTCGCTGCTCTACGGCTCAGGTCGCGACGTCGGTATCGCCTTGGTGACCGACCCGCGCATCAAGGCCGTCGGTTTTACCGGCTCACGCAGCGGCGGCCTGGCGCTGGCTCAGGCCGCGCAGGCGCGGCCGGAACCGATTCCGGTGTACGCGGAAATGAGCTCGATCAACCCGGCTTATCTATTCCCCGCCGCGCTCCAAGCCCGAGCAGAAGGGCTGGCCCTGGGCTTTGTGACCTCACTGACCCAAGGCGCCGGGCAGTTTTGCACCAACCCAGGCCTGGTGGTTGCCATCGCGGGCACGGCACTGGATCGCTTTATCAGCACTGCCAGCGAGTTGCTCCCGCGCTGCGCAGCCCAGACCATGCTCACGCCCGGTATTTTCAACGCCTACGAGACGGGTGTTGCCGAGCTGACCAGGCATGCCAACGTCGCCGCGCAAGGGATGGCGCCGGAAGGTCCCAACAGAGGCCGCGCTCACCTGTTCATCACGCAGGCGGATGCATTCCTGAACAACCCCGCCTTACAGGCGGAAGTATTCGGCGCTGCGTCGCTGGTGGTGGTGTGCGCCAATGACGATGAAGTCCGCCAGGTGTCCGAGCATCTGGAAGGCCAGCTCACGGCCACCCTGCACCTGGATGAGGCTGACCTGACACGCGCCAAAGCACTGCTCCCCGTGCTTGAACGCAAGGCCGGGCGCCTGCTGGTCAATGGCTGGCCGACCGGGGTGGAAGTGTGCGACGCCATGGTGCATGGCGGCCCCTTCCCTGCCACCTCCGACTCACGTAGCACATCGGTCGGCACCGCAGCGATCCTGCGTTTCCTGCGCCCGGTGTGCTACCAGGACTTCCCGGACACCTTGCTGCCGGACGCCCTGCAACACGGCAACCCGCAGCTGTTGCGGCGCTTGCTTAACGGCCAGAGAGAGGCGTAGCCGATGGCCGACTCCAACCCTGTGGACATCGCCGTTGTCGGCGCCGGCATCATCGGCGTCGCCTGCGCGCTGCAACTGGCGCGTCAGGGCAAGCGCGTGGTCGTCATCGACCCACAGGCGCCCGGCATGGGCGCCTCCTATGGCAATGCCGGACACCTCGCGACCGAGCAGGTGTTTCCGATTGCCGACGCGTCAATCCTAAAACGCCTGCCCGGCATGCTGCTGGACCCCATGGGCCCGTTGCGCCTGGACTGGAAATACCTGCCCCGCGCCCTGCCCTGGTTTGTACGCCTGCTGCTTAACCTGCGCCCGGCCCCCTACCGGCGTACGGTGACGGGCATCCGCGCGCTGAATGAGGCCAGCTTGAGCGCGTGGCAGCGCCTGCTGCAGACAATTGAGCGGCCGCATTTATTGCGTGAAGAGGGTTCGCTGCTGGTGTTTGAGCGCGCCAAGTCGCGCGAAGCCATTGAGGCGTTACAGCAACGGATGCAAGCGCAAAACGTGCCGGTGGCGTTCTGGACAGCAGACGCGGTGCGCGAGGTTGCGCCTCAATTGAGCGACGCGATCCAGGGCGGATTGTTCTTCCCCGGCACCGGGCACTTTATCGACCTGAACCAGGTGATGGGCGAGCTGGTTGACGCCGCCAAGGCCCATGGCGTGGCATTTATTCAGCAGCGCGTGCTGGATGGGCGCGTGGAGGAAGGTGGCGTCTCGCTGATGACGGACCAGGGTGTTTTCACGGCACGCCAGGTGCTGATTGCCTGCGGTGCCCATTCCGCCGCACTCACCGCCGCACTGACCGGCAAAAAAGTCCCGCTCGACACCGAGCGTGGCTACCACCTGATGCTGCCCCACGAACAGGGTCGGCTGCCGTTTGCCGTCACCTCGCTGGAGCGCAAGTTCATCATGACGCCGATGACGGGTGGCCTGCGCCTGGCCGGCACGGTCGAGTTCGCCGGGCTGAAGCGCCCGGCAAACATGGCGCGCGCCTGGCAATTGCACCGGTTGAGCCAGGGCTTGTTTCGTCAGGACCTGAATGCGCAGGACGCCACGCCCTGGATGGGTTTTCGCCCGTCATTGCCGGACTCGCTGCCGATCATTGATCAAGTGTGCGAGGGCAAGGTGTTACTCGCCTTCGGGCATCAGCACCTGGGGTTGACGCAGGCGGCGGTGACGGCGGAAATGGTAGTGCGCATGCTTGCACCTGCTGCATCGCCATCAGAACTGCCCGCGCTCGCGCCTTACAGGCTGGACCGATTCTGAAAAAGCCCGCCGCGTGCGGGCTTTTACTGTCCGGCTTGAGCCATTCCCAACACAGCATCTGCCATTGCTTCAATCTCGTCGCGCATCCAGAGCTTGCCAAGCCAACCCAGGGGAATGCCCTGCACGGCGTAATGCGCACCGGCTAATTGCCCGACGATGGCGGCAGTGGTATCGGCATCATCCCCCAGGTTCGCGGCGACCAATACCGCTTCCTCAAAACTGTGGGTGTGGTGGAAGCACCAGAACGCGGCTTCCAGGGATGCGACCGAATACCCTGAGCCACGGATTTCAGCCCTCGATTTACTTCGGTATTCGCCCTGCGCAATGGCCGCGACGCTCGGCGAAGCCAGCGTTACGTCAGGGAAGTGCAATACCTGCTCTTTGGCGGCGCCATTCAATGCATTTCCGAGGGCGTGCGCCAGAACCACGCAACAGTCGATCGCCTCCTGAGCGGCGTGAGTGGTACGTGAGCTTTCAACAGCAAACTGACGGATGTTTTCCCGGTCGGGAAAATAGAACAGCACCACAGGCGCCAGACGCATCATCGAGCCATTACCGGCGGAATACGGGTCGGTAGACCCGGAGAACGGGTTGCCACTCTCCTGAAACAGCGCCAGTGCCTCACGAACAGTCATCCCGATATCAAAGCATTCACCGGTCGAGCTCAGGTACCCCCACTTCCACCAGTTCAGGTAGCGCGCCATCTGGTCTGCTGCATCAAAGCCGTGTTTGTTAAGCAGGCTCTCGGCGAGGCAAAGCGCCATGGACGTGTCATCGGTCCATTGGCCAGGCTTGAGCTGGAAAGGCCCGCCACCGAGCATGTCGGTGACCGGGGCAAACGTGCCGCGCGGCATGAACTCAACGGTTGTGCCCACGGCATCGCCGCAGGCCAGGCCCAGCAGGCTGCCACGGTAACGGTCTTGAAGTGTAATAGGCATCGGCATTCCTTGATTAACCCCCTTCAAAGGTAAGTGCACGCCATGCTACTTCACCAGACGCTTTTCCTTGGAGGGGCGATATCCGAAATACGCGCTGTAACACTTGCTGAAATGACTCGGCGAGACAAACCCGCATGCCACCAGCACATCCACCTGGGACAGTTCGGTGTGCTGCAACAGGCGGCGTGCCTCGGTCACGCGCAATTCCATGTAATAGCGCTGCGGTGTGGTGCCCAATTGTTCCTTGAACAACCGTTCCAGCTGGCGGCGGGAGCGGCCTGCGTAAACAGCCAACTGGTCGAGTTCCAGCGGTTCTTCGAGGTTGGCGTCCATCAGTTTCACCACCTCACGCAACGGTGCGCTGACGCAGACGTTTTCCGTGGGTTTGATGCGCCGGTAGCGGGACTCTTCGAAAGAAAGGATGTCTTCGATGCCTTCGACCAACGCCTTGCCATGCAGGCTCTTGATCCAGTCCAGGGCCATGTGGAAGGCGCCGGAGGGGCTTGAGGCGGTGAGGCGGTCGCGGTCGATCACATAGGGTTCGCTGGTCACCTGCGCAGCTTTGGCGACTTCCGCCAGCGCCGGGCGATGTTCCGGGTGGATGGCGCAGCGGTAGCCCTGCAACAGGCCGGCGCGCCCCAGGAACCAGGAGCCGTTCCATATCCCGGCGAGGTTGATGCCGTGCTCGGCGGCAGTGCGCAGCAGCTGAATGAGCGCCTCGCCGGCTTTGAGTTCAGTGCGAAAACCGCCGCAGATCACCAGCAAGTCCAGGTCCTGCAGCACCGACTGATCGAGGCGCGCATCGGGGCGGATCACCAAACCCAGGTCACTGATGACTTCGCCCTCGTCGCAACCGAACGTGCGCGTGGCAAACACGTCAGGGCGCAGCAGGTTGGCGGTGATCAGGGTATCGAGGGTCTGGGTGAAGGCCGGCAGGGAAAAGTGTTCGAGCAGCAAGAAGCCGACGCGGGTGGCCGGCGCCGGCTGTTGGAGGTTGTCATTCAGGTAGCGCAGGTTCTTGCCTTGCATACCACCGCTGAACTGGCGTCTTTCCATCGAGGGTCAGCCCACTTTTATTGTTGATGCAGTGGGCGCCATCTTAGAGGATCGGTGTACCAAAACGGCGAAAACGTGGCATCCAGTTATCCAGGATCTGCGCAGACGCGAGAATATGGTGAGCGCGCCCGATCAGCAGCCGGCGGGGCACAAAGCCGATGTAGCGCGAATCGGCGCTGTTATCGCGGTTGTCGCCCAGCATGAAGTAGTTGTCGGCAGGCACCACCACCGGGCCGAAATCGCGCAGCGCGCGCACCTGCGGCATGAACTGCACCGTGCGCTGGCGGGTGCTCGCACGTTCGGTGAGCTTGATTCCAGGAATGGTTTGCCCGGCAACAAACGGCTCGCGGATATCCTGTGCATCTGTGTAGGTGGCCGGCGTGCCATTGACCCACAGCACCTCGTTTTTCAGCTCCAGCGTATCGCCAGGAATGCCGACGATACGTTTGATCAAGCGCACCCCATCCTGAGGCGAGGTAAACGTGACCACATCGCCCCTCTGCGGGTTATCCAGCTTGAGCAGCGAAATGTCGGTGAGGGGAACCTTGAGGTCGTACGCCA
Organism: Pseudomonas sp.; assembly: GCF_049645325.1. Classification (GTDB taxonomy): domain Bacteria; phylum Pseudomonadota; class Gammaproteobacteria; order Pseudomonadales; family Pseudomonadaceae; genus Aquipseudomonas. The sequence goes on along the minus strand of NZ_JBARTQ010000582.1, from coordinate 5,047 downwards.
CCCGATTGACCAGCACCACATCGCCCTCGACCAGCGTCGGGCGCATGGAACCGGAGGGAATGGGGTTCCAGTCGGCCAGGGACGTGCGGAACACACCAAAACACAGCCAGAAAATCACGGCGTAACGGTATTTGCTCAACCAGCGGTGCATACATCCTCCACACAGGCCAGGGTAATTTTCTGAAACATTCACGCGTGCCCATGAAGGTTACATTAAGGCGTAACGCCAGGCGCGCAGCACCATGGGTTCAGCGCTGATCTTCATAAAGACCGCTCTCGCCCAACCCCGCCGCTCAGCCGGTACAAGCGCATCTGATACGGTTTTTTCTTTGCCATCTGCGTCTGTATCGAAATCTGCCATCGGCGGACAATAAGCCCATTCCCGACACCCTTGTCGAGCGCGGCAGGAAGGTTCCTGCCGCCCCCTTCCCTTCGGAGGCCTTATGACCAAGATGGCACTTTTCCTGTTCGGCTTTTTGGTGCTGACCATCGGTATCGGCCTGTTGGCGACCATCTCGCCGGTCTGACTTTTTCAGCGAAACAGCACCATTTCAAAATCCGCCCCGGTGCCCGCCGCTTGGGCGGCGAGGTCGTTGATCGCGATGGTGCGCACCTGTTTGCCCTCGTTCCAGGGGTTGGTGTAGCTGAGCAGGCCGCTTGCCGGGTCGATGTGGATGATTGCGAAGGCATGCCCGTCGCCCTTGGACCAATCGCCATTGCGCGCGGGCTTGCCGCCAAACACGATGGCGGCGCGGCTGCCGACGACGCTGGCGTGGCTCAGCAGAAACTGGCTGATGTCCTGGGCTGAACTGTGCGCATCGGCCAGGCGCTGATGGTCACCGTACTCACCGGCCAGCAGCTCCATGACCTTGTTGGTCGGCAACGAGCCCTTGGCCGGGTCGAGGTGGAAATACTGGAACATCGCCCCCACCACAGCCGCCGCCGGTGCGTCGCCCTTACCGTATTGGTCGAGGTCCGAGGCTTGCAAATGGAACACCGCCCCGGAGGCGCCCGGCAAGCTGACGTTGAAGCTGCCATCAGGGTTTTGGGTGACGCCACGTTGCAGTATCTCGGTGCCTTTCTGGGTATTGGAAAACGCACGAACCACCGAGATCCCCACGCAGTCGCCTTCGCTGGTCTGGTTCAAGTGGGTGCCGAACGGCTGGCCAATGGGCGTACCGGCCAACGCTGGCTTCCACGGCGCGGCGTCGATCACGCTGCCCTTGGCGTCACGTTGCAACGCGCGAAGGCTGCCGTCGGCGCTGTAGCTGCCGTCACCCAGGGACGCGACGATATTTTTCACATCGGTATTGAGGTTGTCACGCGCGCCCCCGTCACGCTGCATCGCACCTTGGAAGGCCTGCGCTGCGGTGGTGATGCGTTGGCGCGTGTCGCCATCCGGGCGGGCGCCACGGCTGTGGTCCAGTTCGGTGAGCAGCTGGTGGTAGGTGGATTCAATGGCGCGGATGCCGACCGAATTGTCGGAATGATCGTTGGCATAGGCCGTGGCGACGGACGTCGCCATGAGCACAGCAAGGCAGAGAGGACGCTTCACGCTCGGGTATCTCATAGGAAGATGGTGAAGCGATACTGCGAACTCGACGCCCGTTCAATCGCTTCGTGCCGCAACATCCCGTAGCAGGCCTGACACAGAGCGGCGAGCATGCCGCAGCGCGTCAAAGGCGGTCAATGGCGGCACGCGGCTATGTCAGCCGGCAGACAGCATCGGGTACAACGACAGCACCAGCATCCCGGCCATGACCCCGTTGAACAGCCGCAGCCAGCGCGGCTCGCGCAACACATTGCGCAGCCCACTGCCGCAACCCACCCACACGCACACGCTGGGCAAGTTGACCACGGCGAACACCAGGGCAATCACCAGCACATTGGTCACGTAGCCTTCCGCTGGCGTGTAGGTGGTGATCGCGCCCAACGCCATGATCCAGGCCTTGGGGTTGACCCACTGGAACGCCGCCGCGCCGAGGAAACTCATCGGTTTGCCGCGTGCCTCACTGCTATCGGACATCCCGCTCGACGTCGCGATCTTCCACGCCAGGTACAGCAAGTACGCCGCGCCCACGTACCTCAGCACGGTGTAGGCCCAGGGAAACACCTTGAACACTTCGCCCAGGCCCAACCCCACCGCTATCACCAGCACCATGAACCCGATACTGATTCCCAGCGCGTGGGGCATGGAGCGGCGAAACCCGAAGTTCACGCCCGAGGCCAGCAACAGGGTGTTGTTGGGGCCGGGGGTAATCGAGGACACGAAGGCAAACAGCACAAAGGCTGACAGCAGGCTGGTGGACATGAACATGGCGCGGCTTCCGAACAGAAGTGGTGTGCCTGCGACAGTAGTGGGTTACAGCGTCAACCGCCCCGTACAGCTAAGGGCGGATCGACGCATACACTTTGGCCTGCTCAAGCAGCTCGCGGCAGTGTGCAGCGGTTTGCTCAGTGCTCTCGACCATCGGCAGGTGGCCGATGCCGTCGAGAATTTCCAGGCGCGCGTGGGGAATGCCCTGATGCCAGGTCTGCGCGCTGGCGACGGGCACCATGCGGTCTTCCCTGCCCCACAGAATCAAGCTCGGCACGCGCACTTGCGGCAGCCACGGCTCCATGCGCGGGCTGTCGGAAAAGTTGGCGAAAATCTCCGTCAATTCCTCACGCCGCTGGATATAACTCTGCGCTTCAGCCGCCAGCAGCACTTCGGGAATAAACGGTGGCGCGGCCATGGTCATGCCGAAGAAGCGGTCAAACTGCGCACGGTTGCGGATCAGGAACGGGTTGTCACCGCTGTTGACCAATGCCTCCACTTCATTGGGCTGCGGCAAGTGCACACCTGCCGCACCGATCAAGCCCAGCGACAGCACGCGCTCGGGGTAGTGAGTGGCGAGCCAGCTGGCGACGTAGGCGCCCATGGAGCTGCCGATTACGTGCACTTTGTCGAGATGGCAGGCATCCAGCAACGCCACCATGCGCCGCGCCTGGGCGTCGATGCTGTAGTCGCCGCCCGCTACAAAGGCATTTTTACCGTGGCCGGCGAGGTCCGGGATGATCACACGATAGTCAGGCGTGAAGTGCCGGGCGAAGCCCAGCCACACACCTTTGTCGGCGCTGAAACCGTGCAGCAGCAACAGCGCGGGCGCGTGGGCATCACCGCCCTGATAGGTGGCCAGCGTCATGCCTTTGATCGGCACGGTTACGGCCTTCACGCCAGACCGCCACGCTTCCACCCGAGCAATCAGTTCAAACAGCACGTTGCCCACCCGCGGGTAAGTCCACCAGACCCACAGGGCCACAACGGCAAGCAAGGCAACGATCACAAGCATCAAGGCGTCTCCGGAAGCGGGCTGATAGCGCATACTCACCCACTTCGCTTGAATCTGCGCTGAACACACCTCATAAACAGAAAGGCCGGCGCCGACGGGAATACCCGTACCGGCGGCCGGAAATGACGCCATCGAATGACCCGCCGCGAACTCAGTTCTGCGGGCGTTGCTTGGTCGAGTCCAGCTCGGCTTTTTTAGCGGTACTGATTTCAGTGATCTGCGCCGACTTGGCGATGGCCATGTCAAACGTGTCCTGCATTTTGGCGATCGCATCAGTCGCCGTGCCCTTCAGGCCGCCATTGGCCGCCCAGTCGAAGTTCCACACGCCAGACAGGTTGTCGGCACCGGCCACGTCGTGGGTTTCGATGGCTGTGAACACATCAGGATGGCGCTCCATGTACTTGGCAGCGTCGGAAACATCCGTGGGCACCTTGCCCGAAGCGTTGTTGGCCAGTTGAGTCAGCTCTTGTTTGGTGATCGCCGACTTGCCCGACTGGCGCATATAGTCGGCAATGACCTTGCTGGACTTGGCAATGTTCAGCTTGTCGTCGAACGAAGAAGGCGAAGACTTCGCAGTGTTCGGCCCGCCGGCCGCGGGCGTTACGGTAGTAGACATCGGCGCTGCTCCCTCAATGGAACGAATGAATCGTCGTGCTGACGATACCCCGACGCGGACGTTAGCATGGGCAAAGGGCCATTCCATGGGGCTTCACAACATTTCACAACGGCAGGCCGATTTTCGCGGCGTGTTCGGGTATCAAACGTCACGTATCACTCGGTGCGAGTACTCGCGCCACGCTGCGTCACCAGCCCTTCAAGTGTAAACCGGGCCTGCATCAGCACCACGTCACGCACCAATTCCATTTCCTTCTGGTTGACCTCGGTCCACTTCAGCGCCTCCAGCAGCTTGGGCTTTTGCACGCGAAAGGCCAGGCCTTGGGTGAACAGCGCCATGGAGTGGATCACCGTGCGCTCGTCCTCCAGCGCGAACCCCGACAAACGCGCGATCAACTGCCGGATCACCCGCCCGATCCGCGCCTTGAAACGTTCTTCAAAGGCTGTCGTCGCGACCTCAGGGCATAAGCCGGCTTGGTGGCGATCCAGAAACGCGCGCATAGCGCTGGTTTGTGGGCTGTCCTGGATGGTCGAGACCACCGTGCCCAAAATGCCCAAGGACGCATCGATCAGCGCTTCGTCGCTGGCAGTGATGTCGGCCAGGATGTTTTCGGCGGCCTCGACCGGGGCGCCCATCTTGCCCCACAACAGGTCGATCAAATGCTCGACACACGCCAGGTAGACGCCTTCCTTGCCGTCAAAGTAGTACTGGATCGCCGGCGCGTTGACGCCCGCCGCCGTGGCGATGTCACGGGTCGAGGCGCCGTCGTAGCCGCGCTCGCCAAACACCGCGATCGCCGCCTCGACAATCCGTGCCCGGGTTTCTTCGCCACGCTGGTAACCACCTTCGGCGGCCGGTTTATGTCGTGCCATGTGCAGCTCCTTTCGAATACCGGACCAAAATATACCAGTTGACAAAAATTCGCGAAAAATAGAATTTATTCCATCTGATATAAATCTGGAGTGACCTCGATGTCTGCTGCACCTCCCTCCCCTCAGGGCATTCCTGAAGACACTGTCAACGGCCAACGCGGCAAAGCCCGGCGGATCCTCCTGACCTTAGCCATCGTCGCCCTGTTGATCGGCCTGGGTTGGGGCGC
>NZ_JBARTQ010000581.1:0-5187 GCF_049645325.1 Pseudomonas sp. | reverse complement strand
CTACAGAACGCGAGTCCACCGCGGGAAAATGCACGGACCAACCTTCTCAAGGATCACGCCATGAAAAACCTCTTGTTAGCCGTGGGTTTACTGGCGACTTCTTTTTCTTCACTGGGAGCCGACATGTCCAACGGTGCTGACAACTTCTATAAAAGCGACATGATCACGGTGGAAAAGGTCACTTTCAACAATCAATTTGGCATGCCGGTCGCAGGCAATTTGTTCGTGCCAAAAAACCTTGCTCCGACCTCCAAAAACGCTGCGATTATCGTCGGCCACCCCATGGGTGCGGTCAAAGAACAGAGCGCCAACCTGTATGCCACCAAAATGGCCGAACAGGGCTTCGTCACCCTGTCCATGGACCTATCATTCTGGGGTGCAAGCGCAGGCACGCCACGCAACGCGGTGCTGCCTGATCTCTACGCCGAAGACTTCAGCGCCGCCGTGGATTTCCTCGGCACCCGCCCTTTGGTCGATCGCGAACGCATTGGCGTGCTTGGCATCTGCGGCAGTGGCAGCTTCGCCATCGCAGCCGCGAAGATCGACCCACGCCTCAAGGCCATCGCCACTGTCAGCATGTACGACATGGGCGCCGCCAACCGCTATGGCCTCAAGCACGGGGTTACGCTGGAGCAACGCCAGCAACTGCTTCGCCAAGCCGCCAACCAGCGCTACGTGGAGTTCCAGGGCGGTGACACCGTCTACACCGGCGGCACACCGCACACCCTCACCGGGAATTCGGTGGGCGATGAGTTCTACGATTTCTACCGTACGCCGCGCGGTGAGTTCACCCCCGTCGACGGTTCGGCGCAAACCACCACGCGACCAACCTTGACCAGCAACGTGAAGTTCATGAACTTCTACCCGTTCAACGACATCGAGACGATTTCCCCGCGGCCGCTGTTACTGGTCGCCGGCGCGGACGCCCACTCCCGTGAGTTCAGCGAAGACGCCTACGAGCGTGCTGCTGAGCCCAAGGAGTTAGTGATCATCCCGGGAGCTGGCCATGTGGACCTTTATGACAGGGTCAACCTGATCCCGTTTGCCAAGCTCACCGCTTTTTTCAAAGGCAACCTGAAGTAATGTCTGAAAATACTCACACGCACAGCTGGAGTGGTGTATTTGCGATGGCGCTGGCGGCGTTCGCTCTGGTGGCTTCTGAATTCATGCCTGTAAGCCTGCTGACGCCGCTGGCGGCCGACCTGCAGATCTCTGAAGGCCAGGCCGGCCAAGGCATCTCGGTATCCGGCCTGTTCGCCTTACTCACCAGTCTGGTGATCGCCAGCGTGGCGGCACGGGTTGAGCGTAAACGCCTGCTGCTGGCCCTGACCGTGCTGATGATCGTGTCCGGCAGCGTGGTGGCACTGGCGCCGAACTACCTGACTTTCATGCTGGGGCGCGCGCTGATCGGCGTGGCCATTGGCGGTTTCTGGTCATTGTCGGCCGCCACCGCCATGCGCCTGGTGCCCACAGCTCAAGTGCCGCGAGCCTTGGCTGTGGTCAACGGTGGCAACGCGTTGGCGACGGTGATTGCGGCGCCACTGGGCAGTTTTCTCGGTGGCCTGATCGGGTGGCGTGGCGCGTTTTTTTGTGTCATCCCGATCGCTGTTTTAGCCAGTGTCTGGTTGCTGGTGAGCCTGCCTTCACTCAAGACGCAGCGCGCCCCCAAGGCCAGCAATGTCTTTCGACTGATGAGGAGCGCTGCTGTGACTCTGGGCATGGCCGCCGCCAGTGCATTTTTCATGGGTCAATTCATGCTGTTCACCTACCTGCGCCCCTTCCTGGAAAGCGTTACACGGGTAAGTGTATCCACGCTGTCGCTGATGTTGCTGGTCCTCGGCCTGGCCGGCCTTGCAGGCACGTTCCTGATCGAGCGCTTTTTGAAAAACAACCTGTATCACACGCTGGCCGCCATCCCCTTGCTGATGGCGGTGATTGCCTTGGCATTGGTCGCATGGGGTAGTTCGCCGACAGCGACCACTGCTTTGCTGGGCCTGTGGGGCCTGCTCGCCACTGCGGCACCCGTTGGCTGGTGGACCTGGCTATCGAGAGTACTGCCGGAAGATGCCGAGGCCGGCGGCGGATTGATGGTTGCGATCATTCAGTTGGCGATCACCGCCGGCGCGATGCTCGGTGGCGTAATGTTTGACCTCCGTGGGTATCAGGCGACCTTTGAATTGAGCGCTGCCTCGCTGGTAATCGCAGGTTTTCTGGCTAGCCTGGCCGCGCGCCACTCATCGCGGGTGCCCGTGATCAGTCGCCCTACCTGAAAAACTGACTCGGCGTCTTGCCAAACTGTTTCTTGAACATGCTGGTAAAGGCGCTCGGGCTTTCATAGCCCAACTCGATGGCCACATCGATGATTTTCTCCCCCACCGCAATGCGCTCCAGCGCGAGCAGCAACCGCGCCTGTTGGCGCCACTGGCCGAAGGTCATGCCGGTGTCCTTGCGAAACAGGCGCTGGATGGTCTTCTGGTCCAACTCAAGCCGGTCGCTCCAGTCCGCCACCGTCGACGCGTCACCGGGGTCCAGTTGCAGCGCCAGGCAAATCTGGTTGATGCGCGGGTCAGCGGGTTGCGGCAATGACAGCGGCAAGGCTGGCAAAAGCGCCAGTTCATCCAGGATCAGGTGCATGATCCGCGCGTCACGGGAATCCTCGGCATACGGCGGCTTCAAACTGACGGACGCCTTGATCAGCTCGCTGAGCAACGGCGAAACGCTCACCGCCTTGGTCTCGGTGGGCAGGTTGGGAAAGCTGTCGGGGCGCACAAACACGCTGCGCATCTTCAACGGCCCCACACACCGCAGCGAATGGACTTGCCCGCACGGCATCCAGAACCCCCGATTGGACGGCACCGTCCACTGATTCTGCGCCGAGTGCACCACCATCACGCCCTCGATGGCATACAGCAACTGGTGCTTCTCGTGACTGTGGTCGGGGATCACCCAGTTCTCGGGGTAATCGGTGGCGGAACTGATGACAGCCCAGTCGCCTTCGTCGATCTCACGCAGAAATGTATCGAGTGATTTAATCATTTCGCCCTTTTTGCGATGGTTATCGCCCGAATTTCGCGAGACAGGCATTTTCGCTGAATCTAGCATAGCCGTCGAAATATTTTGAAATGGGTAAGCGGCTTAAGTACCGTTTGCCTCTGTTTGCTGCCTTGTATGGAATGCCTGCATGTCGACCCTGACCGCGTCACCCGCCGCTGCAACCACTGCGCCCCAGATAAGCCCCTTGGTCATGCGCGTTCTCGGCGCCTGCGCCCTGGCGCACATGATCAATGACTTGATCCAGGCGGTGCTGCCCTCGATCTACCCGATGCTCAAGGCCAACTATGGGCTGAGCTTCACCCAGGTCGGCCTGATCACCCTGACCTTTCAGTTGACTGCGTCGCTGCTGCAGCCGTGGATCGGCTACCACACTGACCGTCACCCCAAGCCCTGGCTGTTGCCGGCGGGCATGGTCAGCACCTTGATCGGCATTTTGATGCTGGCGTTTGTCGGCACCTTCCCGGCCATTTTGCTGGCGGCGGCGCTGGTCGGCGTGGGCTCGTCGACGTTCCACCCGGAAACCTCGCGGGTCGCCCGCCTGGCGTCCGGCGGCCGCTATGGCCTGGCGCAATCGACCTTCCAGGTCGGCGGCAACACCGGCAGCGCCTTCGGCCCGTTGCTGGCGGCGGCAATCATCATTCCCTACGGCCAAACCCATATCGCCTGGTTCGGGCTGTTTGCCGTGTTCGCAATTCTGGTGCTGTACGGCCTGAGCCGCTGGTACCGCAACCACCTCAACCTGTTCAAGCTCAAGAGCGGCGGCAAGCCCACTCACGGTTTGTCAAAAGGCCGGGTGACCTTCGCCCTGGTGGTCCTGGCAATGCTGGTGTTTTCCAAATACTTCTACATGACCAGCCTGACCAGCTACTTCACCTTTTACCTGATCGAAAAATTCGGCCTGTCGGTCGCCAGCTCGCAGATGTACCTGTTCCTGTTTCTCGGCGCCGTGGCCGTCGGCACCTTCGCCGGGGGCCCGATTGGCGACAAGATCGGCCGCAAGAAAGTCATCTGGTTCTCGATTCTCGGCGCAGCGCCCTTCACCTTGGCCCTGCCCTACGTCGACCTGTTCTGGACCGCCGTACTGAGCGTGGTGATCGGCTTCATCCTCGCCTCGGCCTTCTCGGCCATCGTGGTGTTTGCCCAGGAACTGGTCCCCGGCAACGTCGGCATGATCGCCGGCATATTCTTCGGCCTGATGTTCGGTTTCAGCGGCATCGGTGCCGCGCTGCTCGGCCTGCTCGCCGACAGCCATGGCATCGAATACGTGTACAAGATCTGTTCGTTCCTGCCGCTTGTGGGCATCTTGACCATCTTGCTGCCGTCCACCAGAGGCGTCTGACCCGCCGATCATCGGCGCCAACCTCTTCGACCAGCCGCAAGCCAGCCTTGCGGCGTTGATCGAATCAGGTGACAGCACGCTTTACGAAAGCAAGCGTGGCGGGCGTGACAGCATTCGTCTCGTAGACCGCACCGGCGTCAGCGCCTACAGCTAGAGGCCGTAGGATTAATGCTGGCTTGCCTGAAAAGCGCTTCGAATTCCCTGCGTTTCGCACGGACGCTTCCTACCTAAAATGGAACTGAATCGCCAAGCGAGCCACCCAGGTGAGGCCAGTCGAGAGTGACTTGAAAGCGCCTTTTGCTTGAGGAGGATATTGCATGATAACCACCCCATCTTTGACTTATCACAGCCCGTATTCGATTGACCCGAACAGTGCTTCGACGAACACTGAAACGCCCGCCGCGCCTACGGTTTCCCGAACTAAACGCGGCGTCGCGGACAGCAGATATTTATGGCCGCAGAACCACACGATTACCGTTTCATTTATGGACATGCCGATAGCCACCCGGCGACTTGTCCAAACGTGCATCGGGGAGTTCGCAGGACTCATTAATTTGAAGTTCAAGTTCGTCGACGACAACACGGGCGATATCCGCATATCCGCCCACAAGGATATCGCAGGCACGTGGTCAGAATTGGGTACCGGTGCGTTAAACATACCTAAAGATGAGCCCACGATGCATATCGATCGGACCACGCCCCGAGCCGACTTGAAAGGTCATATTTTGCATGAGTTTGGGCATGCACTGGGCGTAGTGCACGAGCATCACCATCCTGACAGGACGGTGCAATAC
>NZ_JBARTQ010000580.1:0-3768 GCF_049645325.1 Pseudomonas sp. | reverse complement strand
GCCGGATCCGATGATGGAGTAAGTCATGTTCAAGTCCTCTATTGTGCAGAAAAGAAGTTCGGTGGTGATCAGCCGGTGATGGCAGCGATAGTTTCCAGAGCTTGAGCGATGGCTGCATCTTTGACCTGCGCATTGATCGCCAGCCCTTCAGCGCGAATAACCGTCGTATCGCTTATACCCAGGAAACCCAGCAAGCCGATCAGGTAGGTCTCTTGATGCTCCAGCGCAGCGGCAGGACTGCCGAGCGAATAAACACCGCCGCGAGAAGACGCGATGTAGGCCTGTTTGTTTTTCAACAGACCTTCGGGGCCTTTGTCGGTGTAGTGGAAGGTTTTACCGACCAATGAGATTCTGTCGATCCACGCTTTGAGCGGGGTGGGGATCGTGAGGTTGTACATGGGCGTGCCGATGACCACGATATTTGATTCGAGCAGTTCTCGCAGATACGCAGTGCCTTTGTAGAGATCTTCGGCGAGCACTGCATCGTCACTCTCTGCACCCTGGAATGCGGCCAGATGCTTTGCAGAAAGATGCAGGGCCGGGTCGATAGCCAAGTCCCGGTAGATAACCGTGCTTTCAGGGTGAAGTGTCTTCAAGTGCCCAACAATATTCGAGGACAAATGGCGGCTGACTGAAGCCGTGCCGAGAATGCTGGAGTCGAGATGGAGAATTTGCATGTTGAAAAGTCACCTGTTTCATGTGGATTGAACGTCACGGGAAAGATGAGCTTTCAGGTAGCATCTGAATAGACGGTATATTGAGATGTAAAGTATCTGCCCACGAGATGGATGGAGCATGAAATGCTTGATGGCGTATCGCTTGATCAACTGCGGACCTTTATTGCTGCCGTGGATGAAGGCAGCTTCTCCGCCGCGGCCAGGAAGTTGAACCGAGTTCAATCGGCCGTTAGTGGTTGGGTCGGTGGTCTGGAGGATCAGATTGGCGTCGTACTGTTCGACCGCTCGGGGCGATTTCCCAAACTGACGCCTCAAGGCGCGCTATTGCTCACAGATGCGCGCAACATCGTCTCTGGAGTCGACACTTTGAAGGCGCGGGCCAAACTCATGGCCTCGGGTCTTGAGCCGGAGTTGTCGGTGGTGGTGGATGTGTTTTTCCCAACCTCGGCAATTACCGCAGTGGTCAAAGAGTTTGCCGAACGTTTCCCGCTGACTCGATTGAAAATGTTTGTCGAAGGACTTGGGGCCGGCTATCAGCCGATATTGGATGGCCGTTGCAGTCTCGGCATCCTGGCCTCGCTGCCAATCAACTTTCCATCCTTGTCCAGCGAGCGCATCGGTGAGTTCTCACTGGTGATGGTGGCCGCGGCCGATCATCCGCTGTCCAGCCTGATGGGCAAATTATCCAAGCGTGAACTCGCAAAATACATCCAACTGGTGCTAACAGACCGTTCAGAAATGTTGGCAGGACAAGATTATGGCGTGATGTCGCCATTGACGTGGCGCTTGGCCGATCTGTCGACCAAGTACGCGTTCCTGAAAGATGGCGTCGGCTGGGGCAGTATGCCGTTGCATATGATCGAACAAGATCTGGCGGCAGGCACCCTGGTGATGCTCGATGTCGAGAGCATCCCTAAAGAGGGGGTGAAGATCGACATTTCTGCCGTTCACTCGACCAATACGCTACCTGGGCCGGCAGGGCGTTGGTTGATTGATCGCATCAAGATCAGCCCGCTCAATTAGCATTATGATTTTGTAGATAGTAGGGGCAGACCATCTTTACGGGCTCGTGGTCTGACCCCTATTTTCCCCTATTTTCCCTTCGAACCCTAACTACCCGCTACAGCCACCTCCCGCTCCATCAGCCTGTCCACCAACAAAACCCCTAACTCACTCAACTGGTGAATCGCCAGCGCCACATCGCGTTGCTTCCCCGTCAGGTCCTCCGACAGGTCCAGCAACAAGGCGCTGACCGAGGAAAAGGTTTCGTAGCTGTTGGTGATCAAGGTTTCGCTGCTGGCATCGGCGGCGACGCTGAACAGTCCGGGTGCTGGTAACGGTGGGGCAGGCTCGGAAGCAGGGTTGAGATAGCGATCAATCGCTCGATGCACGGCCTGATTGAGTTCCAGGTCCGGCTCGCTGGGAGGGTTGGGCGTGACTTTGATCATAAGAGTAATTCCTGAGTGGGCCGACACCGTTTCGCTACTAAACGAAAGGGTGGCAGCTGTACGCAGGTTAGTAGACCGGGGAATTACACAAAGCCGGCGCACCCGAAGGTGCCCTACGCACAGCCACCATCAGGCACAGACAGGAACGTCTGATAGATGAAGCTCATGCACTAAATGTAATTGACCCTAGGGCTACTAAACCCGATCACTGAGTTTTCAGCGACCGGCCAACCTTAGAGACGCCCACTCAAGCGCACAAGCCGGCGGATTCTGACGTAAGCGTAGGCAAGGGAGCAAGGCGCTGTCGCCTCGGACTTTCCTGTTTCAGGGTTTGCTGTAGGACATGTACTCATTCTGCAAAACAATATGGTCGGCCACGTACTTCGCGTCGTGCCAAACCCCGTAGATAAACGATGACGCGCGGTTCACCAAATTGGGCAGGCCGAGGAAGTAAATACCGCTCTGCGCCGAGATTCCGCGCTTGTGGAAGGGCTCGCCTTTTTCGTCGAAGGCATCGACTTTGAGCCAGCCGAAATCGAAGGTGAAGCCGGTGGCCCAGAGGATTGTGGTCACGCCTATGTCGGCTAGGTTCAGGTTCAGGGTCGGGTTAGCCAGGCATTCCGGGTCGGGCAGCAGGTCCCAGGCTTCGGGTTCCAGCGGGAAGGGCAAACCGTTGGCTTCGATATAGGCGTCGGCGTCGCGCAGTACGTCAAAGTAGGCGCGGTCACCTTCGGCCACGTTGTCGGCCAAGCCGGGTTCGAAGGTCATGACGCCGTCATTCCAGCTGCGGGTGACGCCGACCAGGTGGATGCCTTGGTGGGCCAGTCGGCGGAAGTCCACAGTCTTACCGCCTTCGTAGCCACTGACCGCAAAGGCCACGTGCTTTTTCTTCGGCTGTATTTTGACTTCGTCCCACAAGCCCAGGGCGCCGAGCCACCAGCAGTAGTCGCGGCCGCGATAGGCGCGGGGCGGGCGGTAGTGTTCGCCGACGGAGAGGTACACGGTTTTGCCGGCCTTTTGCAGTTCTTCGGCGATTTGCGAGCCGGAGGCGCCGGCGCCGACGACCAGCACGGCACCTTCGGGCAGTTGGCCGGGGTTTTTGTAGCTGGAAGAGTGCAATTGGTGCAGTGGCGCCGTGGCCGGGACGATGTTGGGCATTGCGGGGCGCTGGAAAGGGCCGGTCGCGGCGACCACGTTGGCGGCGTCGATGATGCCGGCGGAGGTAGTGACTTTGAAGCCGGGGCGGCCGACGTGGCGTTCCACTTTTTGCACTTCCACGCCGGTGCGCACCGGCGCCTGCAACTGGTCGACGTAGGCTTCGAAGTAGTCGGCCATGCGTTCTTTTGGCGGGAAGGCTTCGGGGGAGATGCCCTCGAATTTCAACCCGGGAAAGCGGTCGTGCCAGGCGGGGCCGTTGGCGACCAGCGAGTCCCAGCGCTCGGACCGCCAGCGTTCTGCGATGCGGTGGCGCTCCAGCACGATGTGCGGCACGCCCATCAGGGACAGGTGTTCGCTCATGGCAACCCCGGCCTGGCCTGCGCCGACGACCAGGGTGTTGATGGTTTCTACTGACATAGGGGGTTCCTGAACATGGGTTAGGCGTTTTTGAACGCAGGGCTTGGGCATGATGCTTTCCTGTGGTG
>NZ_JBARTQ010000579.1:0-15447 GCF_049645325.1 Pseudomonas sp. | reverse complement strand
GCTCTGCTTTTGATCTGCTTGTGATTGTGATTTTGATCTCAGGCGCCCCGTTAACCACGCTGGCCGAACGCAGGCTTGAATCCGTGGGCAACCCGGCAGGAAGCCGGGTTAGCCGTGTTGGGCCATGGATGGCCCGTCACGGCGGCCCACGGATTCAAGCCGGAGTGCGGGCACACCGAGCCACAGCGAGGTGCCGAGTGGAGGGGCAAGAGCGTTTTGGTTACTTTTGCGCTCCACCAAAAGTGACCCGCTGTAAGAGCGGAACCAATACCAGCCACCCCCCAATACCGGATATACACCCCAAACAACCCCGCAAAAAAAATCACAACCCCTGGCTCCCCCGAATCAAGTCATAAGCCTTGCGCGCAATAGGGTTCGCCGTATTCGGCCGAATCCACAAGTAATAGGTCACCTCGGGCAATCGCGGCAGTCCATCCGTCTCCCCCAGCACGCGCATATCCGGCCCCAGCATCTCCATGCTGCGCGGGGTCACCCCGAGCCCCGCGCGGGTTGCCGCCTTGATCCCAATCAGGTTCGACGCCAGGTACGCCTGCCGCCAAGGAATATTCGCCCGTTCCAGCGCCTCCAGCGCATAACGTCGATAAATGCTCGGCTCGTCCACCAGAATCAACGGCAACGGCTCGCTGGGCTGGTGAATGTACTGCGCCGAACAAATCCACCACACCGGCGAAGTGCGCAATGCAAACCCCTCAAGGTTCGGGTCGGAACGGGTGGAAATCACCATGTCCACCTTGCCCCGGTGCAGGTCGTCCATCAGGAACGGGCTGCGCCCCACATCGATCTCCAGCCGCAGGCGCGGCGCCGAGCGGGCGATGTGGCTGAGGATCGGCGGCAGGATGGTGTCGGCAATGTCGTGGGGCGAGCCGATGCGCAGCACACCGCTCAGGCTGCTTTCACGCAGCGAGTTCAACGCGTCGTCGTTCAGCGAGAGCATCTGCCGTGCGTGCCGAAGCAACTGCAAGCCCGGCTCGGTCAGCTGTTTCTGGCGGCCGCGCTTTTCAAACAGGCTCACGCCCACTTGCTGCTCCAGCCGCTGCATATGTTGGGTCACGGACGACTGGGTGCGCGCCAGGTGCGTGCCGGCTTCGGCGAAGCTGTGGTGGTCGACCACGGCGATAAAGGTGCGCAGGAGTTCAAGGTCGAGGGTCGACATGGCCATTTCCGGAGGCGTTTTTATATCAAAGGCGTGAAGCTAAACATTACAGATTTTAATGTGTTGTTGAAGCGGTTTTTTATAAGGTCCAATAAATCATAGGTTATTCCACAATTGAAGGTCGTCCTTACTCGGTAAGTTATAACGATATGAGATATTTGCATTTCCGTTGCCCCCGCACTCTCCCTAGCATGCCCCTCCATCAGGTCGGGGTACGCCGATCATTCGCCAGGGGGAAGTCCAATGATGTTGAAGAAATGGTTGCCAGTGGCCCTGGGGTCGATGATCGCGTTGGGCGCCAGTGTGGCGGCCCAGGCCGATGCGACCCTGGACAAGATCGAGCAGCGCCACGTGCTGGTGGTGGGGGTGCTGTTGTCCGGTGGGCCGTTTGGCAGCATTGACCCGGCGACTCAACAACCGAAAGGCTTGAACGTCGACCTCGCCAATGAATTGGGTCGTCAATTGAACGCGCAGGTGCAACTGGTGCCGGTGCTGCCGGCCAACCGCGTGCAGTTCCTGCAACAAGGCAAAGTCGACCTGCTGATCGCCAACATGGAATGGACTGCCGAGCGCGGTGAAATCCTTGGGTTCGTACCGACCCCGTTCTACCGCATCGGCGGCACCGCTGCGGTGCTTAAAGACAGCAAGATCGCCCGCTGGGAAGACCTCAAGGACCAACCGGTGTGCACCTCCCAAGGCAGCAGCTACGTGAAGCCACTGACCGAGTTCGGCGCGCAGATCAAGGCATTCAAGAGCTCCTCCGAATCGCTGCTGGCCCTGCGCGGCAACAACTGCGTGGCCGCCGTGCATGACTCGACGCTGATCAATCCGCTGATCAACGACAGCGCCGAATGGAAGGATTACCGCGCCATCAGCCCGGAACTCAACCCGGCGCCGTCGGTGATCTGGACCCGTCGCGGCGAAAGCGACACCCAGGCCAAACTCGACCCGATCATCAAGGCACTGCACGGCAGCGGTTGGCTGATCGACGCCCAGACCCGCAACCGCATCAGCCCGGCGTCACCGGCGCTGGTGGAACTGCAGCAGCAATTCAAAGGCGCCTGAACATGAACCTGAAAACCCTGGCCGCGCTCGGCCTGGCCCTGTGCGCGGGCATCGCCCACGCCGACGCCACCCTCGACAAGATCCAGCAACGCCATGCGATCAGCGTCGGCGTGATTCTCAGCGGCCCACCGTTCGGCACCCTCGACCCCAAGACCGGCGAGCACCTGGGCTACAACGTCGAACTGGCCAAGGGCATCGGCCAGGCACTCGGTGTGGAGACCAAGACCGTTTCGGTGCTGGCGCCCAACCGCGTGCAGTTCCTGCAGCAGGGCAAGGTCGACATCCTGATCGCCAATATGCAGTTCACCGAAGAGCGCGCCGAGATCCTCGATTACGTGCCCACCCCGTACGAGGAAGTCGGCGGCGCAGCGTTGATCCGCAAAGGCGCCGGGATCACGCAGTGGGCCGACTTGAAGGACAAGCCGGTGTGCGTGTCCCAGGGCAGTAACTTCATCAAGCCGCTGCAGGAAACCTACGGCGCGCAGATCAAGGCGTTCCGCAGCCAGTCCGAGTCGCTGCTGTCGTTGCGTGGCAACGGGTGCGTGGCCGCCGTGCACGTCAGCCCGACCATGCACGCGCTGCTCAGCGATGCCGAGTGGCAGGGCTATGAAATCCCGCTGCCGGGCGACCTGATCCCGTCCAAATCAGTCATCTGGATTCGCAAGGGCGAACACGACACCCAGGCCAAACTCGATGCCATTGTGCGCGAGTGGCATAAAAGCGGGTTCCTGATCAGCCTCGGTGAACGCACCGGCATGCCGCCATCCCAGGCCTTGCGTGACCTGCACGAGCACTACAGCCATGAGTGAAACGCTCTTCGCCACCCTGCAACACCTGCTGGGCGCAGCCCATGTGCAAACCAGTGAAGAGGCCGCCCACTGCCTGACCGACAAGCAAGGTCGCTACACCGGCCAGGTGATCGCTGCGGTGCACCCGGCCAACACTGAAGAAGTGGCGGCCGTGGTGCGCGCCTGCGTGGCGTTGAATGCGCCGATCGTGGTGCAAGGTGGCAACACCGGGTTGATGGCCGGCGCCACGCCGGATGCCAGCGGGCGTTCGGTGTTGCTGCTGCTCGACCGCATGAACCGTGTGCGCAGCGTTGACACTGATAACGACACCCTCACGGCAGACGCCGGCTGCATCCTGCAAACCCTCCAGGACGTGGCCCGCGCCGCCAATCGCCTGTTCCCGCTGAGCCTGGGCGCCGAAGGCAGTTGCACCATCGGCGGCAACCTTGGCACCAATGCCGGCGGCACCGGGGTGCTGCGCTATGGCAACACCCGCGAGTTGACCCTGGGCCTGGAAGTGGTGACCGCCGAAGGCGAGATCTGGCATGGCCTGCGCGGTTTGCGCAAGGACAACACCGGCTACGACTTGCGCGATTTGTACATCGGCAGCGAAGGCACGCTGGGGATTATCACCGCCGCCACCTTGAAGCTGTTTCCATTGCCCAAGGCGCAGGCGACCGCGCTGTTGGCGTTTGATCAACTGGCGCAGGCCGTGGCATTCCTGTCCCATGCCCGCGCGGGTTTTGGCGCGAGCCTGACGGCGTTCGAATTGCTCACCGCCGATTGCCTGACCCTGCTGCGCGAACAGTTCCCCCAAGGCCCGCAGCCGTTCAAAAACGCCAGCCAACCCTGGTTCGCCTTGATCGAACTCTCCGATAACCACAGCGAAAGCCATGCGCGCGAAGCCTTCGAACACGTGCTGGGCGAGGCCTTTGAACAGCAACTGATCAGCGACGCGCTGATCGCCGAGAGCCTGGCGCAAAGCGACGCGCTGTGGCTGCTGCGCGAGAACATGAGCGAGGCGCAAAAGCGCGCCGGGCGCAACATGAAGCACGATATCTCGGTACCGATTTCCCAGGTTGTGGCCTTCGTTGCCCATACCGACGCGCTGTTGCAGCAACACTTCCCTGGCGTGCGCAACTTCACCTTCGGCCACCTGGGCGACGGCAATCTGCATTACAACGTGGCCCACCCGCTGGGTTCGACCGTGGAGGCGCACATGGCCCATTACGCCGAGTTGAGTGCCCTGGTACACGACAGCGCCCACGCCCACGGCGGCTCGATCAGTGCCGAGCACGGCATCGGCCAGCGCAAGGTCGGCCTGCTCAGCCGCTATAAGAGCCCGGTGGAGCTGGACCTGATGCGCCGTATCAAGCAGGCGCTGGACCCGCACAACCTGCTCAACCCCGGCAAAGTCCTTGAGGTGCAGCCATGACCGTCCGCCTGTCCAAACGCGTGCAGCGGGTGTCGTTGTCGGCCAATGCCGCAGCCAAATCCCGCGCGACCGAATTGCGCGATGCCGGTCGCGACATCCTCGACCTCACCACCGGCGAGCCGGATTTCGACACCCCGGAACACATCAAGCAGGCTGCCTACGCCGCCATCGCCAGCGGCGCGACCAAATACACGCCGACGCCGGGCGTAAAAGCACTGCGCCTGGCGGTACAACGCAAGCTGGCGCAGGAAAACCGCCTGGACTGTCCGCTGTCGTCGATTGTGATTGCCAACGGCGCCAAGCAAATCATCTTCAATGCCTTCGCCGCCACCCTCGATGATGGCGATGAAGTGCTGGTGCCGACGCCGTACTGGCCGTCGTTCCCCGACAGCGTGCGCTTTAATGGCGGCGAGCCGGTGTTCATCGAATGCGGCCTGGAGCAGGGCTGCAAACTGCTGCCGGCGCAGCTTGAACAGCACATCACCGGGCGCACGCGCTGGCTGATCCTCAATGGTCCGGGCAACCCCAGCGGCGCGGTGTACAACGACGCCGAACTGCGCGAGCTGGCCGAGGTGCTGCGCCGTCATCCTCACGTGCTGATCCTGCTGGATGAGCTGTACGAACACATTCGCTTCGACGGGCGGCCACCTCAAAGCCTGCTGAATATCGCGCCGGATTTGTTGGACCGCAGCCTGCTGGTCGGCGGCGTGTCCAAGACCTACGCCATGACAGGCTGGCGTATCGGCTTTGGTGCCGGGCCAAAAAACCTCACTGACGCGATGGCAGTGGTGCAATCCCAATCCACCTCCGGTGCTTCATCGGTGGGGCAAGCGGCGGCCTTGGCGGCCTATAACGGCGGTCTGGATTTTCTCGCGGAACAGGTGGCGGCCTACCAGTTGCGCCGGGATATTTTGGTCAAGACGCTGGACACCGTCGACGGTCTGCAAGTGCTCGAACCCCAGGGCGGTTTCTTCGTGTTTGTGCGTTGCGCCGGGCTGCTGGGGCGCCATCGCCCTGATGGCCTGCGCATCGACACTGACGAGGACGTGGTTGCCTGGCTGCTGGAGGAGGGCGTAGCTGGCGTGGCTGGCAGTGCTTATGGCTTGTCGCCGTGGTTCCGCCTGTCGATTGCCACTGCGACCGACAGCGTGGCCGAAGCCGGGCGGCGGATCGTTGCAGCCTGCGGAAAATTGCAATGATGGAATGGTTTGTCCATTGGGCGGCAGGCTTCGGCCTGAATTACAACTTTTTGCTCGACGCCTACCAGCGCGGCACGCTGGTCCAGGGCGCGCTGACCACTGCGCTACTGTGCCTGTTCACGCTTATCGGCAGCCTGATTGCGGGCATCAGCCTGGCGGCGATGCTCACCTCGGGCAACCCGTGGCTGGCCAAACCGGCGCGGGTGTTCGTCGAAGTGACCCGCAATACGCCAACCCTGGTGCAGCTGTATTGCGCGTTCCTGGTGCTGAATATGCTCTTGACCCAGGCGGTCGGCGCGGCCAACTCGCTGACGCCGTTTGCCTGGGTGGTGATCGTGATCTCCCTGCACAAAGGTGCATTCCATGCCGAAGCCTTGCGCGCCGGCATCGAAGCGGTGCCCGCCGTGACCCTTGAGGCCGCCAGCTCCCTGGCGTTCAGCAGCCGTCAGTTGCTGTGGAATGTGCAGTTGCCGCTGGCCGTGCGTTTTGCCTTGCCGTCACTGATCAATAACTTGATCGACCTGGTGAAGATGACCGCCGTGGCTTCGGCCATCGCCGTGGGGGACATCACTTACGCGGCGATCATGATCTGGACCCAGAGCGACAACGTGCTGGAGTTGATGATCCTGATCCTGAGCTTCTTTGGCCTGCTGAGTTTTACCGTCAATTGCGTGGGGCGCTGGCTTGAAGCGCACCTGAGGATGCCCGGCTATGGCCATTGATTCATTCCCGGTGCTGTCGGCGTTGCTGCAATGGTCGCCGGCGCTGGTGGCCGGTTTTGGCCAGAACATCCTGATCAGCGTGGTAGCGATTGCGCTCGGTTCGGTGCTGGGCCTGTTGATTGGCGCGCTGGCGTTGTCGCCAGTGGGCATTGTGGCGCGTGTGTGGGTGCAGGTGTTTCGCAATGCGCCGTGGCTGGTGCTGATCTATTTCACCACCTACGTGTTCCCGTTCGAGATCCATATTGGCAGCAGCTATGTGTCGTTCCCCGATTGGGTCAAGGTCACCATCGGCCTGGCCCTGCCGGCGAGTGCCAACGTGGCGGAAATCTTCCGCGGCGCCATCGGCTCGATCCCCAGCACCCAATGGGAAGCCGCGCGTTCGCTGGCGTTCACCCGTGGCCAGTTGTTCCGCTCGATCATCTTGCCGCAGTGCTTCAAGCGCATGTTGCCGCCGTGGATGAACCTCTACGCGGTGGTCACCATGGGCACCGCGCTGGCCTCGCTGGTGGGCGTGCACGACGTGATCGACACCGCGCAGATCGCCAGCAACACGGTGAACATGACCGGCTTTACCGTGGTGATTTACCTGAGCCTGTTGGTGCTGTTTTTTGCGTATTGCTACCCGATTTCCCGCCTGACCCAACACCTGGAGCGCCGTTATGCCTTCTATTGAACCGCTGGTGAGCCTGCGGGATATCCACCTGTCGTTCGGCACCAACCCGGTGCTCAAGGGCATCGACCTTGATGTGCTGAAAGGCCAGGCGGTGTCGATCATCGGCCCGTCCGGCTCGGGTAAATCCACGATTTTGCGCTGCATCACCGGGCTGTTGCAGCCGCAGCGCGGCAGTATTCGCGTGGGCCAGACCCAGGTCGAGACCCTGACCCAGGAAGCCCAGCGCATCGAACTGCGCAAGCGCGTGGGGTTTGTG
Source organism: Pseudomonas sp. (assembly GCF_049645325.1). Classification (GTDB taxonomy): domain Bacteria; phylum Pseudomonadota; class Gammaproteobacteria; order Pseudomonadales; family Pseudomonadaceae; genus Aquipseudomonas. The sequence continues at coordinate 8,135 of NZ_JBARTQ010000579.1, read as the reverse complement.
TTCCAGCAATACAACCTGTTCCCGCACCTGTCAGTCCTGGAAAACCTGGTGATCGCGCCGCGCAAGGTGCTCGGCCGCAACCGCGCCGACGCCGAGAAAGACGCGCGGGCGCTGCTCGCCAAGGTGCGCATGGAGCACAAGGCCGACGCCTACCCTGGCCAACTGTCCGGTGGTCAGCAGCAGCGCGTGGCGATCGCTCGCGCCCTGGCGATGCGCCCGGAACTGATCCTGTTTGATGAGGTGACCTCGGCACTGGACCCGGAAACCGTCGGCGAAGTGCTGACCGTGATCCGCGAGCTGACCGAAGAGGGCATGACCTGCGTGCTGGTCACCCATGAAATGCGTTTTGCCGAGGAGATCAGCGACCTCGTGTACTTCACCGAGAACGGCGTGATTGTCGAACACGGCAGCGCCGCACAGATTTTCCAGAACCCGAGCAGCGAACGCACCCAGACGTTCCTGCGCCATGCACTGGGTGATTCCGGGCGCCGTGGCCCGATCAAGCATGACCCGTACCTGTTGACCAATTTGAGCCGTTACAGCCTGTCAGTCTGATAAGAGGAAAACCGTCATGAGTACCGCAAACCGTGCCGCCGTTATCGAGGCGTTTTTGCAGCAGATCCGCGTCATCAATCAGCGCGGCGTAGACCGTGCGGCGCTGGTGGAAATCGTCAGCCTGCTGGAGAACCTGGCTGAGCGTCGTGACCTGTTCAACTTCGACGAATTCCCCGCGCCGGTGCCGGGGCAGGGCAGCACTGCTTTTCGTTATCGCCTGAACGATGACGGCGACACCCCGACCCTTTACCTCAACTCGCTGTTGCCGGGCAAAAGCACGATCGCGCACAACCATGAGACCTGGGCGATCATCAGTGCCATTGAAGGCCAGGAAATCAACTACGTCTACGCGCGCAATGACGAAGGCCGCGAGCCGGGGTTCACCACGCTGACGCTGGAAAACGAAGTGATTGTGCAGCCGGGCACGTCGATTTCGTTTTTGGGTGAAGACCTGCATGGCATCAAGGTCGAGGGTGAGCAGGCCACCCTGCATTTCCACCTCTATGGTTTGCCGCTGGAATCGCTGAACGGCCGGTATGGCGTGGAAGCTGACGGTCGCATCCTCAACTACAACGCCTCGCAGATGGCGCCGTCGATCAAGGCCTACGCCTGATGATCGTTCCCACGCTCCGCGTGGGAATGCACCCTGTGACGCTCCGCGTCGCGCTTGGCCCCGGGACGCAGAGCGTCCCACACGGCATTCCCACGCAGAGCGTGGGAACGATCAGAGGACGAGGTTTTTTATGATTGATCTGTATTACTGGCCCACGGGCAATGGCCTCAAAGTCGGCATCCTGCTCGAAGAGCTTGGCCTGGAATACCGCCTGCTGCCGGTGAATATCCGTGAAGGCGAGCAGAAGCAGGCCGACTTCCAGCGCATCAGCGCCAACGGGCGGATTCCGGCGATTGTCGACCATCGCCCGGCCACACCGCTGAGCCTGTTCGAGTCCGGCGCGATCCTCAATTACCTCGCCGACAGTGCCGGGCAATTCCTGCCGCCGGCCGGTAGCGCCGAACGCCAGAAGGTCCAGGAATGGCTGTTCTGGCAAGTCGGGCATATCACCCCGTACCTCAGCCAGTTGCAGGTGTTCAAGGAGAAAGCGCCCGCGCCGATCCCGTTTGCCCTCGACCTGCTGAACGCTGAAGCCACGCGCCTGTACCGGGTGCTGGAGCAGCGCTTGGCCGACGTGCCATATGTGGCGGGCGCTTACTCGGTAGCCGACATGGCGATCTTCCCGTGGATCCAGCCGCTGCGCCAAGGCCAGGACCTGGCGGACTACCCGCATATTCAGGCCTGGCGTGAGCGCATCAAGGCGCGGCCGGCGGTGCAGCGTGCTTATGCCAAGGGGCACGATGTGGCAGCGGGCGAGCGTTCGTTGGCGTTGCAGTAACTCTTCTCTTAATTTGTTGGGACTTCCATGAGCCAGACCATCACCCCGAGTCAACTGCAGCAATGGCTGTTCGATGGGCAGGAAATCGCTGTATTCGACGTGCGCGAACACGGGCAATACGGCGAAGCCCACCTGTTCCACGGGGTGAACCTGCCCTATAGCCGCCTGGAGCTGGAAGTCCGCCGCCTGGCGCCCAACCCCCAGGTGCGCCTGGTGATTTACGACCAGGATGGCGGTGCGGTGGCGGCGCGCACGGCAGAGCGCCTGCACACGCTGGGCTACAGCCATGTGCACGTGCTGGAAGGCGGCGCCGAGGGCTGGCAGGCGGCGGGTTTGCAGCTGTTTGCGGGTGTACACGTGCCGTCCAAAGCCTTTGGTGAATTGGTCGAAGAGGCCAGCCACACGCCTCACATCACGGCGCGGCAGTTGGCGCAGTGGCAGGCGCGTGGCGAGCCGCTGGTGCTGCTGGACGGCCGGCCGTTCGACGAGTACCGCAAGATGACCATCCCCGGATCCATTTGCTGCCCGAATGGTGAACTGGGCTACCGCGTGCATGACCTGGTGCCCGATGACAGCACCCCGATTGTGGTCAACTGCGCCGGGCGTACGCGCAGCATTATTGGCGCGCAGACCCTGATCAACCTGGGGCTGAAGAACCCGATCTATGCACTGGAAAATGGCACCCAGGGCTGGTACCTGGAAGATTTCAAACTGGAACACGGCAGCACCCGGCGGTATGCCGAGCAGGTCAGCACGGACCTCGCCCGGCAGAGCCAGGCCGCACAGCAATTGGCCGAGCGGGCCGGGGTGGTCAACGTTTCGGCGGATCAGGTGCGTCAGTGGGCCGACGATGCGCAGCGCAGTCTGTTTGTGTGTGATGTGCGCACGGCCGAAGAGTTTGCGCTGGGCACGTTGCCGGGCGCGCAACACACGCCGGGCGGGCAGTTGGTCCAATCCACCGACCTGTACATCGGCGTACGCCAGGCGCGGGTGGTGCTGGTGGACAGCGACGGCGTGCGTGCGCCGATTGTTGCCAGCTGGCTGCGTCAGTTGGGGCATGAGGCGTATGTGTTGAGCGGCGGTATCGCCAGCGGGCTGGCATTGCCGGTGCAGCAGCCGGTGGCCTATGAACCGCTGCCGTTGATCAGTGCCCAGGCGTTGGCGCTGGCATTACAGGACGTCAACCTGGTCGACCTGCGCCCGAGCATGGTGTTTCGCAAGGGGCATATTGGCGGTTCTCAGTGGTCGATTCGTTCGCTGCTGACCACCGATCACCGGCCTTTGGTCGTGGTGGCGGATGACCCTGCAGTGGCAGCGTTTGCCGTCCAGGGGTTGCCCGCACAGTTGTTGGACGGTGGTTTTGCTGCCTGGGCCGCCGCTGGCCTGCCGGTGGTCGAAGACCCGCACACGCCCCCCGACGCGCAGTGCATCGACTTCCTGTTCTTCACCCACGACCGGCACAGCGGCAACAAGGACGCCGCACGCCAATACCTGGCTTGGGAAATCGGTTTGCTGGCGCAGATGAGCGAAGCGGAAATCGCCAGCCTCAAACCGCTGACCGCACCGTCACGGGTACGGACCCGCTTGATCCACGCTGCGCGCACCGAAAAGGGCAATGGCGGGCGTGCGGTCAACGTGCCGATCACACGCCTGAGCACGGTGCTGTTCGATAACCTTGCGCAAATGCGCGACGCCCGCGCCCGCCGCGACAGCGAGCGCGTGCTGAGTTATGGCGCGCGTGGCAATCCGACGTCTCACGCGCTGGAAGACCTGGTCACCGAGTTGGAGGGTGGCTACCGCACGCGACTTTACGGCACCGGCCTTGCGGCGGCGGCCCAGGTATTCCTGGCGTATCTGCGCCCAGGTGACCATGTGTTGATCACCGACGCGGTGTATTCGCCGGTGCGCAAACTGGCCCGAGAATTTCTCCAGCCGTTCGGAATTGAAGTCAGCTATTTCGCGCCAGACGGCCACGGGCTGGCGGCGCAACTGCAAGCCAACACCCGACTGGTCTACGCCGAAGTGCCGGGCTCGTTGCTCTATGAACTGTGCGATTTGCCCGCTATCGCGGCCTTGTGTAAACCGCGCAATATCCTGCTGGCCGTGGACAACACGTGGGGCTCGGGCTACCTGTACCGGCCGCTGGCGCTGGGCGCGGACATTTCGATCATGGCCCTCACCAAGTACCTGGGCGGTCACAGCGATGTGATGATGGGCAGCGTCTCGACCACCGAAGCCGCCTGGCCGGCGCTGGGCAAGATGAGCGACACCTTCGGCAATGCCGTGAGTGCCGACGACGCGTACCTGATCCTGCGCGGCGCCCGTACCCTGGCGTCCAGGCTGGATGTGCACGAGCGCCAGGCGGTGGAAATCGCCCAGTGGTTGCAGGCGCAGCCACAGGTCAAGCGCGTGTTCCACCCGGCCTTGCCCGAGCATCCGGGGCATGCGTTGTGGCGCCGGGATTTCAGCGGCAGCAACGGTTTGTTGTCGTTCGAACTGAGCAGCCTCGACCCGGCTTACATCGAGCGCTTCATTGATGCGTTGCAGGTATTTGGCTTGGGTGCTTCGTGGGGCGGCTATGAAAGCCTCGTCACCGTCGCCGATACCCAGGACCGCGACAGCCTGGCGGATCGCTCGCTGAACCCGGTGGTGCGCCTGCATATCGGTTTGGAGGATGTGGCGGCGTTAATTGAAGATCTGCAGCGCGGGTTTGCCTTGGCGGACTGAGTGACGATCGCTCCCACACGCCGTGGGAGCGATCAACCGGTCAGTGTTTGACCGGGGTTGGCAGCGTCACGAGGTTGACGTAGCCGTCCCAGAATTTCTTCTGGTCCACGCCGAACACCACCTTGGCTTTCTGCGTGCCCACGGGTGCACCTTTCTTGTAGCCCAGCGCGCGGCCATAATCCGCGCCGAACGTCGCATCCACGTCGACCCACAGGTCACGGGAATCCGTGACGATGTCCGGGTTGACCAGAAACAGCGCCGGCAAGCTGTCCCACGTGAAGCTGTGGTAGCTCGGGTCCTTGTCGAACAGGGGCCCGAACTCGTGCTTGTAGAGGTCGGCAATCGCGCCTTTGTGCGCAATCACGCGTTGGTACACCGACTGGTCGAACGTGACTTTCTCGCACACATCGTTGGGGAAAATCACGTGTTCGATCGGCGAGCGCAACACGATCTTCGCGGCCTCGGGGTCGAACCACCAGTTGAATTCCGCCGCCGGCGTGGTGTTGCCCGGAATCTCCAGGGCGCCGCCCATGTACACGATGCGCTTGATCAGCGGCACGATGTCCGGGGCCGAGCGAATCGCCAGGGCGATGTTGGTCAGCGGGCCGACGGCCAGAATCGTCACTTGGTGCGGGTTGGCGCGCACGCTTTGCACGATGAACTGCGCGGCAGTCTCGCTGCGCAGTTGGGTGTGGGTCGCCAGGCCATCCGGTGGCGCGACCAGCTGTGACGCCGACGTCGGACGAGGGTGTTTGAATGCCCCCGGCCAACCCGAGCCGAACAGCGCTTTTTCCGCCTCGTAGGTGGCGTAGTCATGCAGCAGCGGGTAGGCGGCGCCCGAGTAGACGCCCACCTCCTTTTCCACGCCCATGCGTTCTACGGCTTTGAGGGCGTCAACCTGTTCCTGGTCGACCCAGGCATTACCGCTGACCAGGGTCATGCCGAGCAGGTCGATGCGTTTTTGCGCATGCAGCTGGGCGAGCATGATAAAGGCTTGGCCGTCATCATTGAGCACGTTGAAATCGGTGTCGAAGATGACTTTTTCAGCGGCTTGCGCGGTACCGGCACACAGACCGACCGCAACAAGCAGAGCGCAGCGTTTGAGGAAGCCTTGCATGGTGATTCACCCGAAAAATTATTGTTGTTAACGGTTCACCAGTTTCGCCGGCAAGGCGATGACCAGGAAGCTGCTGAGGATCAGGCAGCCGGCGAAAAACCACAAGGCACCTGCGCTGCTGCCCGTGACGTCGATCGCCACCCCCATCAACGAGTTACTCACCAGGCCCGCGATATTCGCCACCGAACACGCCAGGGCAAAACCCGTGGCGGCGGCGGTGCCTTTGAGGAAGGTCGCCGGCAGGCTGAAAAACACCGGCACCGCGCCGATGATGGCCGCCGAGGCAATCGCAAACAGTGCCACGGTGGCCGCCACGTTATGGGTAAAGAACGTGCTGGTGGCCATCGCCGCCGCACCGATAAAGAACGGCACGATGATGTGCCAGCGGCGCTCGCGGTGTTTGTCGGAGCTGGCGCCGATCAGCAACATGCCCAACAGCGCGGCGACGCTTGGCAATGCGGTCAGCACGCCAATATGGAAGGTGTCGGTGACCCCGGCGTTGCGGATAAAGGTCGGCATCCAGAAGCCCATGGCGTAGGCGCTGAGCAGGATCGAGAAGTCGATACCGCCGAGCATCCACACTTTGAGGTTGAAGAAGCCGTCGCGAAAGCTGTGCTTGCTGCCGCTAGAGTCGGCTTCGTCCTTGCGCAGCTCGCTTTCCAGCAGATTTTTTTCTTCGTCCGATAGCCATTTGGCTTGCTGGTAGCTGTTGGGCAGTGCCCAGAAGGTCAGCACGCCGAGCAATACGCTGGGCACCGCTTCGATCAGGAACAGCCACTGCCAGCCGCGCAACCCGCTCACGTTGTCAAAGTGGGCCATGACCCAGCCGGACAACGGGCCGCCGATCACGCTGGAGAGCGGCAGGCCGATCATGAACAGCGCGATTATTCTGCCGCGTCGGTGGGTCGGGAACCAGGTGGTCAGGTAGTACAGAACACCCGGCAAAAAACCGGCTTCGGCGGCGCCGAGCAAGAAGCGCAGGATGTAGAACTGGGTGGTGGACGTGACCAGCATGGTGCAGGCCGAGAGCAGGCCCCAGGTGATCATGATGCGCGCGATCCAGAGCTTCGCGCCGACCCGTTCCAGCACCAGGTTGCTTGGCACTTCAAAGATGATGTAGCCGACGAAAAACAGGCCGGCACCGAGGCCGAACGCGGTTTCGCTGAAGTGCAGCTGGTCGAGCATCTGCAGTTTGGCGAAACCGATGTTGATACGGTCCAGGTACGCGGCCAGGTAGCAGAAACACAGGAACGGAATCAGCTTCCAGGTGATTTTGTGGTAGAGCGTGTTGACGGGGTCGGCGACCGTGGTCGCGGGCGCTGCATTCGCAATGGGCATCGGGTGTCTCCTGGCGGTGACTTATGGTTTTTATACAGCCGCTTTGTTCCAGCACTTCGGAGTGCTGTGAAAGCGACTTCCAAAGGCAGTGTCAGAAGACTGAAAGCTGCGCCGGTTTTCTCTTGTGGGAGCTGGCTTGCCTGCGATAGCGGTGGGTCAGCAACATCTTTGTTGCCTGACATTCCCTCATCGCAGGCAAGCCAGCTCCCACATTCAGCCGGGGCGGCTTACAGTTTTGTGCAAGACCGCGCTCTATGGCGCAGTTCTTAATAACGTTTTATTGCTCCCTGAACTTGCTCATCGCCTCCTGCTTGCTCACCACGTCGCCGTACTTGCTGTCGATATCGAACAAGTTGGCTTCATGGGGCGCCGGGTGCCTGTCGCCGACGCATTCGCGCACGACGATGGTGCGAAACCCGTGCTGCACCGCGTCCACGGCGGTGGCGCGGATGCAGCCACTGGTGGAGCATCCCGCCAACACCACGGTGTCGATGCCCATGGCGTGCAGCATCGGGGCCAGGCTGCTGCCGAAAAATGCGCTGGTGTATTGCTTGGTGATCACCACTTCATCGTCCTGGGGCAATACCTCACTGCAGAAGGCCGCCAGCGGGTTGCTTTCGACCATGTCCTTCATCACCGGGGCTTTCTTGACCCAGATACCGCCATCGGCGAAATGGCCGGGATGGTAGCGGATATTGGTATGCACCACCGCAATCCCATGCTGGCGGGCGCTGGCGAGCAGTTCGACGCTCTCAGCCACGGCGGTGACCACTCCCGGCGCGAACAACGGCGCACCTTCGGTGGTGTAGCCCTGCATGAAATCGATCATCAGCAGCGCGGCCTTCTTGCCGAAGCCGATGCGGTTGCCCCACACGCCCTGGTAGTTGGCGTCGGCGGATTGTTCGATCATCGTTTCAACTCCTCATTATTTAACCGTGCATCTTTTTGTGGTGACCAGAATTGCTGTGTTGATCGGGTTTCCTGTGGTGAGCGGGCTTGCCCCGCGC
>NZ_JBARTQ010000578.1:0-6220 GCF_049645325.1 Pseudomonas sp. | reverse complement strand
GACCTTGGCATTGAGCGGCGGCTTGATGCGGTTCCAGTCAAAGAACACCAGAACCAATACCACCACGGCGATTAACAGAACGAAGCTGGCGCAGCTCCAAGCGACGATTTTACGAGTGCGCGTCATTGCACAGGACTCCTGATTACGACTGAGGGTGCGCTTGCGCGCACCTTTTAACTGCAGCTTATAAGGCTACGACTGACAAATGGCGTGGGGGTTTAGCCCGAGTGCTAATTCATCGCAAAAAAAGCGAATCTCCCTACATCTCGAATCGACTTAACCATCAACAATGCACCGGTGTTACCCACAAACGGGTCGAAAATACCCACCATGGTGCAAAACCGCGGGCTTGAGAGGTCCGTGCTAGAGCCTCCGCAGGGAACAATCAATTCTGTTGATTATTACCATTGTGTTTATGAACTTTTATATCGACTTATCGAGAGTAGCATTAGCCCTGTACCCACTTTATCGCCCTCCTAAGGAGCAACCCTCATGAAACGCCAATTACTCGCTGTCGCCCTGCTGTCGGTCTTCGCTTCCAGTGCTTTTGCCCTGCCAGCAGCCGAACAAGCCACTCCACAGAACAAAGCTCAAGCTGTTGAATCCAGCCAGACCCTGGCTCGCAGCGGTTCACAAGAAGATGAAAACCGTGACTACGCCAAAGGCGCTGTCGCTGAAAATGGTTCGGAACACGCCAACAAACGCGCTTACACCGAAGGCGTTGCTGAAGGTGGCCGTGATCGCCTGGAACAGAAAGGCCTGGTAGAAGGCGGTTCTGACCAAGCCAACAAACGCGCTTATACCGATGGCGTTGCTGAAGGCGGTGCTGATCGTCTGCAAGAACTGCATCAAGCTCAGAGCTAAGCCTGTGGTGGCCCAGAAAAAAGCCCGATCTGCCGATCGGGCTTTTGCTTTTTCATAAACCGCATCACACCTTACCCGCGCCAAGTTCGACGCCAGCGAAGCTGTTTTGCTAGAGTGCGTCGCTGTACTCGCCGACAAAGCCCACCCGCCAATGCTGCCCCGCGCCGAACAGAAGCAACAGACCCGCCTTGCCTTGATGGACGCAGCCCGCCATCTGATGGAGTGTGGCCGTGGGTTTGGCAGCTTGAGCCTGCGCGAAGTGGCCAAGACGGCCGGCATTGTGCCGACCGGGTTCTATCGTCATTTTGACGACATGGACCAACTGGGGCTGGTCTTGGTGAGTGAAGTCGGCCAGACCTTCCGCGCCACGATTCGCCTGGTGCGCCATAACGAATTCGTGATGGGCGGCATTATTGATGCCTCCGTACGGATCTTTCTCGACGTGGTCTCGGCCAACCGTTCGCAATTCCTGTTCCTGGCCCGCGAGCAATACGGCGGTTGCCTGGCCGTGCGCCAGGCCATCGGCGCCTTGCGCGAAGACATCACCCGCGACCTCGCTGCCGACCTGACCTTCATGCCCAAGCTCCAGCACCTGGATGCCGACGGCTTGCACGTGATGGCCGACCTGATCGTCAAGAGCGTGTTCGCCACCCTGCCCGACATCATCGACCCACCCGCCCAGGCCTTGCCTGCCCACCTCACGCCCCAGGCGAAAATCACCCAGCAATTGCGTTTTATCTTTATCGGCCTCAAGCACTGGCAAGGGCTCGGCAGTACCGAGTAAATCGGTCAGCCAGCCGTGTGAAAGCGCTTGGCGGTGGTGTAGTTCTTCTTCCAGTAGCTATTGCTCAACGAATCGATACGCACGCGTTTGCCGGTACGGGGCGAATGGATGAACTTGTCTTGGCCTATATAAAGGCCGACATGGCTGACCTGGCTGCTTCCGTTACCCGAGAAGAACACCGCATCGCCAGGCTTGAGCGCGCTGCGCTTGATGGTCGCCGCGGAAGAACGGTGCATGTCCCGGGTGGTGCGCGGCAACTGGATATTGGCTTGGGTCTTGAACAGATAGACCAGAAAACTGCTGCAATCAAAGCCCCGCTCCGTCGACGTTCCGCCCGCTTTGTAAGGCGTGCCGAGCAGTTCATGGGCGCGGTCGATCACAGGGCCGATGGACGTCACGCGCGCCTGAAAATTGGCCGCTGCCGATGGAATGGCGCAGGCCAGGCTGACGATGACTGCGCATAAAAATGATTTGAACATGATGGACGTCGCAATGAATTAAACACGGCGCGAATCCTAATCAAACGGCGTGTAACTTTTTGAACGCCAAATCCTGATACCGCGTAGGACAAATCCGAAAAAAATCCAGCGAGACAAGGATGAAAGAAATTTCATGCAGCTCGCAGCGGATCTCAACGCAAAACGCCCACATCCAGTGCTATACATTCAATCACGCACCAAATTGAAGCGCTGCCGGAATCTGCTGACGCCCTATTCGGTGGCATCACCGTGCCTGCCTACAGGGATTTCCTACTCAGATACGGGGTTGGCAAGCCCCTTGCTCTGGCTCTCTTATCGCTCATAGCTGGAAACTTTCTGATGCTGGTGATCCACCGTCGAATCGCCCCCCAAGCCCTCTGGGCCGCTGAGTTGCTGCTGAACTTCGAAGCACGCAGCAAGAGCCGCCTGCGCTGTTTCAGTGCCGACGGCGAAGACGTCGGCCTGTTTCTGGAGCGCGGCCAGCCGCCGCTGCACGATGGCGAATGCCTGCAAGCCGAAGACGGACGTGTCGTACGCGTGTGCGCCCGCCCTGAACAACTGCTGCACGTGACCTGCAGCAACGCGTTTGAGCTGACCCGCGCGGCCTATCACCTCGGCAACCGCCACGTGGCCTTGCAAGTCGGCGATGGCTGGTTGCGGCTGCTCGACGACTACGTGCTCAAGGCCATGCTTGATCAGTTGGGCGCCACCACCGAAACCATCGAAGCTCCATTCCAGCCAGAGCACGGCGCCTACGGCGGCGGCCACCACCATTCGCGCCATGGCGACGAAGATTTCAATTACCCACCCAAGCTGCATCAGTTCGGCGTACGCCTGTGAACCCAGCCTGGGCGCTGCTGCGTCTGGCCAGTCCGCAATTGCCGATTGGTGGCTACAGCTATTCCCAGGGCCTGGAAATGGCGGTGGAGAATGGCCGCGTCAACGATGCAGCAAGTGCGCGTCGCTGGATCAGCGACCAGTTGCTGCTCAACCTGGCCCGCTTCGAAGCGCCGCTGTTGCTCGCCCATTGTCGCGCGGCGGCCGCGCAGGACTGGGCGCAGTTGGCACAGCTGTGTGAAGAGCACCGCGCCAGCCGCGAGACCCGCGAGCTGTATCAGGAGAGCCGCCAGATGGGCTACTCCCTGCAACAGCTGCTCAATGGCTTGCCGGAACTGGACGACGCCGCGCGCGTATTTCTTGAACAACGCAACGAGCCGCACCTTGCGCTGGGCTGGGCCTTGGCTGCCCGTGCCTGGCACATCAGCGCCGACGACGCCCTCGCCGCCTGGCTGTGGAGCTGGCTGGAAAACCAATTGGCAGTGCTGATGAAAACCCTGCCTCTGGGGCAGCAGGCCGCCCAGCGCCTGACCAGTGAACTGCTGCCCTTGCTGCAACAAGCCCAGCAAGACGCCACACGCATCGACCCCAACCACTTTGGCAGCGCCGCTTTCGGCCTGTCCCTGGCGTGCATGGCCCACGAGCGCCAGTACAGCCGCCTGTTCCGCTCCTGAGGCCTTTTACTGTGGAGAAACACATGAACACACAACCCCTGCGCGTCGGCATCGGCGGCCCGGTGGGCTCCGGCAAGACGGCCCTGACCCTGGCCTTGTGCCTGGCCCTGCGCGATCGCTACAACCTGGCGGTGGTGACCAACGACATCTATACCCGCGAAGACGCCGACTTCCTGGTGCGCAACGAGGCCCTGGCGCCGGAGCGCATCATTGGCGTGGAAACCGGCGGTTGCCCGCACACGGCGATTCGCGAAGACGCCTCGATCAACCTCGAAGCCGTAGACCAACTCAACCGGCGCTTTCCGGGCCTCGATCTGATTTTGGTGGAGTCTGGCGGCGACAACCTGTCGGCGACCTTCAGCCCTGAGCTGTCGGACCTGACTATCTATGTGATCGATGTTTCTGCCGGCGACAAGCTGCCGCGCAAAGGCGGGCCCGGTATTTGCAAATCCGACCTGCTGGTGATCAACAAGATCGACCTGGCCCCGCTGGTCGGTGCGTCGCTGGAACTGATGAACAGCGACACCCAACGCATGCGCAACGGCAAACCCTTTGTGTTCAGCAACCAGAAAACCGGCGTCGGCCTGGAAGAAATCGTCGCCTTTATCGAACGTCAGGGCTTGCTCACTGCGGCCTGACTTACCCTGAAAAAAGGAACCTGTTCATGGGTCTCAACAAACTTCTCGCAACCGCCGCCCTGCTTCTGGCGCCCGCCCTCGCCTTCGCTCACCCCGGGCATGGCGACAATGGGTTGGTCGCCGGTATCAGCCACCCCTTGGGCGGCATCGATCATTTGTTAGCCATGGTCGCTGTCGGCCTGTGGGCCGCGCAGCAAAAAGGCAACGCGCGCTGGGCACTGCCTTGCGCGTTTGTGGGCACCATGCTGATTGGCGGCATGCTCGGCTTTGAAGGCCTGGAACTGCCGGCGCTGGAAAGCGGGATTGCCGCCTCGGTGCTCGCACTGGGCCTGGCAGTGGCCTTGGCGGTACGGCCGCCGCTGTTTGTGGCGGTGGGGGCGACGGCATTGTTTGCGTTGTTTCATGGCGTGGCGCATGGCCTGGAACTGCCGGACATGTCCAGCCCCTGGGCGTATGCCGCAGGTTTTGTCGGCGCGACGGCGGTGTTGCATGCGGCCGGTTATGCGGTGGTGCGTTTCCTGCCGGCGGCGGCCGCGCCATTGGTGCGAGTGGCCGGGGCGGCGTCGGCGGCGACGGGGGTTTGGTTGCTGGCGGGCTAGACCCTTGATCATTCCCACGCTCTGCGTGGGAATGCAGCCCAGGACGCTCCGCGTCCCAGAGCGTCACAAAATGCATTCCCACGCAGAGCGTGGGAACGATCAGCCTGCTACCATGCGCGCCTACACCCCTGCCGTGACGACGCCAGCCGATGCCCATCGCTCCAAGCTCCGCCCCCCAGCCTTCCCTGAAAGCAGTGCTCACGCACTTCCACGACCTGATCGTGCCGCTCTGGCAGGGCCCGGGCTGGAATGCCGAGCTGGCATTGCCCTATGAAGCACTGGACGCCGATCACCGGCCGTTGCCTCCACAACGCTACCGCGCGATGGCCTGCGCCCGTCAGCTGTACCTGTTTGCCAGCCTGATCGGCGAACCCGGCGCGGCCTTTGCCGAAGAGCGCGCGGCGGCGCTGTTCCGTTCCCTGCAGCGGCATTTCCATGATGCCGAGCACGGCGGCTGGTTCTACAGCATCGACGCCCACGGCAAGGCACTGGATAAGCGCAAAGACCTTTACACCCACGCTTTCATCATCTTCGCGTGCGCCCATTACTGGGCCAAAGTGCGCGAGTCATTGGTGGAGTCGGTGCTCGACGCGGCCCTTGAAGTGGTCGCCGAACGCTTCGCCACCGGCGACGGCCTGTACGAAGCGGTGCTTGAGCGCAACTGGTCGTCCCTCAAGTCCGGCCCCCTGCAAAACCCGCTGATGCACCTCGCCGAAGGTTTCCTCGCCACACTGGCCGTGCGCGAAGACGCCGTCACCGAGGACGCGCTGCTGGATTTGGCGAGCGCGATGCAGAAGCGCTTCATCGACCGCCAGCATGGCGTGATGATGGAAAAACCGCTGGGTGCTGTGGATAACTGGTTTGAGCCGGGGCACCAGTTCGAATGGTTCTTTTTGCTCGAATCGTCAGCCGTACTGCGCGGCACACCGCTGCATGCCTCGCTGACGCGGGCATTTGCCTACGCCGAGCTTAAGGGTGTGGATAAGTTGAGCGGCGCCGTCAGCGGCATGCTCGCCCTCGACGGCAGCGTGCGCGACGGCACTCAACGCATCTGGGCCCAAGCGGAATACCTGCGGGCGCTGACGTTGCGCCCAGGCAGTGAGGCCGTGCTGCAGCGCCAACTGGTGGCGCTGCAACAGCATTTTTTGCATGAAAAAGGCTGGCATGAGTGCCTGGATGCCAAGGGTGTCGTGAGCCGGCGAGATATGCCGTCTACCACGCCTTATCATTTGGCGACTTGCTATCAGGGTCTGGCCCAGCATCCTGGCTGAGCCTCAGGGCCTCATCGCAGCATAAGTATCTACACAACTTTCAAGGCTGAAAAATCTCCCTGTAGTGAGCGGGC
>NZ_JBARTQ010000577.1:0-3428 GCF_049645325.1 Pseudomonas sp. | reverse complement strand
CCAGGGTCACGCCGTTCTTGAACAGCTCTTCCATCAGGGTGCCGAGGATCATGGCATCGGTGATGTCGGAGACGAAGAATTCATCGAAGCAAATCACCCGCGCTTCGTCGGAGAAACGCTTGGCGATGATGGTCAGCGGGTTTTTCTCGCCCGGCAGGGTCTTCATCTCTTCGTGCACGCGCTTCATGAAGCGGTGGAAGTGCGTACGAACCTTTTCCTTGAACGGCAGCGCTTCAAAGAAGGTGTCGACCAGGTAAGTCTTGCCCCGGCCAACGCCGCCCCAGAAGTACAGGCCTTTGACCGGGGTGTGGTCCTTTTTGCCAAACAGCTTGCTGAACATCCCTGGTTTACTTTGCGAGGCCGCGACCAGGTCGTCGTACAGGCGCTGCAAATGACGCACCGCATTTTCCTGGGCCGCGTCATGGAAGAATTCAGGGCGTTTCAGATCAGCTTGATATCGTTCTAGGGGCGTCATAATTCGTTAGCAAGGCAACAAAAACGGGCCGCCACTGTAACGACGGCCCTGGATAATGGCAATCAACCCTTGGTCGGGTTAATCCTCGATTGGGGTCAACGCGACGCGCAAGGCGGCGACGGCAGCATCGCGCGACGTTTCGTCGGCAAACGCGGCGCTGTCGGCAACCGCGGCATCGCCCAGCCATACGCTGAAGCTCAACGCCTCGGTGCGTACGTCCAGCGCGTCGCCGCTTTGCAGCTGCTTGGTCACTGCACCGGCGGCCTTGCCATCGGCAAAGTTGCGCGACAGCAACAGTTGCTCGCCATCCGCGGCCAACAGGCGGAAGCGGAAGCTGCCGTCGTCTTCGCGAAAACTCACAAAGCGCGCCGCTTTAGCCGCTTTCTTTTTGCTGGCGACGGGTGCTGCTGCCTGCTCAACGAACGAGCGCAAGCCAACCGCCTCACGCAGCTCGGCCAGGAACGGCGCCGCCACGGCGCGGGCTTTTTTGGCGCCGACCTGCAGCAGGTCTTCCATGTCGGACGGGCGCGACATCAACTGGTGATAACGCTCACGCGCCTCACCCAACTGGCCGTCCAGCAACTGGAACAGACGGCTTTTCGCCTCGCCCCAACCCAGGCCTTGCAGCAGCTCGGCGCGGAACGCTTCTTCCTGCGCCTTGCTGGCAAATGCCTGGAACAAGGTGAACAGGTGCGAGTTGTCCGGGTCCTTGGCTTCGCCAGGCGCGCGGGAATCGGTGACGATCCGCGAGATGGCGTCCTTCATGTCCTTGGCACTGGTGAACAGCGGGATGGTGTTGTCGTAGCTTTTCGACATCTTGCGACCGTCCAGGCCCGGCAAGGTGGCGACGCTTTCTTCGATCAACGCCTCGGGCATGGTGAAGAACTCTTTACCGTTGCCGAACAGGTGGTTGAAACGCTGGCCAATGTCGCGGGCCATTTCCACGTGCTGGATCTGGTCGCGGCCGACCGGCACTTTGTGCGCGTTGAACATCAGGATGTCCGCCGCCATCAGCACCGGGTAGCTGTACAGGCCCATGGTGATGCCCGCATCCGGGTCTTCGCCGGTTTCGACGTTCTTGTCCACCGAGGCTTTGTACGCATGGGCGCGGTTGAGCAGGCCCTTGGCGGCGACGCAGGTCAGCAGCCAGGTCAGCTCGGGGATTTCCGGGATGTCGGATTGGCGATAGAACGTCACCCGGTTCACATCCAGGCCACCGGCCAGCCAGGTCGCGGCGATTTCCATACGCGAGCGCTGGATGCGCTGCGGGTCATCGCACTTGATCAGGGCGTGGTAGTCGGCCAGGAAGTAGAAAGAGTCGGCATTGGCGTCCTGGCTGGCGAGGATCGCCGGGCGGATCGCACCGGCGTAGTTGCCCAGGTGCGGCGTGCCGGTGGTGGTGATGCCGGTGAGGATACGGGTACGAGTCGTCATGGGTAATCGCTTATCAGACTGCTATCAATTCGAGAGACGCGGCAGCACCAGATCCTTGAGATCGGTCAGCTTGCCGTGAAAAAAGTGTCCGCATTCTGCCACTTTCAGCAGCTCATGGGGGCGATTCAGGGCGGCGGACCAGTCGTAGACGGTCTGCGGGTCGACCACTTCGTCGGTTTCCGGCTGGATCAAGGTCAACGGGCAGCCTTGTGGCAGCACGTCGGTGTCGCGCAGGCGCATCACGGCAGCGGCGACCATGAACAGGTGCGCGAGCTTTTCGCCCTTGGCTTCAAGGCGTCCACCGAGGCTGGCGGCGACATAACCGCCGAAGGAAAACCCCAGCAGGGTGATCGGTAGTTCCGGGTGTTTTTCCCGCAGCCAAGTGGCGGCCGCTTCGGCGTCGTCGACTTCACCAGTGGCCATGTCGTGGGTACCGGCGCTGGCGCCGACACCACGGTAATTGAAACGCAAAGTAATCAAACCGGCATCGCGCGCGGTGCGCTGCAGGGTCGATACGACTTTATTCAACATGGTCCCACCCTGCACCGGGTTCGGGTGGCAGATCAGCGCCAGGCCACGTGGCTCGGGGTGATCCAGGTACAGGGCTTCCAATTGGCCAACCGGGCCATCGATCAAAACGGGGGTTTCACGCATGAGCAAGGAATGAACTCCGTGACCTCTCAAAGGGTCGACTCGTCTAGCTAAAAGTCTGTGCATGGCATCATTGCGAGCTTAATCGCGGTATACAGCGCAGGTCCGAGCCGTTAACGTAAAGCAAAGCCGTTTATAGAGGAAGGACTCGTGGAACACTCGCTCTTAGTTTGGTTGTTGCCGACTCTTGCCCTGGTTGCCGGTGTCGCCATTGGATTCCTGGTTGCTCGCCTGCTGCCGAATGCCGCGCCTAACCGCACGCAGCGTCAGCTGGATGACATTCAGGAACGTTTTGACAGTTATCAGAACGAGGTTGTTACCCACTTCAACAGCACCGCGACCCTGGTCAAGAAGCTTACGCAGAGCTACCAGGAAGTACAGGATCACCTCGCCGACGGCGCCAACCGCCTGGCCCTCGACGACATCACCCGTCAGCGTTTGCTGGCCGCGCTGCATTCCGATGCACCGCAAGCTCCACGGGAGCGCCTGACGCCGCCGCGGGAAAATCAGGAGCCGCCACGGGACTACGCGCCTAAAACGCCGAACGCTCCGGGGATGCTGGATGAGCATTACGGGTTGAAGAAGTAAGTCGCTTTCATGCGACGTAAAAAAGCCCGGTTGATTAATGATCAGCCGGGCTTTTTTGTGGGTGCTTGTTGGGGGTTGGTCGTTTGTTGGCGGGGGGCATATCCGTTATTTGGGTGATGGCTGCCTATGGTTCCGCTCTTACAGCGGGTCACTTTTGAAAGGAGCCCAAAAGTAACCAAAAGGCTCTTGCCCCTCCACTCGGTGCCTCGCTGTGGCTCGGCATGCCCGCACTCCGGCTTGAATCCGTGGGCCGCCGTGACGGGCCATCCATGGCCCAACA
>NZ_JBARTQ010000576.1:0-12631 GCF_049645325.1 Pseudomonas sp. | reverse complement strand
GTATTGCTTACAATAGGCGCCCCTTCTTTCTGACCAGGCCTGCCGATGTCCGCCACTGCCCCTTCCCACGTTGCGATTATCGGCGGCGGCCCTGCCGGGTTGATGGCCGCCGAAGTCTTGAGCCTGGCGGGCGTGCGGGTCGACCTGTATGACGGCATGCCGTCGGTGGGTCGCAAGTTCCTCCTGGCAGGCGTGGGCGGCATGAACATCACCCACTCCGAGGCGTACCCGGCATTCCTGTCGCGCTATGCCGAACGTGCGCCACATATGGCGCCGTTGCTGCGCGCCTTTGGCGCCGAAGCCCTGTGCGAGTGGATTCATGGCCTGGGTATTCAAACCTTCGTCGGCACCTCCGGCCGCGTCTTTCCTACCGACATGAAAGCCGCGCCGCTGCTGCGCGCGTGGCTCAAGCGCCTGCGCGACCAAGGCGTGGTTATCCACACCCGCCACCGCTGGCTGGGCTGGAATGCCGACGGCGACTTACTTATCCACAGCCCGGACGGCGAGAAAACTGTCCACAGCGATGCCGTGCTGCTGGCCTTGGGAGGCGGCAGCTGGTCGCGCCTGGGTTCCGATGGAGCGTGGCTCAAGTTGCTGGAGGACCGTGGCGTGCCCTACGCCCCTTTGCAACCCAGCAATTGCGGCTTTGAGGTGTCGGCCTGGAGCGCATTAATGGTCAGCAAATTCGCCGGCGCGCCGTTGAAAAACGTCGCCATCGGCCTGGGCGATGACAAACCCCGGCTGGGAGAATGCGTAATCACCGCCCTGGGCATCGAGGGCAGTTTAATCTACGCGCTGTCGGCGCCGATGCGTGAAGCCATCAACCGCGACGGCGCCGCCACGGTGCACATCGACCTGCTGCCAAGCAAGCCGTTGGACAAGGTGCAGGCAGCCCTGGCCAAACCGCGCGGTTCGCGGTCGATGAGCAAGCATTTGCACAGCCAGTTAGGCCTGGATGGAGTAAAAGCGGCGCTGTTGCGCGAGTTGGCGCCCGCTGAACACTTCAACGACCCGGCGCAGTTGGCGGTGGATATCAAGGCGTTGCCGCTGACACTGGTGAAGGCACGGCCGATGGACGAGGCGATCAGCACCGCGGGTGGCGTGCCGTTTGAAGCGCTGGATGAGCGCTTGATGCTCAAGCAATTGCCGGGGGTGTTTTGCGCGGGAGAGATGCTGGATTGGGAAGCGCCGACCGGCGGGTATCTGCTGACCGGGTGTTTTGCCAGTGGGCGAGCGGCGGGGCGCGGGGTGTTGGAGTGGCTCAACCGCTGAGATGTTCGGCGGATTCATAACCGCCATCGCAGGCAAGCCAGCTCCCACATTTTGATCTGTGATTACATTCAAAATGTGGGAGCTGGCTTGCCTGCGATGGGGCCTTCAGCAGCAGTAAAAAACTTACTTCTTCTTGCGCGGCCCAGTGTTGAACACCGGCACCTTGCGCACCGGCTTGATCGAAGGTTCCACCGGCGCCGAGTCCCCGCTTTCAACCCACTTGCCCAGGTTGCGCTTACCTCCACCGCCCGACGCTTTGGGCTTTTTCGGTTTCTTCGGCTTCTTCACCACTTGCCCGCTGGCATCGGTGTCTGGCACGCGGTGTTCCGGCTCGAAATCCTGCTCCATGTGGCGAGTCAGGGTCTGACGCGTCAGCATCTCGATGGCCGACAGCATGTTCACCTCATCGGCGCACACCAGGGAAATCGCCTCGCCGGTATTGCCCGCCCGACCGGTACGCCCGATGCGGTGGATGTAATCCTCGGCCACGATCGGCAGGTCAAAGTTGACCACCAGCGGCAGGTCTTCGATATCCAGGCCACGGGCCGCCACGTCAGTGGCCACCAGAATCTGCACATCGCTGGATTTGAACCGGTCCAGCGCGCGCTGGCGCGTAGCCTGCGGCTTGTCGCCATGGATGCCGTCGGCATTGATGCCCAGGCCCTGCAACTTGTCGACCAGCGCGTCCACGCCATTACGGGTTTTGGCGAACACCAGCACCTGCTTCCAGCGGCCTTTGCGCATCAAGTGCACAAACAGCTCGGCCTTGCGCTTCTTGTCCACCGGCACCACCCATTGCTTCACGGTGTTGGCAGCAACGTTGCGCGGGCTGACTTCGACGGTCAGCGGGTCGTTGAGCATCTGCCCGGCCAGCTGGCGAATGTCATCGGAGAAGGTGGCGGAGAACAGCAGGGTCTGGCGCTTTTTTGGGAGCATGCGGTAGATGTTCGCCAGCTCCTCGGAGAAGCCCAGGTCGAGCATGCGGTCGGCTTCATCCAGCACCAGCGTTTGCAGCTGATTGAGCTTCAGCGCGTTCTGGCGGAACAGGTCGATCAGGCGGCCAGGCGTGGCGACCAGAATGTCGACGCCCTTGCGCAGCTTCATCATCTGCGGGTTGATGCTCACGCCGCCGTACACCGCGTAAGTGGTCAGCGGCAGGTGCTGGGCGTACTCGGCGACGCTGGCGTGAACCTGCTCGGCCAGCTCGCGGGTCGGGCACAGGATCAGCGCACGCGCCGAGTTGGCGGTGACTTTCGGCCCTTCCATCGTCAGCAATTGCAGGAGCGGCAAGGCAAAACCTGCGGTCTTGCCGGTGCCGGTCTGGGCCGCGGCCATCAGGTCGCGACCGGCCAGCACCGCCGGAATGGCTTGCGCCTGCACCGGCGTCGGGGTCTGGTAGCCAAGCGTCTCAAGGGCGCGCAGCAAGGGTTCGATCAGGCCAAGGGAGGCGAAAGTCATGTGTTTACCGTAGGAAAAATTCAGCGCATAGGCGTAATGCGCCGCAGTTTACCTTATTTCCGGCTTGGGCTTGCGCCACTGGGGCAGGCTGATCAGCAACACCGCGCTGATGATCACCAACATTGCCAAGGCTTCTTCCATGCCGATGGTCTCGCCCACGAACACAATGCCGAGCAACACCGCGACGGCCGGGTTCACATAGGCGTAACTGGTCGCCGCCGCCGGGCGCACATGCTTGAGCAAATACATATACGCATTGAAGGCGATGATCGAGCCGAACACGGCCAGATACGCCAGGGCCAGCCAGCCCTCAATCGGCGGGATTGAATGCAGGCGCTCGCCGGTCAGCGCGCTGCCGACCAACAGCAAGACCCCGGCGATGATCATTTCCGCCGCACTGGCCATGGCGCCCGCCGGCAATGGCAGATGGCGGCTCCACACCGAACCGAAGGCCCAGGAGGCGGCGGCAAACAGCAACAACATCGCCCCGGTCGGGCTCGACTGCAGGTTGGAGCCCATGTTGAGCATGGCGATGCCGATAATCCCCAGCACCACCCCGGCCCACTCAAGGCGTGTATTGCGCGCGCCCCAGAAATAGCCGCACAGCAACGTGAACAACGGCACCGTGGCCACCGCCAAGGCCGCCACACCGGAGGCGACTCCCGTGTGCTCGGCCACCGTCACCGCGCCATTGCCAAAGGTCAGCAGCAAAATGCCGATCTTGGCCGCGGCTTTCCACTGCACCCACGTCGGCGCAGGCGCCCCGCGCCAACGCAAAAAGGCATACATCACCAACCCTGCCAACAGAAAGCGAATCCCGCCGAGCATCAACGGTGGCCAGTACTCCACGCCAATTCGGATCACCAAGTAGGTGGAACCCCAAATCACATACAACGCAAAAAAGGCAGCGATCAACGGTAAGGGAAAGCGACGTGGGCCAGGCATTGGGCAGCTCTGCGGCAGGAAACAGGAGGCTTATTCTAGAAAAGCAGCTCGGTAAACATAAGTTACAAAACCTGTTTAAAGCGCCCGTACACTTTTCAAAGCATGGTTATGAGGGCTATAACCCGTGCTTTCGAAAGCCACGCGCAACCGGAGCCTTATCATGGACAAATACGACCGCATGCTCCTCAGCGCCCTGCTCGAAGACGGCCGCGCGTCCTACGCGCAACTGGCCCGCACGGTAAACCTCTCCGCCCCCGCCGTGGCCGAACGCGTGGCCAAGCTGGAGGCCAGCGGCGTCATCACCGGGTACCAGGCCAAAGTAGACATGTCCAAAGTCGGCTTGCCGATCCAATGCGTGATCGAGTTGCGCCTGACCAACCACGGCAGCCAGAAGGTGTACGACGCCCTCAGCGAAATCCCTGAACTGACGGAATGCCACCGCGTGACGGGCGACCCATGCGTGATCATGCAAGCGGCGGTGGGGTCGATGCCGGAGCTGGAGAATTTGATCAACCGGATTGCGAAATTCGGGTTCAGCAAGACCTCGATTATCTTGTCGAGCGCGATAGAACGGCGCGTGCCGTTGGGGCAGTTGGAGAGCAATGGGAAAAACACCTGACCCCGCTCGTTCCCACGCTCTGCGTGGGAACGATCACAGCAGTTGACCGAGTCGCCGGGTCTGGATGCAACCTCCTGTGGGAGCTGGCTTGCCTGCGATGGCGTCAGTTGCTTCACCGCTGATTTGAGCGCTGAACAATCAAATCGACAATTTGCTTAATGGTAGTGATGTGATCCCAATCTTCCTGAGTCGCCTGCAGGTTGAATTGCCATTTGATCTGCATGACGAAGCAGGTTAAATCGTCGTCAATGATCTTGAAGTCATGAATGAAATCCGTTTGCTCCGTCACTTGGCTTCGGTCGATAAAGCCAATGATGTCGACGAACAGTTGAATTACCTTTTCGCTGACCTTGGCTCTCATAAGACCAAGTTCCTTTTCGCCGATAACGAGTTGGATCTTAATTGTTAAGTGGAAGTCATCGTTTGCCGAAAGGGAAATAAGAAGAGTCCGACAGAGTGACAAGACTCTACTTACCGACTGTTCCGAGAAATCGCAGAACCTCTCTCAAAGGCCCGGTATTTCAGTGACCAGCAAGACCGATCCCTTTCATTTGCGGGACGTTTCCTAGAGAATTCCACGGCCTTGTTTCCGCCGGATCAGGTCGCTAGTCTCGCCCTGTCATCGAATGTTCGGTGACCGGACGTGCAAGTCCGGCCAGTGGAAAATGCGCAAAAGTCTTACCTTTCAACGTCAGCTCTTAATGCTGCTAGGCGTTTTGAATGTTATGGCAGCTGTGCGCGGGAGGTCTTCGGGCCTGCTGGGTCTTCCACCCTGGTCTTGCACACCCGCGTACTGCTGCCACCTTAATTTGCGTGCAAGCGAACGGTCGCAGCTTCTTACCTAGTGGAAGGAGCTATACCATGGTCAAAGTTACTCCCGATCCGCCCGACTTCCTCAGCGAAGACGCCCTGCTCAATCGCCGAGCCATCGACTACTACCTCAAAGCCTGCGCCCCGGATGCGCCCAATTTTGTGCTGAATGACAACCTGAGCTTCGAAGATGCCCTGGCCCATGCGGCTGACTTGCTGCATTGCGCGGTGGAAACCGCACACCCGTCGGGTGAGGCGGTGAACCCGCAGCAACGGGCGGTGATGCATTTGGTGGGGATGGCGAAGGAGGTGGTTGATCGGGCGTTGGCGTGTGTACAGCCTCGGTAGCCTGACACGCGGGCTTTTATGGTGAACGAGCCTGTTGTGGTGAGCGGGCTTGCCCCGCGCTGCGTTGCGTAGCAGCCCCAGTGAAGGCGACACGTTCTTTCAGTCAGGAGGGGTCAGGTTCTGGGGCCGCTTCGCAGCCCAGCGCGGGGCAAGCCCGCTCACCACAAGGTATCCATCTACCGGGGATTTTGGCTGGGGATGGCGAAGGAGGTGGTTGATCGGGCGTTGGCGTGTGTACAGCCTCGATGAGCGCCGCATAACCCCTGTGGGAGCGGCGGTGCGACGATTCGACTTGCCCGCGATTGCAGTGTGTCAGTCACCGAATAGTTGGCTGATACACCGCCATCGCAGGCAAGCCAGCTCCCACATTGGAGCTTCTGTGTGCTTGAGATTGTGCTTGGCTCAGAACCCGCGATGCTTCTTCAAATGCTCATTGATCTTCGCCGCCGGCACTTTCTGCAAGGTGCACAGCAGCTCGTGGGAGAGTTCGCGCAAACCGTGGGTGCGGCGCAGTTCCTCGGCCAGGTGAGCCGTGAGGTTGGCGGCCATTTCAGCGTCCGCCATCGCCCGGTGAGCCTTGCCGGTGTGGGGCAGTTGCGCGAATGAATTCAAGGTGCCGAGCTTGTGGTTGGGCGCCGAAGGCATCAACCGACGCGCCAGCAGCAAGGAGCAGGCGAATTTCTGCAGGCGTGTGCGGCGGATCAGGCCCAGCTCGAAGTCCCAGAACTTCTGGTCGAAGGCGGCGTTGTGCGCCAGCAGCGGCGTGACGCCGACGAATTCATTCACTTCATTCATCACCCGCTCGGCCGGCGGCGCGCTGCGCAGCATGGCGTTGCTGATGCCGGTGAGCTGTTCGATAAAGCCCGGCACGCGCACACCGGCGTTCATCAGGCTCTGGTAGCGGTCCACGATCTGGCCGCGCTCAAGGATGACCACCGCGATTTCCGTGGCCCGGCAATGGCTGCTCGGGGTGATGCCGGTGGTTTCAAAGTCGATGACCGCTATACGTTCCAAACCTGTTCCAACTCCGTCTAACTATTTATTAAGCCGCAGCGCTTTATTTAAGCAACAACGCGCCTTCGATCGGCACGTAGCGGCTGGCGGCGCGTATCAACGAGTTGGCCGTCAGCCCCGGCACGCCGTAGGCCACGGCTTCAACGCCATGTTTCTGGATGATGCGTTCGAGCAGCATGTCGAAATCACCGTCGCCGGAAGCCAGCACCACTTCGTCGACGTGGTCGGCGGCGTCCATGATGTCGAGGGTGATGCCCACGTCCCAGTCGCCTTTGGCCGAGCCGTCGCTGCGCTGGATGTACGGCTTGAGTTTCACCGTAAAGCCCAGGTTGCGCAGGATCTGCTGGAATTGCTGCTGTTTGCTGTCGCCACGGTCGATGGCATACGCGTACGCCTCGACAATCTGCCCGCGCGAGCTGATGTCAGCCCACAGGGCGGCGTAGTTGAAGTGGCAGCCATACGCCTGGCGCACGGTGTAATAGAGGTTTTGTACATCGGCGAACACCGCAATTTTCTTCACCGCACTTCCTCATGACAGCCAGGCGCCAGCGCCCGGAAAGGCTGCCAGTATGCCAGCCGCGAGAAAGTTTCAGCGAAAAATCAGCCCGGAGCGACGAAGCGCACCGGGCTTGAGGGTGGTCAGACGAAGGAATCGTCGTCGCCGAATGAGGAGGAATCGTCGGAATAGTCGCTGTCGGCGAAGCTGTCAGAGGAGCTGTCGTTGCCCCAGCTGTCATTGCCACCGGCAAACTTCTGGTCGTCATTGCCCCAGTTGCCGTTGTCGCTGGCAGGCGCCGGCTCTTCGCGGATGATTTCTTCCACCACTTGCGGCTGTTGCGAGTTGTGGTTGAACAGGCTGCTGATGCCTTCGGCCAGCATCACGCCACCGGCCACGCCCGCTGCGGTTTTCAGCGCGCCACCGAGAAAGCCACTGCCGATCGGGGCTGCAGGCGCTTGCTGCGGTTGTTGGTAGTTCTGTTGCGGCGCGCCGTAATTCTGCTGCTGCGGCGCAGGCTGGCCGAAAGAAGGCCGTGCCGGTTCACGCCAGCCGCCGCCCGAAGACGGTGGCGCACTTTGCGCCGGCTGGGCGTCGCGGGAACTGCCACCGCCAAAGATGCTCGACAGGAAACCGCCGCTGCTCTGCGCCGGTTGTGCGGCCTGAGCCTTGGCCTGTTGCAGCTCATCCTGCAATTGCTGGATCTGCTGCGCCTGTTGCTTGTTCTGCGCGTCGAGGCTTTTGATCGCGTGTTCCTGCACCAGGATCGACTGGGTCATGTAGTACCCGGCAGCCGGTTGGCGAGTCAGGTGCTCCTTGATCCGCGCTTCGGCCAGGGCGTCGCGGGGGGCTGAGTCCGTTTCGGCTTGTTGCAACCGTGAAAACAGTCCATCGATCAGGGTTTGCTCTTCGCTGTTCATGGCGACCTCGTTAGATTGCCGGTAAAAATCATGGGCCCGCCTGTGATCAGGCGAGCTACGCACTAGTTATGGGGGTGTTACCAGACGTTTCAATGGTCTTTACGCAAGGTTTACGTTTGCTTACGCCCAGTCATGATCGGTTAAAGTGTGGGCCTTGCTTTTAGGCCTGCGATGAACCCGATGAATCCGTTAGACGTGCTGCGCGACTCCTTTCGTTTTACCCGAGGCAACCTGGGCGCCATCGTCCAGCTGTGCCTGCCGCTGGTGATCCTCGAAGCCCTGTTGCAACAGGTGCTCGACCACACGCTGGGCCCGGACGCGTTCCCGGGTTACAGCGTGGTGGTGGGGTTGCTGGTGTACCCGATGTACACCGGCGCGTTGATCCTGTTTCTCGACGCGCGCACCCGTGGCGAGTCGCCGAGCACCAAAAATGTATGGGCCATGGCCCTGAGCCTGTGGCCGCGTTTTGCCCTGCTGACGGCCATGAGCACCCTGCTGATTTTGCTCGGCTTGTCGCTGTATTTCCTGCCGGGCCTGTGGCTGATGGTGGTGCTGGCGTTTGCCGAGTATTTATTAGTGTTGCGCGGCATGTCGGCACTGGAGGCGATGAAGGAAAGTTTCCGCCTGACCCGTGGGCATTTCTGGCGAATCCTGGTGTGCCTGCTGTGTGTGATGACACCGTTGTGGCTGCTCAAGGGCGCAAGTGTTGCGGCCTATCCAAACCCGGCGCCGCTGCTCGGGGTATTGATCGACAGCGCCCACAGCTTCCTGCAACTGTTTACCAGCGTGGTGCTGTTCCGTTTATTCATGTTGATCGGTGGCGATGCCGACGCGCGGTGATATGCTCCTTGGCATTCCCGAAACGCTATAAGCCGAGCCGATGACCCGTTTATTGCGCATAACCGTGCTGAGCCTGTTGATCCTTGCAGGCGCGCTCACGGCCTTGATCTACAGCCTGACCTGGCGCCCCGACGACAAGCAAATCCTGCCCGTAAGCTGCGTCGCGCCGCGCGCGCCGACCTTGCTGCCCGGGCAGGCGCTCAAGGTCATGACCTGGAACGTGCAATACCTGGCCGGCAAGAACTACGTGTTCTGGTACGACACCGCCGACGGCAACGGCCCGGACGAGCTGCCAACCGTCGAAGACATGGCCTTCAGCCTCGACGAAGTGGCGCGGGTGATCCGCGATGAGCAACCCGACATCCTGCTGCTGCAGGAACTCGACGAAGGCGCCAAACCCTCGCATTACCAGGACCAGGTCGCATTGCTTCAGGAACGCTTGGTCGACCTCTACCCGTGCAGCGCCCAGGCCTTCGACTGGAAAGCCGATTTTGTGCCCAGCCTGCATATTTTCGGCAGCGTCGGTCGCAAGCTCGTCACCCTCAGCCGCTACCAGATCGAACACGCCGAGCGCCTGCAACTGCCGGTGTCGCCGGCCAACTTCATCAGCCGCCAATTCCAGCCCAAACCGGCCTTGTTGTTGACCTACCTGCCCTTGAGCGATGGTGGCCAATTGGCCGTGCTTAATACGCGCCTGGATGGCGACGTGCCGGGGCGCACAGCGGTGCAAGAGCAGGTAAAAGCCACGGTGAAATTGCTGGATAAATTCGAAGGCCGTGGCACGCCCTGGCTGATCGGCGGGGATTTCAACCTGCTGCCGCTGGGGCAATTCCTGCGTCTGGATGCCGACAAGCGCGGGCAGTATTCGCCGGACAGCGAGCTGCATCTGCTGTGGGACAAATACCCGATGATCCCGAGTAACAGCGAATCCAGTGGGGTCGAGCGGGCGAAGTGGCTGACGCACTTCCCGAATGACCCGAGCATCGATGGCCCGGATCGTACGCTGGATTATCTGTTTTACAGCCCGCGGATCAAGCGGGTGGAGGCAAAAGTGCGGCAGGAGGATACGTTGCGTATTTCCAACCATTTGCCGGTGATTGCGCGGTTCCTGTTGCCTGCCGCGCAATAACCAACACAACGGAACCCAATGTGGGAGCGGGCTTGTGTGGGAGCTGGCTTGCCTGCGATGCAGACGACGCGGTCGTTCAGTTACACCGCGGTGATGCGATCGCAGGCAAGCCAGCTCCCACAGTTGATCTCCACACGCGCTACTTTCGCGGTTTGATCCTGGCAGTCGGCTCGGCCACCAATGGGTCGTCCGGCCAATAGTGTTTCGGGTACCGCCCCTTCAAATCCTTCTTCACCTCGGCGTACGTGCTGCGCCAGAAGTTCGCCAGGTCCTGCGTCACTTGCACCGGCCGCCGTGCTGGGGACAGCAGGTGCAACTTGACCACCTGGCGCCCGCCGGCAATGCGCGGCGTGTCCGCCAAGCCGAACAGTTCCTGCAAACGCACCGCCAGAATCGGCGGCTGTTCGCTGTAGTCCAGGCGCACCGATGAGCCCGACGGCACTTTCACGTGTTGCGGGGCCAATTCGTCGAGACGCTGGGGCAGCGGCCAGGGCAGCAGGTTGTGCAGGAAGCTGGAAATATCCAGGTTGGCAAAATGGCTGAGGCGCGAGACTTTGCCCAGGTAGGGCATCAACCAGTCTTCGAGGCCGGCCAGCAGGGCCTTGTCGCTGATATCCGGCCATTCGCTGGTTTTGCCGGCGTCCAGCTGGCGCAGCAGCATGACGCGGGCCTGCCATTGGCGCAATTCGGGTGTCCAGGGCAACAGTTCCAGGCCTTTGCGGCGCACCAGGTTGACCAGCGCCTGGCTGCGCGCGGATTCGTCGAGGCCGGTCAGCGGTTCGCGACTGAGCACCAGTTCGCCGACTTTGCGCTGGCGTTCGGCGCGCAATACGCCTTCGCGCTCGTCCCAATCCAGCTGGTCGACGTTGCGCACTTGCTCGGCGAGGACCGTGTCGAACAGTGCCGGATCAAAGTCCGCCGCGAGGTAGATGCGTTCCTCGCGCTGGCCTTGGCGGCTGCCGAGGTCGGCGATCACCAGCCACGCTTGTTTCATCAGGCTGTCAGCCTCGGCGAACAGCGCAGCGCGGCCATTGGCCAGGCGGTATTCGGCGCCACCGGGACGGCGTTGCTGGGCGACGCGGTCGGGATAGGCCAGCGCCAGCAAGGCGCCGAGCCAGCGCGGGTGGTCGGGGTCGGCCACGGGTTGCGTTGCCTGGCCTCTTAAATAGCCGCGGTATTGCCGGGCCAGTTGCTTGGCCCGTTGTACCCCGCCCTGAGTGCCGCGTCCGCGTTCTTCGCCGGACATCAGCGCCAGGCGACTGTGCAAATCGGCGCCAGCGCCGCGCAGGATATCGCGCTCGCCCAACAACGCGGCAACGTCACAGGCCGTGGCGGCCAAGCCCAAATCCTGCCCGCGCAGCAGCAGATGAGCGATACGCGGGTGCGCCGGCAGCTCGGCCATTTTCTGGCCATGGGCGGTCAGCTTGTCGTCATTCAAGGCACCGAGGCGCACCAGCAAATCCTGGGCCTGGGCATACGCGGCGGCCGGCGGCACATCCAGCCACACCAACTGCGTGGGCGTGACGCCCCAACGTGCCAGCTGCAAGGCGAGGCCTGCGAGGTCGGCCGCGAGAATTTCAGCGCTGCCATACGCGGCCAAGCCTTCATGCTGGTCCTCGGACCACAGCCGATAACACACGCCCGGCTCCAGGCGCCCTGCCCGGCCCGCGCGCTGGGTGGCGCTGGCGCGGGAGATACGTTGGGTGTCGAGGCGGGTCATGCCGCTGCCAGGGTCGAAACGCGGCACCCGCGCCAGCCCGGCGTCGATCACCACGCGCACACCGTTGATGGTCAGGCTGGTCTCGGCAATGTTGGTGGCCAGCACCACTTTGCGTTTGCCGGCGGGCGCCGGGTCGATGGCGGCGCGCTGGGCGTTCAGGTCCAGCTCGCCATGCAAAGGGCATAACAGCACATCCGTGCGCGCGCCGAGGGCGTCGGCCAGTTGCTGGTGGACCCGGCGAATCTCTGCCTGGCCGGGCAGGAACACCAGCACGCTGCCGGTTTCGTCATGCAGGGCTTCGAGGACGGTCTGCACCACGCGCGGCTCAATAAATTCACCGGCCTGGTACGGCCGCCCCCAGCGCATCTGCACCGGATACATGCGCCCTTCGCTGCGCAGGATCGGCGCGTCGTTCAGCAGGCCGGACAGGCGTTCGCCTTCGAGGGTGGCCGACATCAGCAGGATTTTCAGCGGCTGCTCATCGCGAAACAGGTCGCGGCCGTTGAGGCTCAAGGCCAGTGCGAGGTCGGCGTCGAGGCTGCGTTCGTGGTACTCATCGAAGATCAACAAGCCCACGCCGTCCAGCGCCGGGTCGTCCTGCAGGCGGCGGGTGAGGATGCCTTCGGTGACCACTTCGATGCGGGTGTTGGGGCCGACCTTGCTGTCCAAACGGATGCGATAGCCGACGGTTTCGCCGACCTTTTCGCCCAGTTCACTGGCCAGCCGCTCGGCGGCCGCACGGGCCGCGAGGCGGCGGGGTTCGAGCATCAGGATGGTTTGCCCGGCCAGCCACGGCTCGTTCAAGAGCGCGAGGGGCACGCGGGTGGTTTTACCGGCACCGGGCGGCGCTTCCAGCACGGCTTCATGGCGATTCGCCAAGGCGTCACGCAGGGCGGGTAAAACATCATCGATGGGCAACGAATTCATACTGGCTCCAAAGCAGAGCGGCGAGTATAACGGCGAACTGCCGGATGTCGGTGGTGGTCTCACACCCTCCCAAAATTGACTTGGCAACACAGTCAATGTGGGAGCGGGCTTGCTCGCGAATGCGGTGCATCAG
>NZ_JBARTQ010000575.1:0-1563 GCF_049645325.1 Pseudomonas sp. | reverse complement strand
TCGGCAGCCCCAAGGGCGTGCACATCGACGCGTGGATGAGGGTGGATGGCGTCGACGGCTGGAAGGTCGAGCTCAGCCACTTGGCGCCTCAGGCCGACGCGCATCACCTGTACTTCATCAACCTCGGTGGCTATGAAGCCAACGCGTTTGGCGAGGCGCATCACTACCTCCTGGTGGTGGCCCGCACTAAAAAAGAGGCGATGGACAAGGGCAAACAGCAGATGCTGCGCACCTGGTCCCAGTCTCACACCGACGCGGTGATGGATATCGATGACTGCCTGCCCATCGACCTGGTGGACGGCCGCTACATCCACCTGGTGCAGGGCCCGCATCAACCCATCATTCAGCAGAACGACTATATCGTGCTGAGCTGAACCTGACCCGAACGGGGCATGGCACTGACCCGCAGCGGCGCCATGGCTCGCGCTTGAGCCGCTCAGGCAATTAGCGGGAACTTTGCCGGGAAATAACCACCTGAATCGGGTAGGCTCACCCTTTTTAATTCAAGGAGTTATTCCCCATGGCCAAAGCCACCGCCCGTCACATCCTCGTTTCCACTGAAGACAAGTGCAACGAACTCAAGTCCCAAATCGAAGGCGGCGCTGATTTCGCAGAAATCGCCAAAGCCAACTCCAGCTGCCCATCCAGCCGCGATGGCGGCAACCTGGGTTCGTTCGGTCCAGGCCAGATGGTTAAAGAATTCGACACCGTCGTGTTCAGCGCCCCGGTCAACACCGTGCAAGGCCCGGTGAAAACCCAATTCGGTTATCACCTGCTGGAAGTCACCAGCCGCCAGGACTGATCCAGTCTGCGCTGATGCTCTAAACAACGGCCCGCCTTTTGGTGGGCCGTTGTGCATGTGATCACTGGCGACGCTTGCGCCGTTAGCGTACAAATCCTTATTCCTGTTTACCCGGCGCTCAAGGCTGATAATGCGATTGGCTTTTACCACAAGACTGCTCAGCTCTGCCCTGGCCCTGCTGTTGGCCAGCTCGGCCGTGATCGCGGCCCCGCAGACCTACCTCACGGTGTACGGCGAACCGGCCAAGTACCCCGCCGGTTTCACCCATTTCGACTACGCCAATCCCACTGCGCCCAAGGGCGGCAGCCTCAAGCGTTCAGCCATCGAGATCGGGCGCTTCGACCATGTGCTGCCGTATATCGACAAAGGCATCGGCGTTTCCCAGGTCGACGGCTGGCTCTACTCGCCCCTGGCCCAGCGGTCCCTGGATGAGCCCTACACGGTCTATGGCCTGGTCGCCGAAAAGATGGAACGCGCCGACGACGGCCTGTCGCTGCGCTTCTACTTGAACCCCAAGGCACGGTTTGCCGACGGAACGCCCATCACCGCTGAAGACGTACGCTACAGCTTCGACCTGCTGATGACCCAGGGCAGCCTGCGCTTTCGCACTCTGTTCGCCGACGTCAAGCACGTCGAAGTCGAGGGCGAACGCCAGGTACGCTTCGATTTTTCCAGCAATGAAAACCGCACCCTGCCCCTGGATATCGCCACCCTGCCGGTGTTCCCCGAGCATTGGTGGAAGACCCGCGACTTCGCCAATG
>NZ_JBARTQ010000574.1:0-20642 GCF_049645325.1 Pseudomonas sp. | reverse complement strand
GCGGCTGGTTTCGCAGCAGCGGTTTTGGCAGCTGGCTTGGCGGCTGGTTTCGCAGCAGCGGTTTTAGCAGCTGGCTTGGCGGCTGGTTTCGCAGCAGCGGTTTTAGCAGCTGGCTTGGCGGCTGGTTTTGCAGCAGCGGTTTTGGCAGCTGGCTTGGCGGCTGGTTTTGCAGCAGCGGTTTTAGCAACTGGCTTGGCGGCTGGTTTCGCAGCAGCGGTTTTAGCAACTGGCTTGGCGGCTGGTTTCGCAGCAGCGGTTTTGGCAGCTGGCTTGGCGGCTGGTTTTGCAGCAGTTTTGGCAACTGGCTTGGCGGCGGACTTGGCTGCAGCTTTAGCGGGGGCCTTGGCAGCCACGGCTTTGCTCGCTGGTTTTTTCGCCGCGCTCGCTGCAACTGCTTTTGCTGGCGTACGAGCGCCCAGCACTTTCGCGACAGCTTCCTTCACACGACCAACGCCCTGGGCCAGTTTCAGGCTTTCCTGGGCATCTTTTTTGAGTTGGGAAATGTAGGTGCGGGTTTCAGCTTGGCGATCCTTGAGGGCATCCAGCAGGTCCTCAAGTTCTTTGACGGCGTCTTTGGCTTTGGCTTGAGCCTTGGCCTTGCCGGCAGTGGCGGCGCCTTGCAGTTTGGTGCGGGATTTGTGCAGCTTTTCTTGCGCTTTACCGCGTTGTTTTTCCAGTTTGGCGAGCAGTTTTTCTGCATCAGCCAAGGCTTGGGAACACGCGCTTTCCAGATGTTCGAGCAAGCTGCCCGAAAGTTGTTGGAGTAAGTGCAACGGGGTATTAACAGGCTTCTGTTTGGCCGACATGGTTTACCTCCTGGCTGACGTGGGTGCGGCTCATACTAGCCCTCTGCTCTTACCGCCGCTAGGGCATGTTGACAGTATCGTTTGCCTTGCGTTGCACCGTGAGAAAATTCTTATCGATATAACCAAAAACCACGGCACTTTTTACGTACTCACACTGGCATAATCCGTCGCACTTTCGGCGGGAGAATGCCCATGTCGCGTTACCTTTTTCTAGTGCTTGGCTTGGCGATTTCAGTCGCCAATGCGGGCGAGCAAACGCCGTCCAACACCCCTACCCAAGACCCGCACGACCTCGCCTACAGCCTGGGTGCGAGCCTTGGCGAACGCTTGCGCCAGGAAGTCCCCGACCTGCAGCTGCAGGCATTGCTCGACGGTCTCAAGCAAGCTTATCAAGGCAAGCCACTGGCGCTGGACAATGCACGTATCGAGCAGATTCTCGCGCAACACGAAGCACAGAGCGCAGCCGATGCTCAGGCCCCGCAAAGCGAAAAAGCACTCGCCGCCGAGCAGCAATTTTTAACCAAGGAAAAAGCCGCCGCCGGCGTGCGTGAATTGGCGGATGGCATCCTGCTTACCGAGTTGTCGCCCGGCACTGGCAGCACGCCGTTGGCCAGTGATGAGGTGCAGGTAAAATACGTGGGACGCTTGCCCGACGGGACCGTCTTCGACAAGAGCACACAGCCGCAATGGTTTCGGCTGGACAGTGTGATCAGCGGCTGGAGCAGCGCGCTGCAACAAATGCCGGTCGGTGCGAAATGGCGTCTGGTGATTCCATCAGCTCAGGCTTACGGGGCCGACGGTGCCGGCGAGCTGATCCCGCCGTATACGCCGCTGGTATTCGAGATCGAATTGCTCGGCACCCGCCACTGACCGAATAAAAAACGGTGCGCCATGCGCACCGTTTTTTTACTCGCCAGCACAGGTCAAACCTGGGTGGCGGACTCTTCCTTGTGGGCATTGTGCAGCACTTCGATCAGGCAATCTTCCAGCTCGAAACGCTCGTGAAGCAACCCGCCCAGCTCTTTGAATTTCTCCGCAACACAATTGCCGGCATCACACAGGTCGGTGAACGCCAGCAGCTTTTCGGTGATGACATCGATGCGCGGGTAAAGGGTCTCTGCCAGGTCCAGACCACGCTGATCGTCAAAAGCTTCCGCCTCTTTGGTCAGTTGCTCGTAGACGCCGAAATGACCAGCAGACAGGTAGTCCACCAACACCCCACAAAATTCCTGCAACGGTTCGCGATTCTCAGCCAGCGTCTCGGGCTTGGCGCCGAGAGCATCAAAGGCCCGAACCAGTTCGTGACGTGCCTTCAACCAGCTGTCGATCAGCTTGTGCACCCCACCCCAGCGTTCCTGAGCATTCTGACAACTTTCCAGCATGGTGATCTCTCTTCCCTATAGGGGGCGCTGCCGCCTGTGCCCGCGCAACACTTCAAGGATAAAGCGGCAGCCGGACACGGCCGCATCTGACGAACGTTTTCAATAACGCGTGCGGGCCAGATTATGCCCGCATGACTATGGCTTCAAGGTACGCAGGAGAGAAAGTTCATACAAGTGTTTAATCCTGTCCTACAGACCAATACGTGTTTTTAGTGCCGCACAAGCTCTAAACGACGGCTCATCAGCGACTGTGAAAACTGCATGACGCCCAGGATCAGCATTGCCAGGAAGAACAACAGGCTCCACTCGGGAAGACTCAGGTCGAACAGCGTCCAATTGATATCGACGCAATCCACAGTGCCTTTGACTGTAGATTGCAGCGCCTGCCAAAGCGACAGGTTTTCAATCATGTATTGCAGGCTGGGCCAACAATCCGTGGCCTGTTCCGGCGCGGCATTTTGTAGCAGCACTTGACGCACTGCCGTGATGGCGCCGAGCAACGCACAGCCCATGCTCGCCAGCCCATAGAGGTAGGCAACCGTGCGCTTTGCGCTGTGAATGGCCGCAAGCAGATTGATCAGCGTGAAGGTCGCCAGATAGATGCGCTGCATCTGGCACAGGAAACAAGGACGCAGCAGGGCGCCGTATTCCAGATAAAAAGATGCACCCAACGTCAGCGCACCAGCGATGAACGCCAGGAAAAACAGGGAGCGTGATGGGGCGAGAGACATTTTTATCCGTACCGCAAGAGACAGGCCATTACGGTAGAGGAAAGGCCTGACTCCTTTCAATACGCACTGGCGCAGACATTTCCGCGAGAGCATAGAGATATGCCGTCAGAACCTGGATGACTTCGAGCAGCCGGCAGTAGGAATTTACTACGCCGGGCTTTAGACCCCAGCATTTGCAGGCTAACGAAGGCTGGGCTTCAGAAGTGTCTGAGCCAGCCCTCGCTTTTTTCCTACTTCAAACCCGTGCAGGCACGGGCAAGGGCGAAGCCAGCAGACGGCTGTCCAACAGGCCCAGGCCTTCCTGGAACAACTGGTTGCTGCGTTCAGTGTCACCCAACTGCGCCAGCAAACGCGCCAGCTCGGCACAGGCTTCAGGATTGCGCTGAACCTGCAGGCTGCTCTCGAGGTAATCCCGCGCCTTGCCCCACAGGCTGTTTTGCAGGCAAAGACGACCGAGGGTCAGCAGCAGGCTTGCGTCACCGGCATGTTCCTTGAGCCACCCTTCGGCAAATTTCAACTGCCGGGCCTGGTCGCTGCCACGCAGCAAACCATACAGCCGGATCAGGTGGCTGTCATAACCTCGCTTGATTGCCCCGCGCAGCACTTCCTCGGCTTTCGCATCCGCACCCAGCCGACGCAGCTGCTCAGCGTACGCCAACACCAGTTGTGGCTCTTGGCGTTGCGCGGAAGTCAGTTGCTCCCACGCCCGATCAAGGGACTGCAGCCCCGCCTCGCCCTGCTCTTCGCGCTGGGCGGCCAAGCCGAGATTTTCACCCCAGGCTCGGCGCTCCAGTTCGGCCAACTCGGCAGCAGGAAGCACTTTGTCTTTGCGCAGCTCGGGCAACAAGCGAATCACCGACGACCAATCGCCTCGCTGCTGGTGCAGGCGCTGCAACTGGCGCAAGACTTGCGGGTTATGCGGATGACGCTCATGCATGGCCTGCAACGTGACCAGGGCGCCGTCCGTGTCGCCACGGTCCATTTGCAATTGCGCATGGCTCAAGGCGACGGCCAGCTCCGCCTGGGGCTGACGCTCCAAGGCACGCTCCAGCAAACCGTCAGACTCTTCATAACGGCCTTGTTCATTGGCGGCACGCGCCGCGCCGAGGTAGTACAGCAAGGGTTGGCGCTCGGCCTCGGCAGCACGGTGCAAGTGGCGCTCGGCGCTGGCCCAGCGGCCTTCGGCGAGGTCCATCTGGCCTTGTTCGATCGCGACCTGCACACGACGGCTACGGTTGCGCCGCGACCACGGGTTGACCACGCCACCGGAGGTGGTGACCAGGCTCAGCAGCACTCGGATCAGGTAGATCGCCAGGCCGACGGCAAGCACCGCCACCAGCGTGGCCCACAGGCTCGACTCGTAATGCAGCAAATGGGGATAGGTAATCAGCACGTAGCCGGTGTGCTTGGAAATGCCCACGGCCAGCGCGAGGGCGATTGCAATCGCCAGCACCAGGATCACATAGAAACGCTTCATCAGCTCTACTCCTGGGTCGCCGGCGTGCCCGCCGACGCCTTGGCTTCATCGGCAGACAGATGGCGGCGCTCAAGGTAGGCCTGCACCGCGGCCAAGCTGGCGGCCAGGTCCGGAGTCACCACGGAGACGGCCTTGGGCTCAAGCTCGGCGATACGCGCCAGCATGGCCTTGCTCTGCGGGTTGTCCTGGTTGAAATTGTCTTGCAGCACACTGCGCGCTTCACCCAGCGAGCGGCTGTACACCGCCGTTTCGCCATTGAGCGCGGCCCATTGCGCTTGCTCCAGGGCCAGGCTCAGGGCCAGGCGTACCTGGTTCAAGCCTTGGCCGGCAAGCAGTGGGCGAATGTTGTCGTCCGGGTTGAAGTCGATGCGGAAGTAGCGGGAAATCTGCTCCCACCATTGGCTCAGACGGTTCTCCGTATCGGCAGTCGGGCGCCCGTCGGCCGCTGGTTCGGTGAGCTGGTATTCAGGGGCAATGGCCGCCAGTTGCACGACCTGATCACGCAGCGCGGCCAATTGCAGATACAGCCCGGTGCGGTCCGGCTGCTCGGTGCTGCGCAACGCGGCAAGGCTCTTGGCCAGTTGCTCGCGGGCGGCGTAGGAACCCGGATCACTTTGCTCGCGAAGAATCTCATCGGCGCCCTGCACCAGCGACTGCGCACTGTTGATGTCTTGCAGCGCGGACAAACGCAAGCTGGCCAGACGGATCAAGTGCTCGGCCTCAGCCAGGCGCCAGTCCTGGCGGCTGGCACCCAACACGGTCTCCAGACGCTGGCTCAAACGCTGCTGGTCACCCTGCAATTGAGCAACCAGACGGCGGCGCTCTTCCAACTCGTCCGCTGCAGGCAACTGCGCCAGGCGTGCAGCCAGCTGTTGCTGGCTCTGCTTGAGGGACTGGGACTGGTCATCGAGGGTCTGCACCTGGCCCAGCTGTTGCTGACTGCTGGCTTGCAGGGCGCGGACCTGCCAGATCCCCCAACCGCCGGCGGCAACACCGGCGGCGCCGAGCAACAGGGCGATGATTGCCAGGCCATTGCCACGGCGTGGCGCGGTGACCGGTGACTCAACCGGCGCATCGAGTGCGGGTTGGGTTTCATCTTTAGGCAAGGCTGTTTCGCTCACGTATCCGTCCTTTGCGTATCAGAGAGTGGGAGCGGCCTGCCTCATGAGGCAGTGCTGCGCAACGCCACTAACAAAGCCGCGGCACTCGCGCCACGACAGTCCACAACTTTTTCTGCGCCTGCGGCCCGCGCCATTTCATAAACACGCGGGCTGGGCACGAACAACGGCAGCTGCGCCACCTGCGGCCAATCGGCGCCGGCCAGGGCCTTCAGGTGTAAAAAACCCTGCCCACTGCTGACCACCAGGCCGTTCAAGCGTTCCAACTGGATGCGTTGCACCAGCGTCCCGGCGTCGTACGCCGGAAGGAGGCGACGATACAACTCCAGATAGTCGACACTAGCACCTTGCTCGCGCAAACGCTCAGCCAGCAGCTCCCGGCCACCCTCGCCGCGCAGGATCAGCACCCGCGCACCGGGGCGTGCGACAGCCTCGCGCAACGCCGGCACTGCAAGCAAGGCCTCGC
This sequence comes from Pseudomonas sp., assembly GCF_049645325.1. Taxonomy (GTDB): domain Bacteria; phylum Pseudomonadota; class Gammaproteobacteria; order Pseudomonadales; family Pseudomonadaceae; genus Aquipseudomonas. Next base: position 14,662 of record NZ_JBARTQ010000574.1, on the reverse strand, counting down.
TGTCGTCGCCGGTCAGCGGGCAGTGAACGCTGAGGCCTTGCTCAGCCAATACGTGCGCGGTGGCGGCGCCGACGCTGAACCACGGCAACTGCGCCCAGGTTTGATCCAAATGTTGCAAAGCCAGGCGCGCGGCGGGCTTGCTCACCACGATGACCGCGCAATAGCGGCTCAGGTCAGCTAGCACAGCCTGTTGCTCAGGCGTGCTCGGCAGGGCTTCGATGGCCAGCAACGGCAGGCTGCTGCTGAAAATGCCGGCGTTGGACAACGACGCCGCCAGGGCCATCGATTCCTCGGCAGGCCGCGTCAGCAGCACACGCCATGGGGTCACTGCGGGCCGGCCTCGCCGTAGACTTTCTGCAGGATGGCGCCAGCGCCTTTTTCCAGCAGTTCTTCCGCTACCTGGATGCCCAGGGCCGTGGCGTCATGCTGTGGACCACGGACCTCGGCGGTCAGCAGCAAGCCGCCGTCCGGGTCACCGACCAGACCGCGCAGCCAGAGGTTTTCGCCTTCGAGCACGGCGTAGCAGGCAATCGGTACTTGGCAGCCGCCATTGAGGTGTTTGTTCAACGCTCGTTCGGCCGTGACGCGGACTTCGGTGTCGGCGTGATCAAGAGGCTTGAGCAATGCGTGGATTTCGCTGTCGGCGGTGCGGCATTCAATGCCGACTGCGCCCTGCCCGCCGGCCGGTAAGCTGTCTTCGACGCTGATCGCCGAGGTGATACGGTCTTCGAAGCCCAAGCGAATCAAGCCGGCGGCAGCGAGGATGATCGCGTCATATTCGCCCGCGTCCAGCTTGGCCAGGCGGGTGTTGACGTTGCCGCGCAGGAAGCGGATTTGCAGGTCCGGACGACGGGTCAGCAACTGCGCCTGGCGACGCAGGCTGGAGGTGCCGACGATGCTGCCCAGAGGCAGTTCATCCAGGGAGGCATAGGTGTTGGAAACGAAGGCGTCGCGCGGGTCTTCACGCTCGCAGATGCAGTACAGGCCCAGGCCTTCGGGGAAGTCCATGGGCACGTCTTTCATCGAATGCACGGCGATGTCGGCTTCGTTTTCCAGTAGCGCGGTTTCCAATTCCTTGACGAACAAGCCCTTGCCGCCGATTTTCGACAGTGGCGAGTCGAGCAGCTTGTCGCCGCGACTGACCATGGGCACCAGGGAAACCTTCAGGCCCGGGTGAGCCTGTTCAAGGCGTGCTTTGACGTATTCGGCCTGCCACAAGGCCAAGGCGCTTTTACGGGTGGCGATGCGGATTTCGCGAGAGGACATGGATCAATCCGTACTGAATAGATACGGCAGATAATAACAGCTCAGGCAAACACGCTTTGATTTGAATCAGCAAGTACGAGGCCTCCCTGGCCGCATCGCACCGGGATAAAGATTGCTGGCCCCGCCGCAGCCCTTGGGCTAAAGCTGCTGCATCATCTTGCGCACACCGGCGACATGGCGTCGGCTGACGATCAAGGCGTCGCCATTAAGCCCTTTCAAGAACAACTGAAAGTGCCCAAGAGGCGTGCGCTGAAGGCGCTCTATTCGCTCACGGGCCACCAGCGCGTTGCGGTGAATGCGTACGAAGCGGTCGCCGAATTCGTCCTCAAGGGCCTTGAGCGGCTCATCGAGCAATACTTCGCCAGCCTCGTGCCGCAGGGTCACGTACTTGTGGTCGGCAATGAAATAGACCACCTGGTTCAGGGGAATCAGCTCGATGCCTTTGCGGGTCCGCGCACTGATATGGCTGCGCGGGCCGTTGCCACTTTGGGCGGCAGGCTGGGTCAGCGCGGCGAGTTGGACGCGGTTGGGGCGTTCGGCTTTTTTCAGGGCTTTGAGCAACGCATCACCCGTTACCGGCTTGAGCAGGAAGGCGACGCCACTCTCTTCAAGCGTCTGCTCGGGAAACTCATCCGGTGCGGCGCACAGGACCACGGCAGGAGGTGATTCACGTTCACTCAGGCGGGCAGCGACTTGCAGGCCATCAAGGCCCGGCAGACGGATATCAAGCAACACCACATCTGGCTTGAGGCTGTCGATCAGCGTCAACGCCTCTTCACCCGTGGTGGCGCTCGGTTCAAGGACTGAATACCCCTCAAGCTCACTGACCAAACGGCTCAGTCGCTCGCGGGCTTGGGGTTCGTCATCAACGATCAGGACATTCATATTGCGCTGGATTCCTGCGTGAGTCTCGCACAAGGATAGCGTAGACAGGTGCGGTGACTTGCGTCACAGCGATCCACGCTAAGACTAGCGCGAGCGGTAAAAAGTGCCCCGAGAGCAGCACCCAAATTTACCCGGACCTGTTCAATAACGCCCAAGACCTGCAGCCTTCTCGCATTGTCGTAGGGTTTGCTGATACACAATCCGAATACCCCCCTTTTTTAATGGATAGTCTGGGCTATGACCGCATCACCCGACTTTGGTGCATTCACACACTATCAGTCCAACTGTAGACGCTCGCTGAGACGATATTGCTGATTCGTCAAATATCGTATCAATAAGCCCCTGCTTGCAGTCTCTTCCGGGACGCGGTCGGCGGCAAGGCACTTAGCCATCCTTTGCACAAATAAAAATGCCGACCACCCGCAGCACCGCCTCCCCGGGCAACCCTGTTATTATCGGCGGCACACCTCCACGCCTCTTTTAAGCAGATCACGAGCGAATCCATGAGCACCGACAAGACCAACCAGTCCTGGGGCGGCCGCTTCAGTGAACCCGTCGACGCCTTCGTCGCCCGCTTCACCGCCTCCGTCACTTTCGACCAGCGCCTGTACCGCCACGACATCATGGGCTCCATCGCCCATGCCACGATGCTGGCCAAGGTCGGCGTGCTGACCGACGCCGAGCGCGACAGCATCATCGACGGCCTGACCACCATTCGCGGTGAGATCGAAGCCGGTACGTTCGACTGGCGTGTCGACCTGGAAGACGTGCACATGAATATCGAGGCCCGCCTCACCGATCGCATCGGTGTGACCGGCAAGAAACTGCACACCGGTCGCAGCCGCAACGACCAGGTGGCCACCGATATCCGCCTGTGGCTGCGCGACGAAATCGACCTGATCCTGGGCGAAATCACCCGCCTGCAAAAAGGTCTGCTGGAACAGGCCGAGCGTGAATCGGGCACCATCATGCCCGGCTTCACCCACCTGCAAACCGCACAGCCTGTGACGTTTGGCCACCATCTGCTGGCTTGGTTCGAAATGCTCAGCCGTGACTACGAACGTTTGGTGGATTGCCGCAAGCGTGCCAACCGCATGCCCTTGGGCAGCGCCGCGCTGGCGGGTACCACCTACCCGATCGACCGCGAATACACCGCGCAACTGCTGGGTTTCGACGCCGTGGGCGGCAACTCGCTGGATGGCGTGTCGGACCGTGACTTCGCCATCGAATTCTGCGCCGCGGCCAGCATTGCGATGATGCACCTGTCGCGCTTCTCCGAAGAGCTGGTGCTGTGGACCAGCGCACAATTCCAGTTCATCGACCTGCCGGACCGCTTCTGCACCGGCAGCTCGATCATGCCGCAAAAGAAAAACCCCGACGTGCCGGAACTGGTGCGTGGCAAAAGCGGACGTGTATTCGGCGCGCTGATGGGCCTGTTGACCCTGATGAAAGGCCAACCCCTGGCCTACAACAAGGACAACCAGGAAGACAAAGAGCCACTGTTCGACGCCGCCGATACGCTGCGCGACTCGCTGCGTGCCTTTGCCGACATGATTCCGGCGATCAAGCCCAAGCACGCGATCATGCGTGAAGCGGCCTTGCGCGGTTTCTCCACCGCGACTGACCTGGCGGACTACCTGGTGCGCCGTGGCCTGCCGTTCCGTGACTGCCACGAAATCGTCGGCCACGCTGTGAAATACGGCGTGGAGAGCGGCAAGGACCTGGCGGAAATGAGCCTGGAAGAACTGCGTCAGTTCAGCGACCAGATCGAGCAGGACGTGTTTGCCGTGCTGACCCTGGAAGGTTCGGTGAATGCCCGTGACCATATCGGCGGCACTGCACCGGCTCAAGTGAAGGCTGCCGTGGTTCGCGGCCAGGAATTGCTCGCCAGCCGCTAAAAGCTTCGCAGGCAAGCCAGCTCCTACAGTCGACCGAGTTCCACCCGTGGAATGCAATCAAATGTGGGAGCCGGGCTTGCCCGTGATGGCGTCACCTCAGACGCCGAAAACCTATTTTTTCGCCGCCACCATCGCCATAAACGCCGGCATCGCCGCCTCTCTGTCTGCCGCCACTTTCTGGGCGTTGGGCATGGCATGCAGTCGTTCCAGCAACGCCTTGGCCGCCGGCATATCAGCCAACAGGTCCAGGCCGAACAGCTTTTCACCCACCGCACAGGCCAGGTTCACGCTGTACATGAAGTACAAATCCGCAATCGTGAAGTTTTCCCCGGCCACATAGGGCGCGAACTTGCCATGTCGACCCAATGACCCGAACCCCAGCAGCAACTCAGCCTTGGCTTTCTGCTTGATCGCCTCCGGTACCGGCATGCCGAAAAACGCTTCGGCAAAACACGCGCGCGCAGGCAGCTCGATATACAGCTCGATTTCCCGGCACAACGCCAGCACCTGGGCGCGCTGAAACGGCTCGCCCGGCAGCAACGCAGGCCCCTCTTGCGTGTGCTCTATGTACTCAAGGATCACGCTGGTTTCGTTGATAAAACCCTGTTTGACGCCCAGCACCGGCACCTTGCCGCGCGGGCTAACCGCCAGGGCTTCAGCAGTCTGGCCCGCGTAAAACGGCACTTCTTCAAACGGCAGCCCTTTCTCCAGCAGCGCCAGTTTGACCATGTTGTAGTAGTTGCTGACCGAAAATCCGTAGAGCTTGAGCATTGCAAATGCCTCCAGGCCGGGTGGGGTTGGCTGCAAGAGTTATAGATCCGAAGGCCCGACCTGACCAGCAGCATCACCCGCCTGAATGGGCGTAGACTGGCGGCCTTTCCTTGAGGAGCCTGCCATGAGCGAGCCAACCGATATCGACAACGACGAAGAAGAATTCACCGAAAGTACGCTGACCCAGGCCATCGAAAACCAGATCGAAAGCGATAACCCGCCTGCCGCCAAAGCCACTTTCAACAAGCTGACCCTGGTGGGTTACGAGCGTGAGGACATCCTGAACCTCATGGCCCACGTACTCGCCGTAGAAATCGACAAGATGCTGGAAGAAGACCGCGCCTTCGATACCCAATGGTATGAAACAGCGCTGCGCGCCTTGCCTGAACTGCCGCCTGAGAACAACTGAATCGAGCACCCTTGTGGCCTGGAAGCACACTTCCTCGCCACAAACCTGCGCCATATCAAGACCCAAGAGTTTCCCGCTGGACAGCTCGGCAAAGTGCGTTCACCTTATGCCCTGCTAGCCTCTAATAAATTCTTAGAAAGTTTGGAGTCCTTATGTCGTATACCCCTGAATTGGTTGCCGAACTGGAAATCCTTGCACTCTTCAACCTGGGCAGCTCCCAGGAAGGTCTGAAAGTCCACCAGACCGCCGCGCCCACTGCCATCGCCGCTGCCAAGCGTCTGTTCGAGAAAAAACTGATCGACCAGCAAGACGGCGGCTACCTGACCAGCCTTGGCCGGGACGCTGCAGAGCAGGCTCAAACCCTGCTGACCATCTTGACCACTGCTACTACCAAAGAAGCTGCCTGACACCTGATACCGCCCATGGAGTCCGCCTTTTGCGGATTCCGGGGGCGTTGCTGTGGCCGTCGCAAAATTCTGACGTCAAAAACCATTTCCCTCTAAACCTCCTACGCTTCTGTCTGTAAACTCCTACACGGCCGCCCACGTCGGGCCCTGCGAGCCACCGAGTTCGACATGACCCGCACCCATGAAATCCGCCCCGACCTGGACGAAGGCATCGACCGCAAGGTGCTGGCCCAGTTGCGCGCGCGCTTCATGGCTCTGAATGAAGGCCGCATGGCCCGGGCTGCCGAGGGGCTGACGCCACGCCAGCAGAGCGTGTTGACGCTGCTGCCACTGTTTTTCCACGTTAATCACCCGCTGTTGCCCGGCTATGTGTCGAGCAGCACGCCGGCCGGGCTGTCGAACTTCGAACCCGACGCCCAGGCGCTCACCGAAGCTCAGCGCCTGACCCGCTCGTTCTCCTACAAGCCGCGTCACGGCAACCCTCCGCGCCCCATCCACGGCCTGTTCCTGATGGGCAGCCTCGGCACCCTGGCCCAGGCGGACCAGAGCGACATGGACGTGTGGGTGTGCCATGCGCCGGACCTGGGCGAGGCCGAACTGGCCGAACTGCGCAAGAAATGCCAACTGCTGGAAGCGTGGGCCCTGACGATGGGCGCCGAGGCGCACTTCTTCCTGATCGAGCCGACGCGCTTTGTGCTGGGCGAGCGCGACACACAACTGAGCTCCGAAGACTGCGGCACCACCCAGCATTATTTGTTACTGGATGAGTTCTATCGCACCGCTATCTGGCTGGCCGGGCGCACGCCGATCTGGTGGCTGGTGCCGGTGTACGAAGAAACCCGCTACGCCGAATTCACCCACACGCTGATCTCCAAGCGCTTTATCCGCGCCGATGAAACCCTCGACCTCGGCCACCTGGCCCACATTCCGCCGGGAGAATTCATCGGCGCTGGTTTGTGGCAACTGTTCAAGGGCATTGAGTCACCCTACAAATCGGTACTCAAGCTGCTGCTCACCGAGGTCTACGCCAGCGAACACCCGAACGTGCACTGCTTGAGCCTGCGCTTCAAGCGGGCGGTGTTCGCCAACCACGTGGACCTGGATGAGCTGGACCCGTACATCGTGGTCTACCGCCGCATTGAGGAATACCTCAAGGCACGCAACGAGCCGGAACGCCTGGAACTGGTACGGCGCAGCCTGTACCTGAAGGTCAACCGCAAGCTCAGTGCCGGTCAGCGCACCGCCAGTTGGCAGCGCTTGCTCTTGGAACGCCTGGCCCATGAATGGGGCTGGGACCCGCGTCAACTGGCCTTGCTGGACAGCCGCAGCCAATGGAAAGTGCGCCAGGTCGCCTCGGAGCGTCGCGCGTTGGTCACTGAGCTGAATTACAGCTACAGGTTTCTGACCCAGTTCGCCCGCAACGAGCAAACCGCCAGCCTGATCAACAAACGCGACCTCAACGTGCTGGGCCGCCGCCTATATGCAGCCTTCGAACGCAAGGCCGGCAAGGTCGAGTTCATCAACCCCGGCATTGCCCCGGATCTGGCTGAAGACACCCTGACGTTGGTGCAATCCCCCAACCGCAAAGAGCCGGGCCAGCACCACTGGGGGCTGTACAACGGCAGCCTCACGGCCCTGGAGTGGGAACACTTTGCGCCGATCAAGCGCAGCCGCGACCTGCTGGAAATGCTCACCTGGTGCCACCGCAACGGCGTGATTGATAGCAGCACCCGCTTGGCGCTGCACCCCGGCGTCAGCGACATGACCGAATTCGAGCTGTTCAACCTGCTGGGCAGCCTGCAACAGACCATCACCCTGCCCCTGGCCAGCGTCGATGAGGAACGCCTGTTGCGCTCGGCGGTGCCGGAAGAGGTGTTGTTGCTGATCAACGTCGGCGTCGACCCGCTCAAGCATCACCGCGACTTGAACATCCTGATGACGACCGAGCGCACTGACTCCCTGAGTTACGCCGGGGTGCGCGACAATCTGGTCCTGACCCTGGATCAGGTCACGCTCAACAGCTGGAACGAGGTGCTCGTCAGCCGCTACGACGGCCCTCACGCGCTGCTCGATTGCCTGCGCGACTACCTCAACCAGTTGCCGTCGGACCACTTGCCCCGCTTGCGAGTGCGCTGTTTCTGTCACAACCGTGCGCAGTTCATTGCGCAGCGCGTGGAGGAAGTATTCGACACCGCGCAAAACCTGCTGCTCGGCCAAGCCAATCACCGCTACCTGCTTCAGGTGCAGCAGCATTACCACGTGATGGAGTTGATGCCGGGCCAGGCGACCCACGTGTCACTGCCGACCCAGGACGCGCTGATTGCCTACCTCAGCGAAGAGCTGGCGGCGTATAGCCCGTTGCACCTTGACGCCATGGCGCTTGAAGACCACGACCTGGCGCTGTTGCTGCCGATGGGCCTGGCCGAATGTGTGCAGGTGTTTTACCGGGTCAACGAAGGCGTTGCCGAGCTCTATGTGCTGGATGAATTCAACGCGCTCTGGCAGCAACGCTTGCCGTTTCATGATGAGCAGAGCCTGCTCGCGCCGTTGCAGCGCTTCCTGCAGTCGATCCTCTATCGCCGGGAAGCGCTGGCGCCCCTCGACACAGCGCTGCCACTGGGCGAAGTACAGATCTTGTATTACCAGCTGTTACCGTCGGGCAGCCTGCGCGCACGCGGCATCGAGCCGCGGCCGGCGCCTTCGACCCCGGCCAACAAAGCGTTTTATGACGTGCAGGCGATTATCGGCAAGGCTGCACCGGGCCAGGTGGGCATTACCCTGTACTGCAATCAGCGAGAGTTTTCCGAACTGGAATTTGGCGACCAGCTGTTTGCCGTGGTCGCCCGGGAGATCGTCGGGCAACGTCGGGAACCCGAGCGCTACCGCTGCTACATCACCGACCTGGACTTGTCCGGACTGCTCGGTGACGTACAAAGCCCGAGCAATCTGTATTTGCGCTACAAGGCCGAACTGGAGCTGTCGCTCAACGAAGCGTTGAGCCAGATTTAGATCGGCGCTTGTTACAGAGCAAACGCGCCGCCATCTTTCGGCTGGCCTTCAACGCTGAGCAATTCGAGCTTGAGGGTCTTGCCGCCCGGCGCTGGCCAGTCGATGTGCTGGCCAACCTGCAAACCGAGCAAGGCGCTGCCCACCGGGGCGAGGATCGAAATCTTGCCTTCGTCGGCGTTGGCGTCCTTGGGGTAAACCAGGGTCAGGTGATAGTCCTTGCCACTGCCTTGCTCACGGCAATGCACGCTGGAATTCATGGTCACGACACTGGCAGGTACTTCATCGTGACCCACCACGTCTTCGGCGCGGTCGAGTTCGGCTTGCAACGCTTCGACGCCGGGAAACTCGTCGCCCAAGCGGTCGATCAGTTGCTCCAGACGCTGCACGTCAAGACGGGTAAGAATGATGGAAGGTGCGGTGGTCATGATTCAGGCAGACTCCTTTTTTCTGCACAAAAAAGCAAAACCCCGCCAGGAAAAGGCGGGGTTCTCACGGGCCTCGATGAGTTGAGGCGTACCCGGACACTACCACAGCGTCACAAATAAACAAGACGACCTCAGGCGTGCGCCCTGCGCTGCTCGGCCTCGGCACAAATCACCCGGCGCCGGGCATCATCGGCGGAGCGCCATTCGCGGATGTCTTCCACATGACGGAAGCAGCCGAGGCAGACTTTCTGCTCATCCAGGCGACACAAACTGATACAAGGTGACGGCACCGCCGGGCTGACATTGCTGAACAGTGGCTTGGGCGGGCGTACAGGTGCAGGTTGAGTCACGATCAGATCTCGTCGAAGTCCAGCTCTTCGCCGGCTTGTTCCAGGACCAGGCGCGCAAGCATTTCGCCCAACAGCTCTTCGCTTTTGTCGCACTGCCATTTGCCGCTTTCTTCGTCGTAGTCGAAGTGAATGCCGCCCGAGCGCGCGGCCAGCCACAGCTGACGCAGCGGCTCCTGGCGACTGAAGATCAGTTGGGTGCCGTTTTCGAACTTGACGGTCAGCACGCCGGCCGAGTTTTCCAGGTCCACGTCCAGGCCGCTGTCGTCGAAAATATCTTCCAGGGCCTGCTGGGTCGAATCCACCAGGTCGTGAAAACGGGCTTCGGTCAAACTCATTGTGGCAACCTCAAAAGTGTCTGGTTTTGCTCAAGCGCCGCACGATACGGGCGAGCCCCGCCGATTGCAAAGGATACCGATTTCATCTGCGATGGCTGCATGAAAAATCCTCAGCTAGCGTAGCCTGCTTCCCAACTATCTCGGCAAACCCCCGCCGGACGGGTATTCCAGCGCATAGGCAAGCTGGCGGGTGGTCGGTATACTCGGGCGCAATTAATGCATATTCAAGGATTTCGCCATGAAGCGCCTGATCTCTTCCCTTGCTGCGCTCGTCGCGGTCGCTTGCCTCGTTAGTGCCTGTGGTCAAAAAGGCCCTCTGTACCTGCCCGATGACAGCAAAGACCCGAATGACCAGGCGCAAACGTCGCAATCCAAAGCGCACAAGCACGACACCTACTAAGGGAAACCCATGGACGCTTTTAACTACCGGGACGGCGAGCTGTTCGCGGAAGGCGTGGCGCTGTCCGCGATTGCCCAGCGCTTTGGCACCCCGACCTATGTGTACTCCCGTGCGCACATCGAAGCTCAATACCGCTCTTTCACCGACCCGCTGAACGGCGTCCCACACTTGGTGTGCTACGCGGTCAAGGCCAACTCCAACCTGGGTGTACTGAATGTCCTGGCGCGTCTCGGCGCTGGTTTTGACATCGTTTCCCGTGGCGAGCTGGAACGTGTACTGGCCGCCGGCGGCAAGGCTGACAAGATCGTGTTCTCCGGTGTCGGCAAGAGCCGCGAAGACATGCGCCGCGCCCTCGAAGTCGGCGTGCATTGCTTCAACGTCGAATCCACCGACGAGCTGGAGCGCCTGCAGGTGGTTGCCGCCGAGATGGGCGTTCGCGCGCCGATCTCCCTGCGCGTCAACCCGGACGTCGACGCCGGCACCCACCCGTACATTTCCACCGGTCTCAAAGAGAACAAGTTCGGCATCGCCATTGCTGACGCCGAGGACGTGTACATCCGCGCCGCGCAGTTGCCGAACCTCGAAGTGCTGGGGGTCGACTGCCATATCGGCTCGCAACTGACCACGCTGCCGCCGTTCCTCGATGCCCTCGACCGCCTGCTGGCCTTGATCGATCGCCTGGGTGACTGCGGCATCTACCTGCAGCACATCGATCTCGGTGGCGGTGTGGGCGTGCGTTATCGCGATGAAGAGCCGCCGCTGATCGCCGACTACATTCAGGCAGTGCGCGAGCGTACCGAAGGCCGCGGCCTGACCCTGATGTTCGAGCCAGGCCGTTATATCGTCGCCAACGCCAGCGTGCTGCTGACCCAGGTCGAGTACCTCAAGCACACCGAACACAAGGATTTCGCCATCGTCGATGCGGCGATGAACGACCTGATCCGCCCGGCGCTGTATCAGGCCTGGATGGATGTCACGGCCGTGGTGCCTCGTGAGGGCGCTGGCCGCACTTATGACATCGTCGGCCCGATCTGCGAGACCGGCGACTTCCTGGCCAAGGAACGTCAGTTGGCCCTGGAAGAAGGCGACCTGCTGGCCGTGCATTCGGCCGGTGCCTACGGGTTTGTCATGAGCTCCAACTACAACACCCGCGGCCGTGCCGCCGAGGTGCTGGTGGACGGTGATCAAGCGTTTGAAGTGCGTCGCCGCGAGACGGTAGCCGAGTTGTATGCTGGCGAAAGCCTGCTGCCGGAGTAAGCCATGCTGCTGCGTTTTACCAAGATGCACGGGCTGGGCAATGATTTCATGGTCCTGGACCTGGTCAGCCAGCACGCGCACATCCTGCCCAAACACGCCAAACAGTGGGGCGACCGTCACACCGGCATTGGTTTTGACCAATTGCTGCTGGTCGAGGCGCCGAGCAACCCGGAGGTGGATTTCCGTTACCGGATCTTCAACTCCGACGGTTCCGAAGTGGAACAGTGCGGCAACGGTGCGCGCTGCTTCGCGCGCTTCGTGCTGGACAAGCGCCTGACTGCCAAGCGCCAGATTCGCGTCGAGACCAAAAGCGGCGTGATCGAACTGGATATCCGCAGCGACGGCCAGATCAGCGTCAACATGGGCGCGCCACGCCTGGTGCCGGCGGACATTCCGTTCCAGGCCACCGAGCAGGCCACACGCTACGCGCTGGACGTTGATGGCAAGAGCGTGGACATCGCCGCCGTGTCGATGGGCAACCCCCATGCCGTGCTGCGCGTTGACGACATCAACAATGCCCCGGTGCACGAGCTGGGGCCGAAGATCGAACATCACCCGCGCTTTCCGGCACGGGTCAATGTGGGCTTCCTGCAGGTGATCGACCGTTCCCGCGCGCAATTGCGCGTGTGGGAGCGCGGCGCCGGCGAAACCCAGGCCTGCGGTACCGGTGCTTGCGCCGCTGCCGTGGCTGCAATCAGCCAGGGGTGGATGGATTCGCCCCTGCTGATCGACCTGCCTGGTGGACGCTTGTCCATCGAATGGGCAGGCCCTGGCCACCCGGTGCTGATGACCGGGCCGGCCTCGCGTGTATACGAAGGACAGGTCCGTCTATGAGTGAGCCCAGCTAATGACCGATAAGCCTCAAGTACCCGCCCAAGCATCCTCGACCGACAGTCTGGAGGCCGCTGCAGTCGCGGCGTACCTTGAGGCTAATCCGGACTTCTTCGTCGAACACGAAGAACTGCTGCCGGCCCTGCGCATTCCTCACCAGCGCGGCGACACCGTGTCGCTGGTGGAGCGGCAGATGAAAATCCTGCGTGAGCGCAATATCGAAATGCGCCACCGGCTCTCGCAGTTGATGGACGTAGCCCGCGACAACGACCGTCTTTTCGACAAGACTCGCCGCCTGATTCTGACGCTGATGGACGCCACCAGCCTGGAAGAAACCGTGATCGCCGTGGAAGACAGCCTGCGCCAGGACTTCCAGGTGCCCTTTGTCAGCCTGATCCTGTTCAGCGACAACCCGATGCCGGTGGGCCGCTGGGTCAGCGGCAGCGATGCCCAAACCGCCATTGGCGGCTTGCTGTCGGAAGGCAAAACCATCAGTGGCACGTTGCGTGAGCACGAACTGGACTTTTTGTTTGGTGCCGAACAGCGCCAACAGATCGGTTCCACCGCCGTGGTCGCCCTCAGCCATCAGGGCCTGCACGGCGTGTTGGCCATCGCCAGCCGCGATCCGCAGCACTATAAAAGCTCAGTCGGCACGCTGTTTTTGACCTACATCGCCGAAGTGCTGGGCCGCGTCCTGCCACGCTTCACCACCGCCCTGCGCGCGGTGCGCTAGTCATGGAACGGCAACTGGACGCTTACTGCGCTCACCTGCGCAACGAGCGCCAGGTGTCACCCCATACCCTGGAAGCCTATCGACGGGACTTGAACAAGGTCCTGGCGTACTGCGAAAAACACCAGATCAGCAGTTGGAAGGCTTTGGATATCCAGAGCCTGCGCAGCCTGATCGCGCGCCTGCACCAGTCGGGCCAGTCTTCGCGCAGCCTGTCGCGCCTGCTGTCGGCGGTGCGTGGCCTCTACCACTATCTCAACCGTGAAGGCCTGTGCGACCACGACCCGGCCAATGGCCTGGCTCCGCCCAAAGGTGAACGGCGCCTGCCCAAGACCCTCGACACCGATCGCGCCCTGCAACTGCTCGATGGGGCCGTCGAGGATGACTTCCTGGCCCATCGCGACCAGGCAATCCTAGAGCTGTTTTATTCCTCAGGCTTGCGCTTGTCGGAGCTGACGGGCCTGAACCTGGACCAGCTCGACCTGGCAGATGGCCTGGTGCAAGTACTCGGCAAGGGCAGCAAGACCCGCGTACTGCCGGTGGGCCGCAAGGCCCGGGAGGCCTTGCAACTGTGGCTGCCACTGCGCCTGTTGACCAACCCGGCGGACGACGCGGTGTTTGTCAGCCAACAAGGCCGGCGTCTTGGTCCTCGGGCGATTCAAGTACGGGTCAAGGCCGCCGGCGAGCGCGAACTGGGGCAAAACCTGCACCCGCATATGCTGCGGCACTCCTTTGCCAGCCATATGCTGGAATCGTCCCAGGACCTGCGCGCCGTACAGGAACTGCTCGGCCACTCCGATATCAAGACCACGCAGATCTACACCCACCTCGACTTCCAGCACCTCGCAACGGTGTACGACAGCGCCCATCCACGGGCCAAACGCATCAAGGGCGGCGACTCATGAGTATCAAGCTGATCACCTTCGACCTGGACGACACGCTCTGGGACAACGTACCCGTCATCATCAGCGCCGAAGCGTCGATGCGTGAATGGCTGGCGGTACATGCCACCAAGGTCGGCGACCTGCCTCTGGAGCATTTCGCCAGCCTGCGCCAGCAAGTGCTGGAGCGTCACCCTGAGCTCAAATACCGCATCAGCATGTTGCGCCACCGCGTGTTGATGCATGCGTTTGAGGAGGCCGGTTATCCACAGCCCGAAGCCACGGAAATGGCTGACGTGTGCTACGAGGCGTTCATTCATGCGCGGCACCAGCTCACCCCATTTCCCGAAGCAGAGCCCATGTTGCAGGCGCTGCGCCAGCACTTCCTGCTGGGCGTGATCACCAACGGCAACGCCGACGTGCAGCGTGTGGGCCTGGCGGATTACTTCCACTTTGCCCTGCGCGCCGAAGACATCGGCATCGCCAAACCGGATGCGCGCTTGTTTCAAGAAGCGTTGCAACGTGGGGGTGTGGATGCCAGCCAGGCGGTGCACATCGGCGATCATCCCGGCGATGACATCGCCGGGGCGCAACAGGCGGGGCTGCGCGCGGTGTGGTTCAACCCGACGGGCAAGGCGTGGGAGGCGGATAAGCGCCCGGACGCAGAGATTCGCAACCTGACGGAGCTGCCGCCGTTGCTGCGCAGTTGGCAGTAAGACAACTCCCGCAACACTGAAACTCCAATGTGGGAGCTGGCTTGCCTGCGATAGCGGTGGGTCAGACTGCACATCGCTCACGGGTAAACCGC
>NZ_JBARTQ010000573.1:0-15731 GCF_049645325.1 Pseudomonas sp. | reverse complement strand
TCCCTATACCGTGGCACATGCTAATAACGGCTTTGTTAAATATAACGAGAATATATTTTCTTGGGCAGATCAAATTCGTCTTGCTGAGCATGCAAAGAGGCTGGCTGCGCGAGGATGCTTTGTTGCTGTAAGCAATGCAGATCATGTTTCAGTTGACGCCTTATATGGCGACTTTAATAAGATAATGATTGAACGATTTTCTGTGATGGCCGCATCTAGTGCGTTCAGACGAAAAATAACGGAATGTTTGTATTTTCTTGGGGGGGATTTCTCTTGATCGATAATATCGTGGCGGTAGATGAATTGCGAACTCTGGCCCGAGCTAGAAGCAAAGATTTTTCCCAAAAAAGTATTTCATCTAAAGCACTTGAAGCTGCTTTGGAGGATGGTTGGTTGATTCAGAGGAAAAGTAAAACCTCAGTACAGATTCGGCGAGCCAAAGCACATGATGAACGTTTAAGAGATAAGGTTTGGTCGCTACTATATAAAATGGATATGCTCTATATTACCGGGAGCCAAGTTGGTTCGGTAGAAGATGATGAAATATCTACAGTAAGTTCGCACGGGATGGTTTGCGCAATAGATCAGGAAATATCATTGTTTGTTAATATTATTTCCTTGGAGTCGTACTCAAAAAGTTCGATTTTGTATGAGCTTATGCAAGAAATGGTCTCTAATAGAGAGCGCTTCATAAAGGCAGTAAGTAAGAAGTGGCCTGTAGAGCAAAAAAGGAATACGGTGCTCGCTTTGTTTCTTAATAATGTTCTTGTTTCTGATGAGGATAAGGAAAAAGCCAAAACGCTAAATATTTCACTCTTCGATGAACAGGATTTAGATTATTATGAAAAACTCATCAGTCATATAGGTCCGGCTGCGAAATACCAGTTTTTTGCTGATATGTTGCCTGGTAAGTCTATACCGGGTTTGACCATTCGAGTGCCAGCAGTTAAGACCAAGATGGGTAAGCAGGTCTGCTATACATTTCCGATTTCACCTGAATATCTATTAAAAATTTCTTACGTTTCACATCGGTCGAAGGGGAAAGCCTCAGACGTGCATACATATCAGCGTATGCTAGCTAAAGGTAGGCTTGGAAAAATACGCGAATATATTTCGGAGCAAGGGATTTTTCCCACAAATATTGTTGTGAATATCGATAAAAAATATGCAAGTTTTGAGAGGGTCAAGCAAGAAACAGCTAAGGAGGAGAGTGATGCGAGTGGCGTGCTAGGTTGGTTAAGTTTGCGTCCTGCTTATAAGTCTGCTTGGATTATCGATGGCCAGCATAGGCTGTATGCTTATTCGGGACATGAATATGCGAAGACTGGACACTTGTCTGTTTTGGCATTTGAAGGTATATCACCTAGTTCTCAAGCCAAGCTATTTGTAGATATTAACGCTAAACAGAAAAGTGTAAAGCCATCCTTGTTGCAGGAGCTTTTTGCAGAGCTTCACTGGGACGCCGAATCTCCTAGTACACGAGTTCAAGCGGTAATTTCAAAGGCAATTCAGACACTAGGGGCTGATAAAGACTCTCCTTTTTTAGGGCGAATTCAGTCAGCAGACTCTACGAAAGACTCCATTCGTTGCATCTCGTTAGCTAGTCTTTACCGTGCTATAGATAAGCAAAATTTTTATATATATAAAGAAGAAAAAAACTTTGTTGTCGATCCAGGGCCGTTTTGGGCTGGCACTAATGAAAAAACTCTTTCTCGCTCGGTATCCATTATAAAGGTTTGGTTCGGAGGGATTAGACAGAATTCTACAGTATGGTGGGACTTGGGGGCTGCCGAAGGAGGAGGGCTTGCCATGAACGACAGTGTCACGGCCTGCTTAATGCTTTTAAAGAGTGTATTAAATCATATTGAATCATCTGGTAGAAAATTATCAAAGCTTGATGCTTCGGAAGTTAATAGTCTTGTAAGGCCGTACGCAGATGCTCTAGGGCATTATTTTGCATCTTTAAGTGCAGAGGAACGTAAGCTTTATCGGGACTTAAGGGGGATGCAAGGTCAGTCTGCAAGAAGCCGTAGGGGGCAGCAAGCACTAAAAAATGTCTTCCCTGAGTTCAGTCCTCCAGGGCTTGAAGATTATTTGAATCGTGAAAAAGAACAAACTAACTTACATGCAAAGCTAGTAATTGATAGGATTGAGGTTTTAATAAAAAATCTAGTTGTACAGGAGTTGTTTCAAGAGTTTGGTGAGGATTGGTGGAGTGAAGGTATACCTAAGGCAATGAGAGTTGCTATAAGCGCCCGGAGCGAAAATGATGATAATAAACGTGGTGTGAAAGAGGCATACTTTGATCTATTGGATTATAGAGTGATAGCGCAAAATAACTGGAGCGTATTTCAACCCTTATTGGGGCAGGGGAAAAAGAATGATAATAAAGACAAGCAGACTAAATGGCTAGTTGAAGTGAATGAGATGCGAAATGCTGTTGCGCATGCATCCTCTGGGATTTCCTTATCTGTTGAAAAACTCAGTGCACTCAAACAACACGAGGCGTGGCTGAAATCAAAAATAAAAAGTGATGGTAGTAATGAGGAAGAGGAAGCTCTTGCGTATGAGGAGGACTAAAGAGTTGTAGTTTTTATCGGATAATATAAGCAGGAGGGCGATGTACCCTCCTGCTTTAAATATCAATCCCAGCTAAGCGCCCCACCCGTCTGATACTCAATAACCCGAGTCTCAAAAAAATTCTTCTCTTTCTTCAAGTCCATGATCTCGCTCATCCACGGGAACGGGTTGGTGGTACCTGGGTATTCTTCTTTCAACCCAATCTGCGACAAACGACGGTTCGCGATGAACTTGAGGTAGTCCTCCATCATCGCCGCATTCATCCCCAACACCCCACGCGGCATGGTATCGCGCGCATATTCGATCTCCAGCTGCGTCCCTTGCAGGATCATCTGGGTCGCTTCTTCCTTCATCTCGGCGTCCCACAAGTGTGGGTTTTCGATTTTGATCTGGTTGATTACATCAATACCGAAGTTCAGGTGCATCGACTCATCGCGCAGGATGTACTGGAACTGCTCGGCCACGCCGGTCATTTTGTTGCGACGGCCCATGGACAGGATCTGGGTGAAGCCGCAGTAGAAGAAGATGCCTTCCAGGACGCAGTAGTAGGCGACGAGGTTGCGCAGCAGCTCTTTGTCGGTGTCGACGGTGCCGGTTTCGAACTTCGGATCGGAGATCGAACGGGTGTATTTCAGGCCCCAGGCAGCCTTTTTGGCGACCGATGGGATCTCGTGGTACATGTTGAAGATCTCGCCTTCATCCATGGCCAGCGATTCGATGCAGTACTGGTAAGCGTGGGTGTGGATCGCTTCTTCGAAGGCCTGGCGCAGGATGTACTGGCGGCACTCCGGGTTGGTGATCAGGCGGTACACGGCCAGCACCAGGTTGTTGGCAACCAGCGAGTCGGCGGTGGAGAAGAAGCCGAGGTTGCGCATGACGATGCGGCGTTCGTCGTCGGTCAGGCCTTCGGGGTTTTTCCACAGGGCGATGTCGGCGGTCATGTTGACCTCTTGCGGCATCCAGTGGTTGGCGCAGCCGTCGAGGTATTTCTGCCAGGCCCAGTCGTATTTGAAGGGCACGAGTTGGTTGAGGTCGGCGCGGCAGTTGATCATGCGCTTTTCGTCAACGGCGACGCGGGCGGCGGAGCCTTCGAGCTCGGCGAGGCCTTCGGCGACGTCGAGGCTGTCGAGGGCGGCTTTAGCGCGCTTGATGGCGGCGGAGTCATTGGCGGTGACGGCGCGGGCTTCGATGGCGGCGGCGGCGCCGGCACCGTCGAGGCGGTCCATGTTGGCTTCGGTGGCGTGGCCGGCGTTGGCGCCTTTGGCAACTACTTCGCCGTCTTCTTCTTTGTCGAATTCGTCCCAGCTCAGCATGACGTGTCGTCTCCTGCGTGAGGGCTCAAAGGTGCCCGTGTGAAACCGGATGGTTGGGTGTTCACACGGCCCTAGGGCCGCGGTGGATCTTAAGGAATCGTTTGTTGCAACAGCTAGCGCAGGCATTAAACGGAATAGGGTAACGGGTGCGCTGCGTGAGGCTTGAGGTGCGGAGCGACAGGTGCATGCTCCGGCGGAGGCCTCAGGTCTGGCTCTTCATCCCAGTGTAAAGGGATATTGCAGGCCCGATTTACCCGCGCATTATAGGGAAAAATTCGGGTTTGTGTTGCGGCGGATGGCCTCAGCGGTCGGCCAAAATGCATGGGGTTACGGCCAGAGTATTGGTTTGTAAGGGTTTGCTGCTTCAGGATTTTTTTAGCGCAGGGGACTGGCTTCCAATCATCGGAAAGTTGCAATGTCTTTAAAGGCGGGAGCTGGCTTGTCTGCGATGGCTTCAGACCAGCAACGTGGGGGCTGGCTGAACCGCCGCTATCGCAGACAAGCCAGCTCCCGCAGTGGTTTTTCTTTGTTTGTTGGACCTTTGTTAGTCCTTGGCCTACTGGGCCGCGGCTTTAATGCTGGCAAACATCTGTTTGCCTGCCTTGACCGGGTCCGCGTCTTTATTACTCATAAAGTTACTTACCACATCAAACACCGCCCCTTGCACTGCCTGGGATGTCGACATGTTGAACGCCATGCTCGGCGCCAGCGTGCCGGCCTTCTCGGCGTCGGCAAAGTCTTTGGCGGAGGCTTGTGCGCAGCTGTCGAACCGGCCCATGTCCAGGCCCTTTATTACGGGGATGGAGCCTTTGCTTTGATTGAAAACAGATTGAAACTGCGGCTCAAGGGCGATTTTGGCCAGGTCGTCGCGGGCGGCATTATTGCCGGGCGTATCGTTTTTGCTTGAGAGCTTGAACATCGCCAGTGAGTCGATGGTGTAGCTGTAAATGCCTTGTGAACCGGGGAAGGGCACGCATTCATAGTCGATACCGGCTTTTTTGCCTGCTGCGGTCCATTCGCTTTTGGCCCAGTCGCCCATGAGCTGCATGCCGGCTTGGCCGTTGATGACCTTGGCCGTTTCCATGTTCCAGTCCTGGCCGGCCCCGTTGGGGTCCATATAAGTCTTCAGTTTGCGCAGGGCGACAAAAACTTCGGTCATTTTTGCGCCGGTGAAGGTGGCTTCATCGTTGTCGATAAAGGCTTTTTTGAAGCCGTCGGCACCGAGGATACTCAACACCAACCCTTCGAATACCGTGGTGTCCTGCCAGGGTTGGCCGCCGTGGGCGATGGCGATAAAACCGGCGGCCTTGAGTTTGTCGCCGGCGGCGTAGAGTTCGTCCAGGGTGGTCGGCGCATGGGCAACCCCGGCTTTGCGCAGCACCTCGGGGTTGGTCCATAACCAGTTGATACGGTGGATGTTGAGCGGTACGGCCACATAGTGGCCGTCGTACTTCATCAGCTCGGCGATGCTCGGCGGCAGCAGGTTGTTCCACTGGTTGGCCTGGGCGACGCTATCGATGCTGGTCAGCAGGCCGAGTTTGCCCCACTCCTGAATATCTGGCGCTTTGATCTGCGCGGCTGAAGGCGGGTTGCCGGAGACGGCGCGGGTCTTGAGTACGGTCATGGCGGCGGCCCCACCGCCACCGGCGACGGCACTGTTTTGCCAGGTGAAGCCGTCTTTCTCGATCAGTTGCTTGAGCACGTCCACCGATTTGGCTTCGCCACCGGAGGTCCAATAGTGGACGACTTCAACGGTGCCTTTGCTGTCAGCTGCATGGGCGCTGAACGCAAAGAGAGTAGCGAGGGAGATGGCAACGGCAAGGCGATTGGTGATGTTCATTGGGGTG
The DNA here is from genome assembly GCF_049645325.1 of Pseudomonas sp. GTDB lineage: Bacteria > Pseudomonadota > Gammaproteobacteria > Pseudomonadales > Pseudomonadaceae > Aquipseudomonas. Next base: position 9,991 of record NZ_JBARTQ010000573.1, on the reverse strand, counting down.
ACCTTTTTGTTGTTATGGGGATATGCGTTTATTCCAGTCCCAAGCCTTTGCGGCCCAGGGCGTTCAGTTGCGAGGTCGTGAAGCGGTCTTTCCAATGTTGCTCATAGTCTTCGCGCGGGAAGTCATCCGGCGACACGCCTTGTTCGAACGCACTCAGCACAGCCTTGGCGTAGCGTCTATTTTTTGCGCACATGGGCGCGGCGGGCACGTACATCACGTTGCCCCAGCCTTGCTGGTTTTCGACGGGCGCGACGCTGTGGATCACGTCGCAGTGCCACCACACTGAATCGCCAGCTTGCACGTTCGGAATCGGCGTCATGCCTTGCACCAGCAACGGGTGCCACTGTTCCAGAATCGGCAGCACCTTGCCCGGCGCAACGCCGCACAGCTCATCCTCGGGCACGTCATCCAGCAGCGGGCGCAGCAGCATGTAGGCCATGGCTTTGGGGATCGGCAGCGTGTGCAGCACGCCTTGGTCGGCGCGCATGTCGCACAGCGCGGTCCAGCCCTGGAAGGTACGAAAGGCTGAGCACTTGGTGCCTTCGTAGGCATATTCGTCAACCTCGGTACGATGTGCGGCGTCCCACGGGTCATACGCTTTGAAATCGTTGCTGTAGAGCTTGTCGAACACCTTCAGGTAGGCGGGATGCAGCCAGCGTTCCAGCGCCCCGGAATCGGTGTGCGGGCCCAGCCCTTTAGAGGTAGTGCCGGGTGGGCGGCGCCTTACGCGGTCCGGGTACAGCGCGTTGGTGTCCGGGTCGAACCATTGTTGGCCTTGGGAGTGAGTGGTCCATAGGCGGTTGAGGAAGGATTGCGCAGCGCCCATGCGCGGGTGCTGGCGCACTTGCATTTGGGCGTCGGACCAATAGATCGGGAAGATTTCCGGGCGTGACGCCTCGAGATTGCCGAAAAAGTTGTCGGCAGGGCCGCGATACACCGTGTCGAATTGGTTGCTGTCGAGGTAGTCCAACAGGCTCTTGTCCCAACCCAGCACTTGCTCGCGGGGGAAGTGGTTGCGGATCACCAGGCAACCGCGGCGCTTGATCAGTGCGCGTTGCTCTTCAGTGACTTGGCCGTTGGCAATGGTTTCAAACTCAAGTTCGGGCCAGGCGGAGCCCGTGAGTGCCTGCTGGGCGTTGATCGAGACGATTTCAGCGGCAATAAATTCGCTGACTTCGGCAAACAAGGCGTTCACATCGCCGATCTGCGCGCGCAGGGCTTTTTTCATGTTAACGATGCTGCGCTTGTAGTCGTGCGGCAGCTCGGCGCTTTCGAAGACGTGGTAGTTGCTCATGGGGTGACCTGTATTGTTGTTATGCATACAGGTATGGAATCACCCCGGCCGGGCAGGGCGGCAGTCTCATTAGGCGCGTTGAGTAATACGATTATGGCGTTTATTGCAGTGTGTTTAGAGATATCAGGTTGGTGGTTGGAAGTGATGCCCATGCCGAGCGCGAAATTGCGAAGGCGTGATGCCCTTTTGTGCCTTGAACTGGCGATTGAACAGTGCCTGGGATGAGTAGCCGACGTGCTCGGCAATCGCGCTGACCGCCAGATTACCCTGCATCAGCAGGGCGCAGGCGTGTCCGATACGTAGACGCACGATGTAGTCCAGCGCCGTGCAGCGCGTATGTTTACGGAACATACGATGGAAGGCCGAAACGCTGACGCAGGCCATTTGCGCTAACTCGGGAATACCCACAGGTTGTGCATAGTGACCATGCAGGTGGTCCAGGACACGGCGAATGCGCGCATCTTCAATCACCTGAGGGGCTGCCTTTTCTGCGGCGATTGGTTGCGCTGCGATGTCTTTCGAGAGCCGGTTAAGCACGGTCAGCAGCGAGATCAGCCGCTGGGCAGCGTCCTGCTCGACCATACTTTCAATCACCGGGCGCAACGCCTTAGAGGTGGCGTTGCTGAAACTCAAGGCGTGTTGCGCGGCAGCCAATAACGCGCGAGTCGAGTCCATTTCTGGAAATAACTGAACCAGCGACTCCGCCCAGGCTTCCGAAAACCAGATGACTAACGCCACGTGCGGTTTGGCTGGGTCGATACGCTCGGCAGAAGACCAGCTGTGAGGTACGTTCGGGCCTACCAGCACCAGGTCGCCATCGTCGTAGAGCGCCACATCATTGCTGATATAGCGATGCCCTCGACTGTTGAAGGTCAGGGTCAGCTCATACTCGGGGTGGTGATGCCACTCAAACGGGATCGCCTCCGGCAGACGCCTGTTCAACAGGGTCCAGGAGGTTGTGGCCTCGGTGGGAATCTTCTCGAAACTGGCTCGCATGAACGCATCCTGCCGTGCAGGGAAGGTGACGGCGCCACGATCGTAGCATTCGAATCGGGAAGGGAGGAGGAGGGCTCATTGCCGCAAGAACGATTTCTTGCGGCGAATAAGAAACTCACTGGGTAAGTTATTACCCGTTAGAGCAACCATTGCCCATCACTTGATACTTGAGAATATGGCGTTGGCCTTGCGAATCTTCATATTCCATTTGCACCGGTACAACTTCGCATACTTCCGGAACATTGCTCATGGAGAGTACTTTGGCGACATCCAGGTGGGTGCTGTAAGTGTAGTCTTCTACTATCGGGGTATTCTGGCCGGCCAGCTCGGTCGGGGCCTCGTCGGCCAGGGCGGCGGTGGCGCACAGGCTGCTGAGGGCCATAACTACTAGAGCTTTCATTTCTTTACTTACCTTCTTCAGGGCGAAAGGGGTCACGGGGCCCTTATGAGGCCACGTGTGTAACTTAAGAGTTGGGAAGTTCGGATTAACGTTGCCTTCGTGGGGGCTGTTACGTTGTTAATCACAGTGCCTGTTGGCGGAGTTGATTTTAGGCCCACGGGTTATATTCATATACCCGTGCTTTTGATAAACACTATTGGCGGTTTTTGTAACAATCCCGCGGTAAAGGTTTTTTCATCAAGGCGCAAAGCGCCACGGGCCGCGGGCCAGAGCGTCAAATCGGAATAGCAGGGCAATTTGTAGGGGCTTGTTACTACCATCGTCGAATGGTTCTATGGGGCGCCCCCGGCTACAACAGGGCATACAAAAACAACTATGTCACCGAGGTAAGAAAGATGAGTGCGGCTTCCCTGTACCCCGTTCGCCCCGAAGTAGCAGCCAACACGCTGACCGACGAGGCGACCTACAAGGCCATGTACCAGCAGTCGGTGGTCAACCCCGATGGCTTCTGGCGCGAGCAAGCCAAGCGCCTTGACTGGGTCAAGCCTTTCACCGCGGTGAAGCAGACCTCTTTCGACGACCACCATGTCGACATCAAATGGTTCGCCGACGGCACCCTGAACGTGTCCTACAACTGCCTGGACCGTCACCTCGCCGAGCGTGGCGACCACGCGGCGATCATCTGGGAAGGCGATGACCCTTCCGAAAGCCGCACCATCACCTACCGCGAGCTGCATGAAGAAGTCTGCAAGTTCGCCAACGCCCTGCGCGGCCAGGATGTGCACCGCGGCGACGTGGTGACTATCTATATGCCGATGATCCCCGAGGCCGTGGTCGCCATGTTGGCGTGTACCCGCATCGGTGCGATTCACTCCGTGGTGTTTGGCGGTTTTTCGCCAGAGGCCCTGGCCGGTCGCATCATCGACTGTAAGTCGAAGGTGGTGATCACCGCCGACGAAGGCATCCGTGCCGGTAAGAAAATTCCGCTGAAGGCCAACGTCGACGACGCGCTGACCAACCCGGAAACCAGCAGCATCCAGAAGGTGATCGTGTGTAAACGCACCAATGGCGCGATCAAGTGGAACCAGCATCGCGATATCTGGTACGAAGACCTGATGAAAGTGGCGGGCACCGTGTGTGCGCCCAAAGAGATGGGCGCTGAAGAGGCGCTGTTCATCCTTTACACCTCCGGCTCCACGGGCAAGCCGAAGGGCGTGCAGCACACCACCGGCGGCTATCTGCTGTATGCAGCGCTGACCCACGAGCGCGTGTTCGACTACCGCCCGGGCGAAGTCTACTGGTGCACCGCCGACGTCGGCTGGGTCACTGGCCACACCTATATTGTGTACGGCCCGCTGGCGAATGGCGCGACCACGCTGCTGTTCGAAGGCGTGCCGAACTACCCGGACATCACGCGGGTCGGCAAGATCGTCGACAAGCACAAGGTCAATATCCTCTACACCGCGCCCACCGCGATCCGCGCGATGATGGCTTCCGGCACTGCCGCCTGCGAAGGCGTGGATGGCAGCAGCCTGCGCCTGCTCGGGTCGGTGGGTGAGCCGATTAACCCGGAAGCGTGGGACTGGTACTACAAAAACGTCGGCCAATCCCGTTGCCCGATCGTCGATACGTGGTGGCAGACCGAAACCGGCGCCACCCTGATGAGCCCGCTGCCGGGCGCTCACGCGCTCAAGCCGGGTTCAGCCGCACGCCCATTCTTTGGCGTGGTGCCGGCACTCGTGGACAACCTCGGTAACATCATCGAAGGCGCCGCCGAAGGCAACCTGGTGATCCTCGATTCGTGGCCAGGCCAGGCACGTACGCTGTACGGCGACCATGACCGTTTCGTCGACACTTACTTCAAGACCTTCCGTGGCATGTACTTCACCGGTGACGGCGCGCGTCGCGATGAAGACGGCTACTGGTGGATCACCGGGCGTGTGGATGACGTGTTGAACGTGTCCGGCCACCGCATGGGCACCGCCGAGATCGAAAGCGCGATGGTTGCGCACCCGAAAGTCGCCGAAGCGGCGGTGGTGGGTGTGCCGCATGACATCAAGGGGCAGGGCATCTACGTGTATGTCACGCTCAAAAATGGCGAAGAGCCAAACGAAGCGCTGCGCCTGGAGTTGAAGAATTGGGTGCGCAAGGAAATCGGGCCGATTGCTTCGCCGGACGTGATCCAGTGGGCGCCGGGCTTGCCGAAAACGCGCTCGGGGAAAATCATGCGGCGCATCCTGCGCAAGATTGCCACGGCTGAATATGACGGGCTGGGCGATATCTCCACCCTGGCAGACCCGGGGGTGGTGGCGCATTTGATCGAGACGCACAAGACCATGAACGTCGCGTAAGGCGATCGGGTTAACAGAGCCCCATTCGGCGCAGGCCGGGTGGGGCTTTTTTGTGGGCGCAGGGCTCGATGTCACTGGCGAAACCGGGTCTATGTGGGAGCTGGCTTGCCTGCGATGAGGGTGTGTCAGGCGAAGGTGGGCTGGCTGATAGGCCGCTATCCCAGGCAAGCCAGCTCCCACAGTTGGCCTGTATTTCAACCAGAAGGCGGTGGTGGTCTGACAGGCCTGCATAACCACCAAGCCAATAAATATCGGTTTCTCTGGTAGGACATTTCTAAATGTTACCGTCACCCCTAAATGTGTAACCCGGCGCTCAAACATGAGGCAATGTGCTACGGCAATGCCCCGAAAAACCGCGTTTTAGACGCCCCCGGAAATAAGATTAAACGCCAGACTTGCCGTGCTAGAAGGGTTTGCGAATAATAGGCCCGCAATTTGCAGCATCAACAGGTTTAATATCTTTTGTCTCTGCATAAAATTCAGGGGCTGTCAATGTGCTGGAACCGCTTTCTCAGTGCTTCTGTAAATTGTTGTCGCATTGAGGAAATATCGGCTTCCGGCCTGTCGTTAGAATGCCGATCACTCGCTCGTCGTCGCAGGTGTCTATCTGCGTAGGACGCAGCACCGCTATTCGGTTTCACTTAAGTCGCACCGTGGGCCACGGCTCATACTGCTTTTTGCCCTATACCGATGGAGTCCCAAGATGAAGAAACTCGTGCTGTTGGGCGCCCTGGCGCTGTCCGTGCTGTCCATGCAGGCTTTCGCTGATGAAAAGCCCCTGAAGATTGGTATTGAAGCGGCTTACCCTCCGTTTGCCTCGAAGGCTCCGGATGGCAGCATCGTGGGTTTTGACTACGACATCGGCAACGCCCTGTGCGCAGAGATGAAGGTCAAGTGCGTGTGGGTCGAGCAAGAATTCGACGGCCTGATCCCGGCACTGAAAGTGCGCAAGATCGACGCGATCCTGTCGTCCATGTCCATCACCGAAGACCGCAAGAAGTCCGTGGACTTCACCACCCGCTACTACCTGACCCCAGCGCGCCTGGTGATGAAGGAAGGCACCACCGTCAGCGACAGCCTGGATGAACTCAAAGGCAAGAAGATCGGTGTGCAGCGCGGTTCGATCCACGACCGCTTCGCCAAGGAAGTTTTGGCCCCTAAAGGCGCCACGGTTGTTCCTTACAGCTCGCAGAACGAAATCTACCAGGACGTGGAAGCCGGTCGCCTTGACGGCACCGTGGCTGACGCCACCCTGCTGCAAGACGGCTTCCTGAAAACCCCAGCCGGCAAAGGCTACGCGTTTGTGGGCCCACAGTTCACCGACGTCAAATACTTCGGCGACGGCGTAGGCATTGCCGTGCGTAAAGGCGACAAAGCCGACCTGGACAAGATCAACGCGGCCATCGCAGCGATCCGTGCCAACGGCGAATACAAGAAAATCCAGGACAAATACTTCGACTTCGATATTTACGGCGCTGACCCTAAGTAACGCATCGCAGCTGACTGTCCCAAATGGCGCAAGCAACAGAATTCCTGAGGTTTGCGCCATTTTTTCATCCCCCTTTTCGAGGACCTGAATCATGTTGAAAGGCTACGGGGCCGTCATCCTCGATGGCGCATGGTTGACGCTTCAGCTCGCCTTGTCGTCCATGGCCTTGGCCATTGTTCTGGGTCTGATCGGGGTCGCGTTGCGCCTGTCGCCGGTGCGCTGGTTGGCCTGGCTGGGTGACTTGTACTCCACGGTGATCCGCGGGATCCCCGACCTGGTGCTGATTCTGCTGATTTTCTACGGCGGTCAGGACTTGTTAAACCGCGTCGCGCCGATGCTTGGCTATGACGACTATATCGACTTGAACCCCTTGGCCGCCGGTATCGGCACCCTGGGTTTCATCTTTGGCGCCTACCTCTCGGAAACGTTTCGTGGCGCCTTCATGGCCATTCCCAAGGGCCAGGCCGAAGCCGGCCTTGCGTATGGCATGAGCCCTTTCCAGGTGTTTTTCCGGGTGATGGTGCCGCAGATGATTCGGCTGGCGATCCCCGGGTTTACCAACAACTGGCTGGTACTGACCAAGGCCACCGCGCTGATTTCGGTGGTGGGCCTGCAAGACATGATGTTCAAGGCCAAGCAGGCGGCAGATGCCACCCGCGAGCCTTTTACCTTCTTCCTCGCAGTGGCGGCGATGTACCTGGTGATCACCAGCGTGTCGTTGTTGGCCCTGCGCTATCTTGAGAAGCGCTACTCGGTAGGCGTAAGGGCGGCTGATCTATGATCTTCGACTACAACGTCATCTGGGATGCCATGCCGCTGTACCTCGGCGGCTTGCTGACCACCTTGAAACTGCTCGCCATTTCGCTGTTCTTCGGCCTGCTCGCCGCCTTGCCCCTGGGCTTGATGCGCGTGTCCAAGCAGCCGGTCGTGAATGGCGCGGCGTGGCTGTTCACCTATGTGATTCGCGGCACGCCGATGCTGGTGCAGCTGTTTTTGATCTACTACGGGTTGGCGCAGTTCGAGGCCGTACGCGAAAGCTTCCTGTGGCCGCTGCTGTCCAGCGCCACGTTCTGCGCGTGCCTGGCCTTTGCGATCAACACCAGCGCCTACACCGCTGAAATCATCGCCGGCAGCCTCAAGGCCACGCCCAATGGCGAGATCGAAGCGGCCAAGGCCATGGGCATGTCGCGTTACAAGCTGTACCGCCGCATTCTGCTGCCGTCGGCCCTGCGCCGAGCGCTGCCGCAGTACAGCAACGAAGTGATCATGATGCTGCAGACCACCAGCCTGGCCTCCATCGTCACGCTGATCGACATCACCGGTGCCGCGCGCACGGTGAACGCCCAGTTCTACCTGCCGTTTGAAGCCTATATCACCGCCGGCGCATTTTACCTGTGCCTGACTTTCATCCTGGTGCGCTTGTTCAAGTTGGCCGAAGGCCGCTGGCTGAGCTACCTAGCTCCACGGAAGCATTGATATGGAACGTATCGATCACCTGTTGCCCTGGGGTCACCTGGGGTGCGAGCGCCAACTGAGCGTGTTCCGTTTCGGCACCGGCGAGCGCAAGGCCTATATCCAGGCCAGCCTGCACGCCGATGAATTGCCGGGGATGCGCGCCGCCTGGGAGCTGAAAAAGCGCCTCACCGAGCTGGAGCAGCAAGGCGCCCTCAATGGCGTGATCGAGCTGGTGCCGGTGGCCAACCCGATGGGCTTGGGCCAACTGCTGCAAGGCAACCACCAGGGCCGTTTCGAGATTGGCAGCGGCAAGAATTTCAACCGCGATTTCGTCGAGTTGAGCGCGCCGGTCGCCGAGTTGCTGCAAGGCAAGCTGGGCGATGATGCCCACGCCAACGTGCGCATGATCCGCCAGGCGATGACCGCTGTACTCGACGCATTGCCGGCGCCGAGCAGCCAGTTGCAAGGCATGCAACGTGTGCTGTTGAGCCACGCCTGCACCGCCGACGTGGTCCTCGACCTGCATTGCGACGCTGAAGCCGCGCTGCACATGTACGCGCTGCCGCAGCACTGGCCGCAGTGGCGTTCGCTGTCGGCGCACTTGAACGTGAAAGTCGGTTTGCTGGCGGAAGATTCCGGCGGCAGCTCGTTTGATGAGGCCTGTTCGCTGCCGTGGCTGCGTTTGTCCCAGGCCTTCCCGGAGGCGCAGGTACCGCTGGCGTGCCTGGCGACTACGCTGGAGCTGGGCGGCCAAGCGGACACTGGCCGTGATGATGCGATTTTCCACGCCGAGGGCATTCTCGCGTTCCTCGCCGAGCAAGGCCTGATCAAAGGCGAATGGCCTGCGCCGCAGCACGAACCCTGTGAAGGCTTGCCTTTTGAAGGCACCGAATTGCTGTTTGCGCCCCACGCCGGTGTGATCAGTTACCTGCGTAAGGCCGGTGACCGGGTTGAGTCGGGCGAGCCGATTTTTGAAGTGATTGATCCCTTGACCGACCGCGTCAGCATTGTGTGTGCGGGCACGTCCGGGGTGTTGTTTGCCGTTGAACGGCTACGTTATGCCCAAGCGGGTTTCTGGCTGGCCAAGGTGGCGGGGCGCGAAGCGCTGCGTCACGGGCGCTTGCTCAACGACTGACCACCTGTTTTTGTGAGAACCGACCGCATGTACAAACTTGAAGTCCAAGACCTGCATAAACGCTATGGCAGTCATGAAGTGCTCAAAGGTGTGTCCCTGGCCGCCGCGGCCGGTGATGTGATCAGCATCATCGGTTCCAGTGGTTCGGGCAAAAGTACCTTTTTGCGCTGCATCAACCTGCTGGAGCAACCCCATGCCGGCAAGATTCTGCTCAACAACGAAGAGCTGAAACTGGTCGCCAACAAGGACGGCGCCATGAAGGCCGCCGACCCCAAGCAACTGCAGCGCATGCGCTCGCGCTTGTCGATGGTGTTCCAGCATTTCAACCTGTGGTCGCACATGACCGCGCTGGAAAACGTGATGGAAGCGCCGGTGCACGTGCTGGGCATGTCGAAAAAAGACGCGCGTGAAAAGGCTGAGCACTACCTGGCCAAGGTGGGCGTGGCCCACCGTAAGGATGCGTTCCCCGGCCACATGTCTGGCGGCGAGCAACAGCGCGTGGCCATCGCGCGTGCCCTGGCGATGGAGCCTGAGGTGATGCTGTTCGACGAACCGACCTCGGCACTCGACCCGGAGCTGGTCGGCGAAGTGCTCAAGGTGATGCAGGACCTGGCCCAGGAAGGCCGCACCATGGTGGTGGTGACCCACGAAATGGGCTTTGCCCGTGAAGTCTCCAACCAGCTGGTGTTTTTGCACAAAGGCATTGTTGAAGAACGCGGCAACCCGCGTGAAGTGCTGGTGAACCCGCAGTCCGAGCGTTTGCAGCAGTTCCTGTCGGGCAGCTTGAAATAATCAAGACTGCTTTTGTGCACTGAGTTAGTGCATGCTTCACAGTCTTAAGGTGGGTCGCAATTCAGTGTGGGAGCTGGCT
>NZ_JBARTQ010000572.1:0-9936 GCF_049645325.1 Pseudomonas sp. | reverse complement strand
TCATCGCAGGCAAGCCAGCTCCCACAATTAAATTTGGGCGTGGCAGTTGGATTGGGGTCGACCTGGAGGGCGTCATCACCGGCAAGCCAGCTCTCAAAGGTGGGCCGCGCACATCCCATAGGCAAGCTCATAAGGTAAAGGTGAAGCGCTCCTCGCCTCGGGCGAGAATCACTTGGTTATTCTCGATGCGCTCCAGCACCCAGTTGTCCGCCAGCGCCGCGCCGGGGTACAGGCGCTTGCCGCTGTCGTTGATCACATAAGGATGGGTGCCGAACCACACCGCCTGGAAACGCACGCGCGGCCGCGCGGCATCAGCGCGCACAGCCACCTTGGGGTTGAGCACTATTTGCTGGCCATAACGCTGGTCGAAGGCTTGTTGCAACGCCAGCCACTGCGGTTTTTGCGATTGTTCAAAACTGCCGACGGCGCTGAGCTGGCCGTTGCTGTTGCTGACCTTCACCGCCTCCAGATGCGCCGCCTGAAGCTGTTGCTCCAGCCAGGCCTTGGCTTGCTCGCGGGTGGTCTTTTTCACGGGTGCAACATCCACCACCGCTGCAGCCGAAGCCGGCGGTGTGTCATTGCGAAACGCCAATGCCCCCGCGCAGATAAACAGCAAGGCAAGCGCGACAATCCACGGCGTGAGTTTGCGCGGGGGACCCGCCGGTTTTTCAGCGCCCTCGGGCAACGCCAGGCTCACGCCCGCCGCGCCGATCCGCAGTTGCAACGGCAGTCGCGCGCGATGCCCGCTGCCTTGGGGAATGCGCACGTTGCCGCTGAGCAGCACCTCGCCGCCCAAGGCTTCAACGGCCACTTGGCCGCCTTCGAACCGCAAGCGCAAGTGCAGGCCGGCAATGCCGGGATCGCTGAGCACCAGGTCGGCCGCGAGGTCCGCGCCGATCGTGTAGACAGGCTGGTCGAGCACCAGGGAACTGCCCTGGTGCAAACCGCCGGTCACGGTCAGGGTCGGTGCGCCAATACCGGCGACCGGGCCCAAGGAAATCAAGGCTGTCATGTTCGGGTTTGCCCCCTTGAGAATCACAGGCCGCATGCACGCCTGCGTGGATCAACAACGGTGCAACGTTTTTTAAAGCGGGTGTGTGCGATGGGTAAACGGGCAGCGCCGGCGCCGCCCGTTTGGCAAATCAGTTCTGCGGACGCTGTTTGGTAGCGTCGAGCTCAGCTTTTTTCGCGGTGCTGATTTCAGTGATCTTGGCCGACTTCTCGATAGCCATGTTGAAGGTCGCTTCCATCTTCGCGATAGCGTCGTCGGCGCCGCCTGCTTTTACTGGTGGGACATCAGCCATGTTCATCTCCTTGCATCGATTGGGAAGTTATTCAGTTGCGCAACAGCACGCTGAAAGTATGCAAACCGGTGAATGCCCAAAACGTCAGACAGTGAGCTTTCGAACCGTCGTTGGTTTGCATGGGATCCATACTACTCACGATCAAAACGCCTTCGCTGTGAAAGCTTGTGAAACGTTTCAGATACAAGGTGTGAAAGGTTTGGCTCAACCTGGCATTGAGAGAATCTCATCCATTTAGGTGCGCGGAACTTTCCGCAAAAAACCCAAACACGGCCAAGCCCAATGTTTACGGGGACCTTTCACCCGCTGCGGCGGCAGTCATGAACAATAACCGTTGGCCGGGGTGAGCCACGGACCAGCCCTTCAGGACTTTTTTTGTATGGAGTTCACATTTTTCGCTAATAGCCCTTTGTCCAACTTCCCAGATATTTCCATTTGTAACAAAAGCGACTTGATCGTCGCGTTTGATGGCTCGGCGCAAGCGACCTTATTGCCTGCCAGCAACTAAGGCTGCCGGCCCTGATTAGTACAGTTGCACTAATAGCCGAAACCCTTAGTGCGCAAGCGCTCCTATAAGAAACAACTTGGTTTTGATCAACAACACCTGACCCTCCCTCGCAGCCTGGCGCAAAAGGGAGCCGCGCCGGCCTGTGTTTCCAACGCAAAAGGTTGAATGACATGACGTACCCGACTCGCAGCCCTCTCACCGACGACGCTTCTTTGAAGATCCACTTCGGCCCGTTTCAACTGCTGCCCCAACGTCATGTGCTGCTCAAGCATGGGCAACCTGTGGCCCTGGGCAACCGCGCCCTGACCCTGCTGATCGCCCTCGCCTCGCGGCCCGGCGAGTTGATGGGCAAAACCCAATTGCTCGACATCGCCTGGCCCAAACTGGTGGTGGAAGAATGCAACCTGCGCACGCAGATCAAGACCCTGCGCCGCGCCCTGGGCGACGATGAATCGTTCTACATCGCCACGGCGACGGGCCAGGGTTATCGTTTTGTCGCGCCTACCTGGTTCGAATCCACGCCGGTGCCGGTGGTGAAAGAGCCGGTGGTGCTCGACGTGTATGGCTGCCGCCACTGCCGAGGCGCAGGGATGGTGCCGCTGTTTGCGCCAATGCACGCCGCGCAGGGCGATAGGCAAAACAGCTGATTCGCGTGGGTTATTCCGTTGGAAAAATATGTTTTTTTCAACGGAATTATTGGCGCGGCCCAATCGTTGTAGTTCCTGACACTGCCCAACACACCTAACCTTCAGGAACTCGTTTATGAATCGCTCTCTTATGTTCGGCCTGCTCAGCCTGCTCGCGGTCGGCTCCGCCCAAGCCGCTTCGCTGCAAGTCCCGGTCAACCTGGTGAGTGCCGATGGCGCGCCGCAGCCGGTGGGCAACGTGACCATCAGCGAATCGGCCTACGGCTTGATCTTCACCCCTGATCTGAAGTCGTTACCGATGGGCGTGCATGGTTTTCATATTCACGAAAACGGCAGCTGTGACGCCGGTGTGAAAGACGGTGTGAAAGTCGCGGCACTTGCGGCAGGCGGCCATTTCGACCCGGAAAAAACCGGCAAGCATCTGGGCCCTTACGCCAACGGGCACCTGGGTGACCTGCCGGCGCTGTACGTGAACATGGACGGCACTTCCACCAACCCGGTGCTCGCGCCACGCTTGAAAACCATCGCCCAGATCAAAGGCCACGCGCTGATGATCCATGCCGGTGGCGACAACCATTCCGACATGCCCAAACCGTTGGGTGGCGGGGGTGAGCGCCTGGTGTGTGGGGTGATTTGACGGTCGAGACCCGCCAGATGTGGGGGCGCCTACTTCTGTGGTGAGCAGGCCTTCTTGTGGTGAGCGGGCCTTCTTGTGGTGAGCGGGCTTGCCCCGCGCTGGGCTGCGAAGCGGCCCCAATGCAGAGGAGCGCGGTGCGACAGGTAATCATCGGTGTCTGGTTCTGGGGCTGCTTCGCAGCCCAGCGCGGGGGCAAGCCCGCTCACCACAAAAAAACCTGCTCACCCTCAAAGAGCCTGTTTATCCCAAAAAACCTGCTTACCCCCTCGAAGACCATCCCACAATAAAAACCCCAGATCACCACAAAAGCGGGCTCCCGCAGTTTCAGACTGTCGACACAGCGAAGACCGCACTCAACTCCAGATGCCCATCCTTGAGCGGCGGGCACCAGTAGTAACCGCCGGTCAACGGTGTGCTGATGCGGTACAAGCCATCGACAATCCCGTCTTCCAGCCCGCTCATGCGCCGCAGCTGCGCTTCAAACGCATCAAACGAATGGCCAAACGCAAGGAACATCAGCCCCGCCTGGCCGTTCTCGGCCCACGGCATGGAGCGGCGCACCACAAAGGCTTGTGGGGTGAAACTTTCCTGGGCGGTGCGCTTGGTGTGGGCGGATTCAGGGGCGTCGTCCAGCTCTTCGTTATCGCCATGGCGACGGCCGATGATGTGATCGCGCGCCTGGGCAGGCAATGCGGCAAAGCCGTCGAGGTCGTGCTGCCACTGCTGGATCGCGGCAAAGCTGGCACCGCTGTCGGTCAATGCCGCTTCCACGGCGGCATCGTCGTGGGGGTTTTCGGTGCCGTCTTCATAATCGGTGAGGTCGAAGCCGGTCTTGTAGCGGAACCCTTCCGTCATCTGCACCAGGCGAAACGCCGGGGCCAGGGCTTTTTCAAACGCTCGGCTGCGTAACAGCAATTCACCGCGATCCACACCGTGCAGCCACACCCACAGCGCCTGCTGGGTCGACGGGTTGTGCGCGCCCGGCCCACTGATGGCAGGGAATGTACGCAGCCCTTCTACATGAGCGCCCAATGCGCTGACCAGCGGCTCACCGAAACCAACCACTGCGGCCGCGTCCGTCAACGTCACCAGCGCGTCCAACGCGGCGGGCACGGCTGCCAGTACGTCAACGGCGAAAAACAGATGGCGTGCCTGCAACGGCACCGGTGCGGCAAGAATGCCCGGCTGGTACTGACTCATGTGAACTCCTTCAAGAAAGCCGCGCAGTTTACCCCAACGAGCGGGGCGCACGCCCGCTTGTGCTAAGGGTTTTCCAGATCACGCGGAGCCAGGCCTAACTGCGCCTTGAACTGCGCCCAGCCCTTGGGCGTGACCCGCACTTCACGAGAGTCTTTTGCGCGGCGCAACCAACCGGCTTCACACAGGGCGCCGAGCATTTGCACGCCCAATGGGCCAGCCAGATGATGGGTGCGCTCGGTCCAGTCCAGGCACTGGCGGGCGGGTTTCAAGGCACCCGCGTCGATCCCCAGCGTGAGGAACCAGACGGCCCCCTCGGGCGACACCTCGAAATGCCTATCGCCGATCGCGCGCAAGTAGCCGTTGCTTTGCAGAGCCTGGGTCACGGCAACGCCCAATTGCCCGGCCAGGTGGTTATAGCAACACCGCGCAAAGCGCAGCCCCCGGGCCTGATGAGTGAGGGGTTTGGGCGCCGGCACAGGTATTGGCGCAATCGCGCTGAGGTATTCGATGGCCTGGGCCACATGGGCACCGGCCAATCGGTAATAGCGATGGCGGCCCTGGGTTTCACAGGCCAGCAACCCACCGGCGACCAGCTTGGCCAAATGCGTGCTCGCGGTTTGCGGCGTGATAGCGGCGGCGAATGCCAACTCCCCGGCCGGCAGCGCGCGCCCGTCGAACAACGCCAACAGGATGACGGCGCGGGCAGGCTCGGCGATCAAGGCGGCAATTTCAATAAACGTGGGCGGGGTCGACATGGCGCATCTCCGGCATGAGCGGCCGAGTATAAACGCGTCGCGCAGCGGCATGCTTCGGCCACGGTCGAAGCATCGGCAAAGGCCCTTGCGCTAGATTCGCCGCCTGCCTCTTTCAAGGATGACCTGCGATGCTTTCCCCTGCTGTGACGCAACGGCGCGTACTGGCCGCCACGAGCCTCAGTTACGTGCTGGTGATTCTCGACACCTCCATCGTCAACGTTGCGCTGGAACCCATCGCCAACAGCCTGCACAGCGAGATCAGCGCACTGCAATGGGTGGTTAGCGCCTACACCTTGAGCTTTGCCGGCCTGCTGCTTGGCGGCGGCGCCTTGGCTGACCGTTTTGGCGCACGCAGGCTTTACCTCGCGGGGTTGATGCTCTTTACCCTCGCGTCGTTACTGTGTGGCCTGTGCGTAAATGTGTTTGCGCTGGTGCCCGCACGTGTATTGCAAGGCGTCGGTGCGGCGCTGCTGGTGCCAGCCTCGCTGGCGCTGATCAACCAGGCGTACCTTGACGACCCGGCCGGGCGTGTGTCGGCCATCGGCGTGTGGGCCGGCTGCGGCGGCATCGCCATGGCGACCGGGCCGCTGGTGGGCGGCGTGCTGATCGAAACCCTGGGCTGGCGCAGCATTTTCTTCGCCAACCTGCCCTTGGGGCTGCTCGCCATCGGCCTGAGCGCGCGCCTCGCGGCCAGCGTGATACAGCCCCGCGCACAGGGCTGGAGCGTCTTGCCCCTGTTCGGCAACCCGGTGTTCAGCGTTTGCGTGGCGGTGTCCCTGGTGTCGGCGTTGCTGCTGTACGGCCTGATGTTTTTAATGGGCGTGTATTTCCAACGAACCTTGGGCTTTTCACCTATATGGACAGGCGTTGCGTTCCTGCCGCTGACGGTGCTGGTGAGTATCGGCAGCCTGCTGGCCGGGCGTCTGGTACGTGTTTGGGGCAGCCGTCGGCTGATCGGTGGCGCGCTGTTGATGTACGTGGCGGGCTTCGGTTTGCTGGTGGCGAAAGCGTCCGCGCCTTCCGGCTTCACGCTGGCGACAGCGATGATCGGCCTCGCCGCCGGCCTGATCACCCCGGCCGCCACCGGCGCGCTGATGAGCGTGGTGGCCAGGGAACAGGCCGGTACCGCCGCCGGCACCCTCAACACCGCCCGGCAATTGGGCGCCGCGCTGGGTGTGGTGTTGGCAGGCGGGCTGTTGTAATGCGTCTGGCCCTTGCCACACAGCCCTTGGATGGGTGACTCTCTAGTCATGTTTTGCAACTATTCCAGGGGTAGCGACATGACCACCAGTAACCTGCTCGCCCAGCTGTTTCCGACCTCCACCGACGACATTCCCGAACAATTCCGCCTCGCGGCGCCGATTGAACAGCGCGATTACCTGGTCGATGGCCAGTTACAGGTATGGAACGGCGCGCTGGCCAAGGTGCAAAGCCCGGTGCAATTGGGTGATGAGCGCGTGCACATCGGCAGCACGCCGCTGCTGGATGCCGAGACCGCCCTCACCGCCCTCGACGCCGCCGTGCGCGCCTATGACCGTGGCCAGGGTGAATGGCCGACGATGCGCGTGGCAGACCGGATCCAGCACGTGGAAGCATTTTTGCGGCGCATGCGTGAACAGCGCGACGCGGTGGTGAAACTGCTGATGTGGGAAATCGGCAAGAACCTCAAAGACTCGCAAAAAGAATTCGACCGCACCTGTGACTACATCACCGACACCATCAACGCCCTCAAAGAGCTCGACCGCCGCTCCAGCCGCTTCGAGCTGGAACAGGACACCCTCGGGCAAATTCGCCGCGTGCCGCTGGGCGTGGCGCTGTGCATGGGCCCCTACAACTACCCGTTGAACGAGACCTTCACCACGTTGATCCCGGCGCTGATCATGGGCAACACCGTGGTGTTCAAACCGGCCAAGCTCGGCGTGCTGCTGATTCGCCCGCTGCTGGAGGCGTTCCGCGACAGCTTCCCGGCCGGCGTGATCAACGTGATCTACGGCAGCGGCCGCGAGACCGTCAGCGCGCTGATGGCCAGCGGCAAGATTGATATCTTCGCGTTTATTGGCACCAACAAGGCCGCCAGTGACCTGAAAAAGCTGCACCCAAAACCTCACCGCCTGCGCGCGGCGCTCGGCCTGGACGCAAAAAACCCCGGCATCGTGCTGCCCGAAGTCGACCTCGACAATGCCGTGAGCGAAGCCGTCACCGGCTCGTTGTCGTTCAACGGCCAACGCTGCACGGCACTGAAAATCCTGTTTGTGCATGAAGACGTGGTCGACCGTTTTATCCAGAAATTCAACCAGAAACTGACCACGCTGAAGCCCGGCATGCCTTGGGAAGATGGCGTATCGCTGACGCCGCTGCCGGAAGTCGGCAAGGTCGATTACCTCAACGCACTGGTGGCCGACGCCGCGCAGCACGGCGCGAAGGTGGTGAACGAAAATGGCGGCAGCAGCCGCGGCTCGTTTTTCTACCCGGCGGTGCTGTACCCGGTGAACCCGCAAATGCGCGTGTACGCCGAGGAGCAGTTCGGCCCGGTAGTCCCAATCGTGCCTTATCGCGACCTGGAGACGGTGATCGAGTACGTGCTGAACTCCGACTTCGGCCAGCAACTGAGCATCTTCGGCACCAACGCCGTAGAGGTGGGGCGGCTGGTGGACACGTTCGCCAACCAGGTCGGGCGCATTAACATCAACGCCCAGTGCCAACGCGGGCCGGACACCTTTCCCTTCAACGGGCGCAAGAATTCGGCCGAGGGCACGCTGTCGGTGCACGACGCCTTGCGCGTGTTCTCGATCCGCACCCTGGTGGCGACCAAATTCCAGGAGAGCAACAAGGCGCTGGTCAGCGACATACTGCGCAACCGCGATTCGAGCTTTTTGACCACGGACTATATTTTCTAAAGCACGACGGTAAACACTGGTGGTTGTGGGAGCCGGCTTCTGTGGGAGCCGGGCTTGCCCGCGATGCAGACGACTCGGTTTTTCAGGCAGACCGAGGTGACGCCATCGCAGGCAAGCCAGCTCCCACAATAGCCAGCGCCCACAGTTGATCCAAGCCAACCTGCCAACCGAGGCCATTTTAATACCGATGAACCTGCCCTTCTTCGCCCGGCGCCTATTGCGCCCGTTGCTCGACCCCTACCGCCGTTATCGCCACGCCAAGCTGATCCACGCCGTGCGCGTGTCCATCGGTTTGCTGGCGACGATCCTGCTCACCACCGGCATCAACCTGCCGCACGGTGAGTGGGCCTCGGTGACCATGCTGATCGTCATCGGCGGGTTGCAGCACCACGGCAACATCGGCAAAAAAGCCGTGGAACGCGCTTACGGCACCCTCATCGGCGCCAGTGTCGGCCTGGCGATCGTGGCGCAACAGGCTTACCTGGGCCAGCCGTTGGTCACCTATTTATTGATGTCCATCGTGTGCGGGTTCTTCTCCTATCACGCCATCGGCAAGGGCGGCTACATCGCGCTGCTGTCGGCGATCACCGTGTTTATCGTCGCCGGCCACGGCGACAATCCGCTGTCGGATGGGCTGTGGCGCACCGTCGACATCCTGATCGGCATCGTGCTGGCCCTGGCCTTCTCTTTCGCCCTACCGCTGTACGCCGTGTACTCGTGGCGCTACAACCTCGCCAGCGCGTTGCGCGACTGCGCCGCGATCTACAGCCGCATCATCAACGGCCAGTCAGTCACCGATGACGAACACCTCAAACTGCTCAACCGCCTGAATGCGGCGATGCTGCAACTGCGCTCGCTGATGCCGTCGGTGTCCAAGGAAGTGAAGATTTCCATGACCGAGCTGGACGCGATCCAGCGGCACTTGCGCATGTGTATCAGCACGTTGGAGATTCTGGGCAATACCCGGCCTGATCCGCGAGATGAACAGGCAACGGCGCGCATGCAGATGATGCTGAAGGCTGAACATCGGCAGATTCGGGTGCAGTTGGTGGGCATGGCGCGCGCGTTGAAGTCGGGGGTGACGGAACGGCTGGAACGGAGTGCGGTGCAGGTCGGGGATGACAGTGGGTTGGAGGCGCCGGTGCAGAGTGCGATGGATGGGTATCGGTTGTTGACGGTGCAGTTGGCGGCGAATGTGGAGGGGATGCGGGGGCGGTTGGCGAAGACGTCGGGGCGGTGGAGGATTTAAAGGGGGGTGTAAAAAAAAAGGGACAGTCTAGGTTAGGTAGAGCTGTCCCGATGGAGGTTTTTAATGATCAAGTTAAACGATTGACGTATGCCGTATGGAGGAAAAAGTCGTTACCTATACCATTACTCACACGATTATGAATTACGACGGTGGCCGGTCCATTCGCTGTCACCGTAAAATTAGCAGTTAGAGAGGCCCAGGCGTATTTCGGCAAAGTAAGTGCTCCATGGATCAGCCGCCCACCCACATAAACCTCCAGCACAGGATCATAATATTGCCTCCCGTTGGGGGTATTATTTAGAACTACAAACGATAAGGAGTAAGTATGCCCAACAGCAAGATTTAGTGTTGTCGCAACCACTGTACCAGCGAACGAGTTATCATGACGGTCTGTACCTACGTATAGGCCAGTAGGCGTAAAATAAGCGCCAGAGCCTCCAGACCCTATACCCCAAGAGCCCGCGCCATTTACAAACCTAGTATTAACGGGCGCAAATGAATCGTTAACAATGTAGGGTGTTTGCGACACTAACACTGCGCGAGCCTTGTTCTGGCTACCATCATATGACAAATACATTTGCAAGTAACCCCACGAGCCCTTCGGCGCAGCTGTTAACGCGCTGCGAGGGAAGCCAAATCTTACTATACCGTTCGCCTCCACTGCCGGCGGGATCACATAGCCTGCCAATATGGGTATAGACCTCCCAGTCACGGCAAAATCCACCCAGAGCGTTTGCCC
>NZ_JBARTQ010000571.1:0-25651 GCF_049645325.1 Pseudomonas sp. | reverse complement strand
GGCGGAGTGTCAGTCGACGAATATTTGACTGACACACCGCCTTCGCGAGCAAGCCCGCTCCCACATTTGTTTTGTATCAGTCCTGCGAGCTGGCGAGCGCCTGAGAGGCTGCCACGTAGTCCGCTTGGAACTGCGGCGACTCAATCCACGCCAACGCCGCCGCTTCATCTTCGCTGTCCGTGGCCCACTGCCGGTATTCGATCAGCGCCGTCAGGATAAAATCGGTGGCCTCTTCTTCGCCTTCCTGCTCCAGCACCACCGCCAACAACGGGTGTGCCAGGAATGCCGCACACAACGCCTGCTGGCTGGTTTCGCCGGCCGCGCGCATTTCTAGAAACAGTTCGGTCAAATCCACTGACTCAAGGTCAATGCGGCTGTCATCACCGGCGAACGCATCCGGCTTGGTCGCGACCGCGCGCTGGGTACGGTTTTGCTTGGCCTTGGCCTTCGCCCGGTGGGCACGTTTTTGCTGTTTGTTCGGCGAGGCCATGGGCTCAACGTCCTTGGGTACTTAATCGGGGTGGGGTATTGAAGCGCAGGTTGGGAGAAATCCCAAGAGCTTCTGTGATGCTTCGCCCGTGAGCGTGCGTTCTGTCAGTAAATCCAGTTCGGCACGTAACTCCTCCTCGCTAGGTAGCACTAGTTTGTACTTGCTGGCGAATAACTGTTCGTGGCCTTCGAGTACGGAGTAACGCACAACGGAGGCATCTTTGTGTGAGCAGAGAATAATGCCCACTGTAGGGCCGTCTTCGGGGTTGCGTTTCAAATCGTCGTACATGCGCACATACATGTCCATCTGGCCAATGTCCTGATGAGTCAGCTCTCCGCGTTTTATATCGAAAATTACAAAGCACTTGAGCAGGTAGTTGTAGAACACTAAGTCAAGGTAGTAGTCCTTGCTTTCGGTGCTGATTCGGTGCTGATTCGTTGCTGACGGGCGACAAAGGCGAACCCTTTACCTAGCTCAAGCAGAAAGCTTTGCAGCTGTTTAATCAGTGCATGCTCGATATCGCTTTCCAAAAGCAGCCCAGGGTTGGGCAGCCCTAGGAACTCCAGAAGTACGGGATCGCGAACAAACTCTCTTGGGCTTTGTTTAAGGCAGTTAATGTTGGCAGCTGCTTCTTCTTTGACTGCGCTGCGATCTTGACTGGCGAGTAAGCGTTCATAGTAAAGCGTGCCGATTTGGCGCTCCAGGGCGCGAGTGGTCCAGTTTTGGGTCGCTGATTCGTTCATGTACCACTCTCTTGCGTTCGCGTTTTCGACTCGCAATAGCGTGCGGTAGTGAGTCCAGCTTAATTCGCGACGCAGCGCGTCGTATTTTGGGAATGCAAGAAAAAAGCCCGCATGTGTCGAAGATTTGTTGCATCAAACCCTTTTCCATAGTGGCCGGTCAGCTCGTTGGCCAGGGTCGGCAGCAGTTTTTTGCCATATTTGGCGCGAGTACTTCCCTGCTGTTCAAATTCGACAATGTGGCGCCCAATTTGCCAGCAGGTCAGCACTTGAATGGCATCCACGGAACGTAGAGCTTGTTGGCGCGCCGCGTGGATGAGTTTGATCAGGTTGGCGAGCAAAGGACTCAGCTGCGGATCATCAGCGTAAGGTGCTGGCGGTATTTTCATAAGTTCTTCGCAGTCGTTGGGCGAAGAAGAATCTCAGGTAATACCGCCAGAAACACGTCGATGGAAAGTCGCGATGGCGTAGGAAATACGGTGCTTTTGAGTGGGTTGTTTAACCCGTCACCTGCTGACCTGGAGCATTGGCGGTCAGTTTGCCTTTTTGCAGCCATTCCAGCGCAATCGGCCACAACCGGTCCTGATATTCACTGCGAAAAAAAGCGAAATGCCCGACGGCTTTTTCAGCAATGTCTTCGGGGGCGATGCGCAGGTGGGTGCGCGTGCTGTTAGTGAAATAACCCAGCAATCGCTCAATGGCTGCCACCGTCCCGAACGGGTCGTCGGTGATGCTGATGGCCAGCAGTTGCGCTTTCACGCGGGCAAACGGCAAATCCACCAAGCTGCGGCCGCTGGGGCGCGTTTCGTAGCGGGGCGTTGGCGTGCCCCAGTCGCGCACCACGCCGGCTGGCGTGTCTTCCAGCCAGCCTAGGCGCTTGCCGGGGAAGTACCCATACAGCGTGGTCAGCAGCGGCATCACCACGTGCCACTTGGCGAACATGCGCCAGCGCCCGCTCGCCTCGTAATCGCGCCAGTACGCAAACTGCGCGCCCACCGTCACGATTCGCCGGATCACCGCGCCTGATGCGCCGAGCCCCGCCGCACAACCGCCAAAACTGTGGCCGACTACATCAATCGGTTGCCCCGAAAACTCTCTTTGAGCGCGCTGCAACATCGCCTCGAAATCCAGCACGCCCCAATCCGACCATGACGCCTTGAAGCCGCGCAGCGAGCCGCTGCGAGACTCGCCGATGCCACGGTAGTCGAACGTGATGACGTCGAAACCGTTGGCAAATAGATAGTCGGCGAAGCGTGAATAGTGGCGGCAGCGTACGGAGGTGGCGGCGTTAATGATGACGACCGGGCGTGTCGGGTCGGTTCTGATGTGGCGCCAGGTGAAGCCGCCGATGAGGTAGCCGTCAGCGGCGGGCTCGCTGAATGTTTCTGGGGCAGGTCGGGTGGGCAGGTTCATAGTCAGCTCGATCCTTGCGCTTAATGTGGGCTCGAAGGCCGCGCGCTTTTATAAGAAACCGAAATTAACAAAATTGGGCGCGGCATGGGCGCGGGAATTGTCACGGTGCTCGACCTTATGTCCCCGGGTGCATAGGCTTATGCTCTTTTGACTAGCCAGAGTCAGGCCATGACCCGCGACACCCTCGAACACAACCAGATCCCGATCTACTTCGTCACCGTCCTCCTGGCGGTCGCATTCGGCGTGCTCGCGCCCTTGTCGGCCCACGGTTTTGGGGTATTGGTCACGCCTGCCATTGCGGTGCTGATGTACGCGATGTTTCTGCAAATCCCGTTTCTGGACCTGCGCCAGGGCCTGGGCAACAAGCGGTTTATAGCGGCCTTGCTGATGGCCAATTTCATTTTGGTGCCCTTGCTGGTGTGGGCGTTGACCCGTGGCCTGGTAGAGCGTCCGGCGTTGCTGGTGGGGGCGTTGCTGGTACTGCTGACGCCGTGCATCGACTACGTGGTGGTGTTTACCCACATCGGCAAGGGCGACTCGCGGTTGATGCTGGCGGCGACGCCGGTGCTGCTATTGCTGCAGTTGGTGCTGCTGCCGGTGTACTTGAGCTTCATGCTGGGCGCGCAATCCAGTGTGGTGATGGCGGTGGGGCCGTTTGTCGAGGCGTTCCTGTTGCTGATCGTGCTGCCGATGATCCTGGCGGTGCTGACCACCTCGCTGGCGCGGCGCTCAAGCATCATCAATCTGTGGAACGACGCCTGGGCCTGGCTGCCGGTGCCGGCGATGGCGCTGGTGCTGTTCGTGGTGATTGCTTCGCAGATCACGTCGGTGGTGCGCGATATCGGGTTGTTGTTGCCGGTGATTCCGGTTTACGTAGGTTTTTTGCTGCTGGCGCCGCTGATGGGCGCGTTGGCTGCGCGGCTGTTTGCGCTGCCGGCGGTGACGGCGCGGGCGGTGACGTTCAGTGCGTCGACCCGTAACTCGCTGGTGGTGCTGCCCCTGGCGTTGGCCCTGCCTGAGGATGTGCGTGGGCTGGCCGCGACGGCCGTGATTCTGCAAACCCTGCTTGAGCTGGTGGGCGAGCTACTCTATATCCGGCTGATTCCCGCGCTGGTGTGGCGCGCCGGTCGATAGATCCAGAAATATTCGGGTTTGTTCAGGCGTTATTCAGGCGCTGAGTCGGCACCATGGAGTCGGCGCAGCCTACCTGAAAGGACAACCGATGGATCATCGCAGCCGTTTTCGCCTGGAGTCACTGGGCATTTTTCTGATTGCTTTACTGCTGTTCACCTTGGGTATCTGGGACGAGCAACCCCAAGGCTTTGACGGGCGCTGGGCGCTGTTCATGCAGGAAATGTTTCGCCATGGTGCGAGCCTTTTCCCCACCACCTACGGTCAGCCGTATGCGGATTACCCTGGCACCGCGACCTTCTTCAGCTTTGTGTTTGCCAAGGTGTTCGGCGCGCCGAATCACCTGGCGAATGTGCTGCCGACCGCGCTCGCTTCGGCGGGTGTGATTGCCCTGATCTATCGCCTGCTGGCGCCGTCCAGTCGGCCATGGGCGTTGCTGACGGTGTTGCTCACGTTGCTCACCACCCAACTGCTCGAAAAGTCGCGCTCGGTGTGCCTGGACCAGATGGTTGCGCTGTTATGCGTGGGCAGTTTCTACCTGCTGCACAGCGGCGAACAGTTGGGTTCGCGGCTGAGGCAGTTGGCGGTGTTCCCTCTGTTTGCCCTGGCGTTTGCGATTCGCGGGCCCTTGGGGTTGATCGAAGTCTGCGGCGTGGTGTGTGTGTATTGGGCGCTGGGGCGGCCTGGCGAGCGGGTCAGGCAGGTGCTGATCCACGGTTTTGTCGGGTTGGCGTTGCTCGTGGCGTGCTGGTGGCTGCTGATGAAATTGGCGCGGGTCAGTGGTGGCGATGCCTTTGCCGATGAAGTGTTCAAGATGCAGGTCGGCGGGCGCCTCGATGAGTCCGGCGAGCCGTTCTACTTCTACTTCAAGCTGAGCTTGTACCGTTACTTCCCGGTGGTGCCACTGGCGCTGGCCACGTTGGTTGCGTTGCGTCATCGCTGGTCTGAGCGGTGGGTCAACAGCGACGTGCAATTGCTGGTTCGACTGGCAGCCTGCGGGTTGATGATTTTGCTCGGGTTGTCGGTGCCGCACTTCAAGCGCGCCTACTACATTCTGCCGATGGTGCCGATGTTTGCCGCTGTCGCCGCCTATGGGCTGCTCCAGGCGCAAAACTGGCTGGTTGGTGTGCGCCGCTGTTACGAATGGCTCGTCGCGGCGCTACCGGCGTTGTGTGTGGTCGTGCTGTTTGTGTGCCGCCATGCCTGGCACAAACACGGTTATTGGCCCGAGGTGTCGTTGCCGCTGCTGATCGGTGTATTTGTGATTCTGCAAGTGGCCGCGTTGATTGCCTGGCGTCGGCCTTTGCGCTTGGTGTGGCTCAGCGCGATCGCGCTGGCGGCTCAGTGGGTGCTGTTGGTGGTGGTGATAGAGCCGGCCAAGGACCTGCAGTTCGATACGCGCAAGTTTGTCAGCCAGGTCGAGGCGCTGCGGGTGTCCGAGCCGGGGCCGTTGGTGTTCGTCAATTTGGGGCGCGACACGTGGGCGGTGCGCTACATGATGAACCTGGATCACGATGAGCAGCCGCTGTTTGTCGCGGGCAATCAACTGGACAAGTTGGGCAGCTTGCCACGGCCCTCTTGGGTGATTGTGCCGCGTAAGGAAACTGCATTGCTGAAGGGCACGCCGATGGAGCAGCAGGCACCACGCTTTGAGGGGCGGTTGAATGACAATCCGCTGATGGTGTTTTTGCTCAAGTAGGTGTGCGGCGCGAGTCAGTTGAGCGCTTGGGGCGACGTTTCAGTCGCCTTGGGTCAAACCGCCAAATCGCAGGCAACAAAAAACCCGCACTTGGCGGGTTTTTTGTGTGTTTCAGATGACGTTTGCACCACCTGAAACTAATAAGTGGTGCCCAGAGACGGAATCGAACCGCCGACACGGGGATTTTCAATCCCCTGCTCTACCGACTGAGCTATCTGGGCAACGGGGCGCATTAAACTGGTTTTTCAGGGGGTCGTCAAGCAAGTTTTCAAAAAATATTTAATTATTACCGTCGCTTACGTGCCGGCCCTGGTTTTTGATCAATTATTGAGCAGGCGGCACATAGCCGTCGGCCTTGGCGTAATCTTCGCCGGAAAAGAACTTGTCCATCTCGCCTGCCAGGTATTTACGGTCTTCGGCGTTCATCATGTTCAGGCGTTTTTCGTTGATCAGCAGGGTCTGGTGTTTCAGCCAGTCGCCCCAGGCTTTGGCGGAAACGTGTTCGTAAATGTCCTGGCCCTTGGCGCCTGGGTACGGAGGGCGTTCCAGGCCTGGCAATTCTTCTTTGTACTTGCGGCACATGATGGTGCGGGTCATGACGAAACTCCTGCGTTCAATACTTCAGCCGCGCGCTTCAGCAATTTTTTCACCGGGGCGGCAAGGCCCAGGCGCGGCGGGGTGGCGAGGTTATACCAGAGCCAGTCGGCCTCGGCCACGTGATGGGCGGATTCCTCCACCTGCACCAGCCAGGGCTCGATGGCCAGCTGGAAGTGGCTGAAGGTGTGGATCAGGCTCGGCAGTGCCTGTTGCTCGCCCAGTTCGAGTGCGTGCTGGTTGGCCAAGTGTTCGAGGTCGCTGAGGTCGTCCAGCTCCGGCAGGCTCCACAAACCGCCCCACAGGCCCGTTGAAGGGCGGCGATAAAGCAGAATGGCGCCTTCGGCATTCGCCAGCAGCGGCATCAGCGTGCGTTTCTGCGGGATGGTCTTGCGCGGCTTGGGGATCGGGTAGCGCGTCTCCAGGCCGAGCATGTGCGCTTCGCAGCCTTTTTCCAGCGGGCACAGCAGGCAGCTGGGTTTGCTGCGGGTGCAGAGCGTGGCGCCCATGTCCATCATCGCCTGGGTGTAGGCGTTGACGCGGTCGTGCGGCGTAAAGCGCTCTGCGGTGGCCCACAGCTGTTTGGCCACCTTCGGCTCGCCCGGGTAGCCCTCTTGCGCAGTAAAACGCGCCAGCACGCGCTTGACGTTGCCGTCGAGGATCGGCGCACGCAGGCCCATGCTCAAACTGGCAATCGCTCCGGCAGTGGACAGGCCGATGCCCGGCAGCTCGGTGAGCTTTTCCACATCCTTGGGAAACTCGCCGCCGTGTTCGGCGACGACAATTTTGGCGGTTTTCTGCAGGTTGCGCGCCCGGGTGTAGTAACCCAGGCCCGTCCACAGGTGCAGCACCTCATCTTCCGGCGCGGCGGCCAGGGCCTCGACCGTCGGCAGGGAGGCCATGAAACGGTCGAAATAATTCAGCACCGTGCTGACCTGGGTTTGTTGCAGCATGATCTCCGAGACCCACACCCGGAAAGGCGTGATGCCCTGTTGCCAGGGCAGGTCATGGCGACCGTGGCGGTCGTACCAGTCGAGCACCGCCTGTGAAAACTGCTCGTTTCTCATCGCTTAAACAGGCCCTTCAGAGCGTCTTTCAACTGCGGGTTGACCTTGTCGAGTTTCTCTTCGATTTTGTCGCTGAGCTTGTTGCCGGCTGCCTTGATGGCGACCTGGGTCAGGCCGTCCTTGTCCAGGCGGCAAGCCTTGGCGCCCAGTTCCAGCGGGCCACGGCAGCGCAGCGGCACTTCGATGCCCTGGAAGTTGGCGCCGACCTGGCAGGCCGGGTCCGGCACGTCGCGCTGGTCGCCTTCGACGATGATGCCGACGCGGTAGTCCATGCCCAGCACGCGCAGGTCGACGTCGCCGTTGCCGTTGACCGTCAGGCCCGGGGTGCGCACTTTCAAGTCTGGGTTACTGGCCACGCCATTGCGGAAGGTCAGGTTGCCGCGCAGTTCCTGGAACGGCGTGTCTTTGCCTTGTGGTGTGTTGCTCAAGGTCTTGCGGTTGAGCAAGGCGATGCCGGTGCACAGTTGCTGTTCAATGTTGGCGTTGAGCAACGCGCCGTTGTTGATCACAAAGCTGGCGGTACCGTTGAGGCTGTCGATCAGCGCCTTCTGGCTGTTGCCGCGACCGTTGAGGTTGCTGTCCAGAGTGATCTGGCCTTTCACCGGCGGGTTTTGCCCCTGGGCTTGCAGGATGCGTTCAACCGGCACTTGCTTGATGTGGGTTTGCAGCGCCAGCACCGGGATGTCCTGGCGCACATCGAGGGTGCCGTTGGCCTGGAAGGTGCCGTTGTAGAGGCCGCCGCTCAGGGTGTCGAGCTTGAGCTGGCCATCGATGCCGGAGGCCTTGAGTGCGGCGTTCTGGATCGGCAGCTTGCTCAGGGTCAGTTGGCCAAACGCCAGGTCGGCGTCCACGTCGAGGGTGCGCAGGCGGATCAATGGCAGCAGTTTGTCGCTGCTCCACGCGGCTTTGGTCGGGGCGTCCGGCAACGGTGTGGTGCCACCGGCCGCCATGGCGCCGGCTTCGCTGTTCTGCACTTCGGCCTGGCGTGCGGCGGCTGCGCCCTTGGCGGACTCAGACTTGGCGGGCAAGTAGTTGTCGGCGTTGAAGGTGTCGCCTTTGAGCTGCACGCGCAGGGATTGCTTGGCGAAGTCATCCACGGCAACGCGACCGGTGAAGGTGCTGCCGTCGAGCTTCAGGTTCAGGTCTTCCAAGGCCACGCTGGCAGGTGTGCCCTTGAGGCGGCTGACCAGTTCGACTTTGCTCAGGCTGCCAGCCGCCATTGGCGGCAGCGGGTGGCCGACGCTGTCGAGGAACTTGGCCAGGTCAAACTGGGCGACGGACAGGGCGCCGTTGAGTTGCGGGGTTTTGTTCAGGTCGCTGACCTTCAGCTCGCCCAGGGCGCGCAGTTGGTTGGCCGACAGCTTGATGTTGGTCCATTCGGCGATGTTGGCCGCCAGATCCACCAGCAATTGACCCTGGGTGGAAAAAGTCACGGTCTTGCCTTGCAGCGGCTCGCCGGTGGCTTCGCCGCTGAGCTTCATGTCTTCGAACTGATAGCGCTTGAGGGCGCGCTGGATGCGCAGGTTGCCGTTGAGCTCGGTCTTGACCCGCATCAGTGGCTGGTTGCTGCCCAGAAATGCGGTGAGTTTCAACGGAATACTGGCACCTTCGTGCACCGCGCCAGCGCTCAGTTGGATGCTTTCGGCGCTGTATTGCTTGCCGGTCTGCTCATCGTTGTATTCAACGCGAGCGTTGTTGATGGTCAGGCTGTCGATGTCCAGGCGGATCGGCTTTGGCGGTTTTTCCGGCTCGGGTTCGGCAGGCTGCTGCGGCGCGGCAGGGGTGGCAGGGGTGGCGGGGGTGTCGGCAGTCGTCTCGGTGACGTTTTTGCCGATGTCTTCCCAGTTGCCGTGGCCTTGCTTGTCGCGGTTCAGGCGCAGGTTCAGGCCTTCTACGCGAACGTCGCTCATCTGCACTTCACGGCGCAGCAGCGGCAGCACGCGCACCGACAGGCCGAGCATTTGCAGGTCGGCGAACGGCTGGGTCGGGTTGGTCATGGTCGCCACGCTGGCTTCATGCAACTCAAGGCCCAGCCAGGGGAACAGGCTCCAGCCGATGTCGCCATTGAGCGTCAGCTCGATGTGGGCCTTGTCGCGGGCAATCTGGCGAATCTCGTCTTTGTAATCGTTGGGATCGAAGAGGTGGGTCAGGGCAAAGCCCAGGGCCACAATGATCAGCAACAGCCCGAGGAGTACCAGACCCAGGATTTTGCCGAACGCTTTCATGGGCGAGTCCTTGTATGTCGATTTCAAAATTTAGCCGCAGAGTATAACGCCCGAAGGCTTACGTCAGTGCTCGCATCGTTACATTGTATCCAGACGCGGCAAAACGGGAATTTGACGTCAAACAAATCAGTTGGTGTGAAAAAAGGTGATGTCAGTTTGGTTTTTCTGTCATCCACAGGTGCTAATCTGCGCAGGTTCGTCTGTCGTCTGCGACACAACGTCGCGCTTAAATGGAGCTTTACTCAACTACAACGGCCAACGCTCTGCGTGCAAGGCCGAGGGAGAGAGCGCCTGACGGACACATACTAATAACTGGGGGAAACACCAATGAGCACAAGCACTGCGGCGGGAACTACTGCCGCACAGCCTGCGTTCCTGTCCAAGGAACGTATTATCGCCAAGCCCGGGTTCAACCGCTGGCTGGTTCCACCGGCCGCCCTGGCCATCCACCTTTGCATCGGCATGGCCTACGGCTTCTCGGTGTTCTGGCTGCCTCTGTCCAAGGCGCTGGGTATTACCGCACCGGTCGCCTGTGCGCCGGACATGAGCTTTATCACGCAAGTCTTCTCGTCCCAATGCGACTGGCCGATTTCCATGCTGGGCTGGATCTACACCCTGTTTTTCATCTTCCTGGGCTGCTCCGCAGCGATCTGGGGCGGCTGGCTGGAACATGCCGGGCCACGTAAAGCCGGCGTTGTATCGGCCTTGTGCTGGTGCGGCGGCCTGTTGATCTCGGCGCTGGGTATCTATACCCACCAGATCTGGCTGATGTGGATCGGCTCCGGCGTGATCGGCGGTATCGGGCTGGGCCTGGGCTATATCTCGCCCGTATCGACCCTGATCAAGTGGTTCCCGGACAAACGCGGCATGGCGACCGGCATGGCGATCATGGGCTTTGGCGGCGGCGCGATGGTGGGTGCACCTCTGGCCGCAGCGCTGATGGGCCACTTTGCTACGCCAACCAGCGTTGGCGTGTGGCAGAGCTTTGCGGTCATGGCGGCGATTTACTTCGTGTTCATGATCGGCGGCGCACTGTCGTACCGCGTTCCGCCGACCGGCTGGAAGCCTGAGGGCTGGACCGCCCCGGCGAAAAAAGCCAGCAATGCGATGATCACTCACCGCCACGTGCACGTGAACGTAGCGTGGAAAACCCCGCAATTTCGCCTGGTATGGCTGGTGCTGTGCCTGAACGTGTCTGCCGGTATCGGCATCCTTGGCATGGCATCGCCCCTGCTGCAGGAAGTGTTCGGCGGTAAATTGCTGGGTGTGGATGTGCCGTTCGGCCAACTGGATGCCGGGCAACTGGCGTCGATTGCCGCCATCGCCGCAGGTTTCACCGGTTTGTTGAGCCTGTTCAACATCGGTGGCCGGTTCTTCTGGGCTTCGTTCTCAGACTACCTGGGCCGTAAAAACACCTACTTCGTGTTCTTCGCCCTGGGTTTTGCCCTGTATGCGCTGATCCCGAACTTGGGTCACCTGGGTAACGTGGCGCTGTTCGTGGCGGCGTTCTGCATCATCCTGTCGATGTACGGCGGTGGCTTTGCGACGGTTCCGGCTTACCTGGCCGACCTGTTCGGCACCCAGATGGTCGGCGCGATCCACGGTCGACTGTTGACCGCCTGGGCGGCTGCCGGCGTGTTGGGCCCGGTGCTGGTGAACTACCTGCGTGAGTATCAGCTGAGCATCGGCGTTGAACGCGCTGCAGCGTATGACATCACCTTGTACATCCTCGCTGGCCTGCTGGTGCTGGGTTTCATCTGCAACCTGCTGGTTCGCCCGGTGGCCGACAAGTACTTCATGACCGACGCCGAACTGGCCGCCGAGCAGGCGCTGGGCCATGACAAGGGCGCTGATGCCACGACCTCCCTGGAGTGGAAAGCGGCTTCGGGCAGCGTGCCGTTGGCGATCGCCGCCTGGCTGGTGGTGGGTATTCCGTTGGCGTGGGGTGTGTGGGTGACCCTGCAGAAGACGGCAGTGCTGTTCCACTAACACCGCGTAACCCCTGTGGGAGCGGGCTTGCCCGCGATAGCATCACCTCGGTCTGGCTGAATGACCGAGTTGCCTGCATCGCAGGCAAGCCAGCTCCCACACTTAATCTTCACCTGTCTCAAGATTCCAGTTGGCTGCACCATCCTGGAGCGCCTGCTTGTACACACATGTCTATCCCCGACATTCCTCGCTTCAACTCGTCAGTCTTATCCCCTCCGATGTTTCTGTTTAGCGCCCGCGCCCCTATAATGGCTGCCTTTTTCGCCCAATGATTTTGCGGAGCTGGTGATGGCCGAACGTAAGGTATCCGTCGAGCGCGACACTCTGGAAACCCAGATCAAAGTCTCGATCAACCTGGATGGCACCGGAAAGGCCCGATTTGATATCGGTGTACCTTTTCTTGAGCACATGCTGGACCAGATCGCCCGTCACGGGCTGATCGACCTGGATATCGTCAGCAAGGGCGACCTGCATATCGACGACCACCACACGGTGGAAGACGTGGGCATCACCCTCGGCCAGGCATTTGCCAAAGCCATCGGCGACAAAAAGGGCATCCGTCGCTACGGCCACGCCTATGTCCCGCTGGACGAAGCGCTGTCGCGCGTAGTCATCGACTTCTCCGGCCGCCCAGGCCTGCAGATGCACGTACCCTACACCCGGGCCACCGTGGGCGGCTTTGACGTCGACCTGTTCCAGGAATTTTTCCAGGGTTTCGTCAACCACGCACTTGTCAGCTTGCACATCGACAACCTGCGCGGCACCAACACCCACCACCAGATCGAAACCGTGTTCAAGGCTTTCGGCCGCGCGCTGCGCATGGCCGTGGAGCTGGATGACCGCATGGCCGGGCAAATGCCTTCGACTAAGGGCGTCCTGTAATGCAGACGGTCGCGGTTATCGATTACGGCATGGGTAACCTGCACTCGGTGGCCAAGGCCCTCGAACACGTAGGTGCCGGCAAGGTGCTGATCACCAGCGATGCCGACGTGATTCGCGAAGCCGACCGGGTGGTATTTCCCGGCGTTGGTGCGATTCGCGACTGCATGGCCGAGATCCGCCGCCTGGGCTTTGACAGCCTGGTGCGTGAAGTCAGCCAGGACCGTCCGTTTCTCGGCATCTGCGTGGGCATGCAAGCCTTGCTCGAGCGCAGTGAAGAGAACGACGGCGTCGACTGCATCGGCCTGTTCCCGGGCCAGGTAAAGTTCTTCGGCAAAGACCTGCACGAAGACGGCGCCCACCTGAAAGTCCCGCACATGGGCTGGAACGAGGTCCGCCAAACTGTGGATCACCCGTTGTGGCACGAAGTGCCGGACATGGCGCGTTTCTACTTTGTGCACAGCTACTACATCGCCGCCGGTAACCCCGGCCAAGTGGTGGGTGGCGGGCACTATGGCGTCGACTTCGCCGCAGCGCTGGCCGAAGGTTCGCGCTTTGCCGTGCAATTCCACCCGGAGAAGAGCCATACCCATGGCCTGCAATTGCTGCAGAACTTCGCCACCTGGGATGGTCGCTGGTAATGGCCAAGAAGCCGAAGTTGCCGATCTTGAACCTCACGCCTGAACAGGAGAGTGAGGCTACCCTCAAGATCAAGCGCTTCATGGAGGACCGTTTCGAGCTCAAGCTGGGCTCGTTCGAGGTCGCCGAGATTCTTGAACTGTTTACCACCGAAGTTGCGCCGCACTATTACAACAGGGCGATTTTCGACACGCAGACGCTCCTTAAAGAAAGGTTCGAAAGCATCGAAAGCGACCTGTGGTCGCTTGAAAAACCCTGATTTCCCAAGCATTGCTGAATATCGAATAAGGTTTGCCAGATGCTGATTATCCCCGCTATCGATCTCAAGGACGGCGCTTGTGTACGCCTGCGCCAAGGCCGCATGGAAGATTCCACCGTGTTCTCCGATGACCCGGTGAGCATGGCTGCCAAATGGGTGGAAGGGGGCTGCCGTCGTCTGCATCTGGTGGACTTGAACGGCGCCTTCGAAGGCCAGCCGGTCAATGGCGAGGTGGTCACCGCGATCGCCAAGCGCTACCCGCACCTGCCGATCCAGATCGGCGGCGGCATTCGCTCCCTGGAAACCATCGAGCATTACGTCAAAGCCGGCGTGAGCTACGTGATCATCGGCACCAAGGCCGTGAAAGACCCGGCCTTCGTCGCCGAAGCCTGCCGCGCGTTCCCGGGCAAGGTGATCGTGGGTCTGGATGCTAAAGACGGGTTTGTTGCCACCGACGGCTGGGCTGAAATCAGCACCCTCCAGGTGATCGACCTCGCCAAGCAGTTCGAAGCCGACGGCGTGTCCGCCATCGTTTATACCGACATCGCCAAAGACGGCATGATGCAGGGCTGCAACGTGCCGTTCACCGCTGCGCTGGCCGCTGCCACCAGGATCCCGGTGATCGCTTCCGGCGGTATTCACAACCTGGGCGACATCAAGTCGCTGCTCGACGCCAAGGCGCCCGGGATCATCGGCGCCATCACCGGCCGTGCAATCTATGAAGGCACCCTGGACGTCGCCGAAGCCCAGGCTTACTGCGATGCCTACAACGGCTGAGGACTGACCATGGCGCTGGCCAAACGCATCATCCCTTGCCTGGACGTCGACAACGGTCGCGTGGTCAAGGGCGTCAAGTTCGAGAACATCCGTGACGCCGGCGACCCGGTGGAAATCGCCCGTCGCTACGATGAGCAAGGTGCCGACGAGATTACCTTTCTCGACATCACCGCCAGCGTCGACGGCCGCGACACCACGTTGCACACCGTCGAGCGCATGGCCAGCCAGGTGTTTATCCCGCTGACCGTGGGCGGCGGCGTGCGCACCGTGCAAGACATCCGCAACCTGCTCAATGCCGGTGCGGACAAGGTCTCGATCAACACCGCTGCCGTGTTCAACCCGGAGTTTGTCGGCGAAGCCGCGCAGCATTTCGGCTCGCAGTGCATCGTGGTCGCCATCGACGCCAAGAAAGTCTCCGGCCCGGGCGAAACCCCGCGCTGGGAGATCTTCACCCATGGCGGTCGCAAGCCGACCGGCCTGGACGCGGTGGAGTGGGCGATGAAGATGGAAGCCCTGGGCGCCGGTGAAATCCTGCTGACCAGCATGGATCAGGACGGCATGAAAAACGGCTTCGACCTGGGCGTGACGCGCGCCATCAGTGATGCACTGGGCATCCCGGTGATCGCCTCCGGTGGCGTCGGCAACCTGCAGCACCTGGCCGACGGCGTGATCGAAGGCCACGCCAGCGCGGTGCTGGCGGCGAGTATTTTCCACTTTGGCGAATACACCGTTCCAGAGGCCAAGGCCTACATGGCGGCGCGCGGTATCGTCGTTCGCTAAACGCTGCTGGACACCATGGCAGGCGCGCGGCACTCTCTGCGCTTGCCATGGATTCCGGTAGCCTTCATGTTCAAGACCCTGCTGCTCGCCCTCGCCAGTACCTCCGTGCTTATGCTCGGGGCTGCCCACGCCGAAGAACCGTCTGACGCCGCCCTGGTGTTGCTGACGGAAAATTTCCCGCCTTACAACATGGCCAAAAACGGCAAGAACTTTGCCAAAGACGAGAACATCGAAGGCATCGCCGTGGACATCGTGCGCGAGACCTTCAAGCGTGCGGGCATTTCCTACAACCTGACCCTGCGTTTTCCTTGGGAACGAATCTACAAACTCGCCCTGGAAAAACCCGGCTACGGTGTATTCGTGATGGCCCGCTTGCCGGACCGCGAAGCCTTGTTCAAATGGGTCGGCCCCATCGGCCCGGACGATTGGGTGATGCTGGCCAAGGCTGACAGCAAGATCCAGCTGGCAGACCTTGAGCAGGCGCGCCGCTACAAGATCGGCGCCTACAAAGGTGACGCCATTGCCGAGACCCTGGAGAAACAGGGCCTCAACCCGATCGTTGCGCTGCGCGACCAGGACAATGCGCAAAAACTGCTGGAGGGCCAGATTGACCTCTGGGCCACCGGTGACCCGGCGGGCCGTTACCTGGCCCGCCAAGTCGGGGTGACCCAGCTCAAGACGGTCTTGCGCTTCAACAGCGCGCAGTTGTACCTGGCGCTGAACAAAGACGTGCCGGATGACGTGGTGGCCAAGCTGCAGGCGGCACTCGATCAGTTACGGGGCGAGGGTGTTGTCGATCAAATCATGGCCCGTTACCTCTAGCTCAGGTTCCGCTTGAGGGGCGTCAAGCGGTTGAGGTGTTTCTTCTGGCGCCAGCTCGGCGGTCGGGGACTCGCTCATGTACACGTGATCGCCGTTGTTGTAGCTGACCGTGCCTGATACTTGGCTGCCGTCCTGGCGCAGCAGGCGGTACTCACTTTGCACAAGGAACGCCGCGACAGCTTTTTTCGGCGGCACGTACGTGATGATTTCCAGCGGCGAAGACTGGCTCCAGCCTTTTGCCGAGCGTTGGGTGTGGGTGAAATCACGGTTTAGATGCGCAGAGAAATTCAACTCGAAGGCCTGTTCGCCCGCAGGCCATTCCTTGCACAGATCGACGCAGGTGTTGGTGGCCAAAGCCTTGGCATTCCCGCCCAGTTCGCCCTTGGTGGCCGTCCACATGAACGGCTGGGTGGTGGCCTCGACGTTGTGCCCGAAGCCGGCGCAAAGATGACGGTCCAGGCGTTCCAGTCGATAGGTGGGCGATGACTTGAGCTGTTCAATCGCCGTCAGTTCCGGGTCTTTTACGCAGAACCATGGCAGCTCGCACACCTGCGGCGTGGGGGTGGTTTCATCAAGGGTTGGGCTTTCATGCCCGATGAGCGCAGGCGGTGGCGGCAGTTCGCTGAACTGAGCCGTCAGCGCCAGTCGCAGCGAATAGGCCGTAATACTTGGCCTGGCATAGCTGTCACTGCCAATGAACGTGCCGGGGGCCAGGTAAAGTTCGCCGGCGGATGCATCGGGCGGGGCAATCGACCAGGCGCTCAAATCGTTGGCGGCGCCACTGCCTTTATCGTTCCAGATCAGCTCGCCCACTTGAGCGGCCATCACCAGGTCTTCGCGTACGCAGCGCACGGCATGGCGCGAGGGTTTGTCGTAGTCCACGCCGTACACCAAGCCCATCGCCACATAGCCTTGCGGCGGCAGCGGGCGCCAGATGGAAGCGTTGCTTCGCGCCCCCGTTCCTTCGTCCTGCCACACCAATTGGTAATCGAGCGGCGGACGCAGCGCCGTGCCGTCGACCTTGTTCGCGTCGCTGACGACGGCGACGACTTTGCTGTGATTGACATTGCGATAGTGACCGACCGCGATATCACCCAAGGAAAAAAACGCGCTCAGCGCGTCGGATGCGGTGCTGGGGCGCCACAGGCCGACAGGTTTGTGCGCGCCGCAACCTTTGTCGTTCCACAGCGGCAGGAACTCGCTGGTAAAGCTGATAAGCAGGTCGTTGAATTGCAGAGGCTTCATGGAGGGCTCTCCAGTTGATGGGAGCCTCAACTATCGAGCAGCAGGCACGGTGTAGAGCGGTATCTATCTATGCGCCGGAAGGTATGTGCCGTTTTTCCCGTGTGCAGCCATCGCCTGGTTACTGCGCACGCTGATCATCAATTTGATATCGATCCAGTCGACGCCCTGGGCCTTGAGCTTGGGCAATTCGCGCTCCAGCACCGCCAGGGTTTGCGGGTACGGGTGGCCGATCATCACCGCCGAACCCTGTTTGTGGGCCAGCTTGATGGCGGTCTGCAGCTGCGTGGTAATGGCGGCTTCGGTGCGTTCGTCATCGAGGAATACATCCCGCGAAACGTGCGCCAAGCCAAT
The DNA here is from genome assembly GCF_049645325.1 of Pseudomonas sp. Lineage (GTDB taxonomy): Bacteria > Pseudomonadota > Gammaproteobacteria > Pseudomonadales > Pseudomonadaceae > Aquipseudomonas. Next base: position 8,551 of record NZ_JBARTQ010000571.1, on the reverse strand, counting down.
CTTCTGCGCCTCGGCGGCTGCTACGGTTTGCGCGCTGGTTCGGCTGTCGACGAAGAACTTGTTGCGTCGCTGCAGCTCAGCCATCAACCACGCCATCGCCTCCGGTTGCGCGGTCATGCGGCTGCCCATGTGGTTGTTGATGCCAGCGGTGTAAGGCACGGCCTTGAACGCGGCGTCGAGGCGCTTGCCGAGCTCTTCGATGGGCAGATCAGGGTGCCAGGCGAACGGGCCGGTGGCCGGGTCCATGGGCATGTGCAGGATCACGATCTTGCCGGCCTTGTGCGCCTCGCGAGCGAATTCGGCGGCATGAGGTGTGTCGGGCATGATCGCGGTGGTCACCGGCCCAGGCAGGGCCAGCACGCGACGATCCCGGGGCAGGTTTTGCCCCAGGTCGTCGATGATGAGGGTCAGGTAGGCTTTATGAGGCTCGCTGGCCGGGGTCGCGTGGGCGACGCCGGCCAGGCTGCACAGCACAGCGATGATCAGGGCAAAACGCATATCAACGGCTGCGCGTGATGCTCAGGCCTTTGAGCAGGCTGAGTGCCTGGGCCAGTTGATAGTCATCGTCCTGCGGCATCGGCTTGGCTTTGGCGCCGCTGCCGGTTGGCTGGTCAGCGCCGCCGTTGCCATTGCCCAGGTGACCTTGCAGGTCAGCCTCTTTGTAATACTCGCTGTCGATCTCGTTGGTGATCTTGGCCTTGCGCACCTCGATGTCTGGGATGATGCCCTGGGCCTGGATCGAGCGGCCGTTTGGCGTGTAGTACAGCGCCGTGGTGATCTTCAGCGCGCGGTCGTTGTTCAGCGGCAACACGGTTTGCACCGAGCCTTTGCCGAAGCTGGTGGTGCCCATCAGCACGCCGCGTTTCTGGTCTTGCAGGGCGCCGGCGACGATTTCCGAAGCCGAGGCGCTGCCGCCGTTGATCAACACCGCCAGTGGCACGCCTTCGCTGAGGTCATTGCCGGTGGCCGAGAAGCGCAATTCGGAGTTGGCGATACGGCCTTTGGTGTAGACGATCAGGCCTTTGGTGATGAAGTGGTCGACCACTTCCACCGCTGACTGCAGCACGCCGCCCGGGTTGTTGCGCAGGTCGAGCACGATGCCGTTGAGCTTCTTGCCATTGTCTTTGCGCAGCTTGGCCAGGGCCTTCGCCACTTCGTCACCGGTCTTGACCTGGAACTGGGTGATGCGGATGTAACCGTAACCCGACTCCAGCAGTTGGCTCTTCACGCTCTTGACCGTGATGGTCGCGCGGGCCAGGGTCACGTCAAACGGGTTGCCGCCGTCGCGCACCAGGGTCAGGGTGATTTTCTGGCCGAGCTTGCCGCGCATCTTGTCGACGGCTTCGGTCATGGTCTGGCCACGGGTCGGCTGGCCGTTGATCTTCACGATCAGGTCGCCGGCCTGGATGCCGGCTTTGGAAGCGGGGGTGTCGTCGATCGGCGAGACCACTTTGATCTGGCCGTCTTCGGAGCCCACTTCGATACCCAGGCCACCGAATTCACCGCTGGTGCTTTCCTGCAGCTCGGCGAAATCTTCCGGGCCCAGGTAAGCGGAGTGCGGGTCGAGGTTGCTGAGCATGCCCTTGATGGCATTTTCCAGCAGGGTCTTGTCGTCTACGGGTTCGACATAGGCTGCCTTGATCCGGTCCATGACCTCGGCAAAGGTGCGCAGCTCGTCCAGCGGCAGCGGCGCCTTGGTGGTCGCGGCCGTGGTGGCTGGCGCCGCCGGTGCGGCCTGGTCGGCGAAAGCCAGCGGCGCGCCGATCACCAGGGCGATCGTCAGGGCCAGCGAAGTGAGGCGGGACAAATGCAGCATGTCGAACGAACTCCTAATGTAGATGCGACCCTATCCTTGGGAACGGCACCATTGTGCGGGATCGCTCGGGCGACCCTGCTGACGAATAGCGAAGTACAGCGCCGGGGTGTCCTGGCCACCACTGTTACCGACAGTGGAGATGGATTCACCGGCTTTAACAACATCACCTGCCGACTTGAGTAAAGTCTGATTGTGGCCGTAAAGGCTCAAATAGCCATTACCGTGGTCAAGAATCACCAACAACCCGGCGCCCCGTAGCCAATCGGCAAACACCACGCGCCCACCGTGAACGGCGTGAACCTGGCTGCCGGCGGCGGCGCTGATCATCACCCCGTCCCACTTCGCGCGGGTGTCATCGCCACGGGTTTCACCAAAGCGTGCCAGTAGTCGACCATCAACGGGCCAAGGAAGTTTGCCGCGGGCTGCACTAAAAGCGCCGCCGAAGGACTCGCCGGCGCTGGAAACCAGTGGGCCAGGCGCTGCATGGGCCGGTTTACGGGGCGCCGGGGCATCGGTGGTGGCTGCCAGTTCGGCCTCACGCTGACGCTTTTTTTCGGCTTCCTGCTGGGCGATCAGCGCTTTTTGCCGCGCTTCTTCGGCCTCACGTGCCTGGCGGGCCAGGGTTTCTTCGATGGTCTTGAGGACTTTGCCCAGGTCAGCCTGGTCCTGCTCGCGGGCCTGCAGCTTGGCGTCGCGGGCCTTCACGTCGTCATTGAGCTTGGCCAGGGCCAGCTGGCGCTCCTTGCGCACCTTGTCGAGCTGGTCGCGCTGAGCATCGAGGGCGCTTTTCTGGTCCGTCAATTGCGATTGCTGGTCGGCAATTTCCTGCTCGACATTGGCCAACTGGCGCAGGGTTTCATTGAAGCCTTTCAACTGCGCCAGGCGCGCCTTGCTCAGGTAGTCATAGTAGGTGAGGGTGCGGGCGAATTTTTCCGGGTTCTGCTGGTTGAGCAGCAGCTTGAGGTATTCCTGGCGGCCGCTCTGGTAGGCGGCGCGGGCCTGAATCGCGATCAGGCGTTGCTGTTCAACGCGTGCGCTCTGGAGTTTTTTTTTCTCAGCGTCGAGTCGCTCCAGTTCCGACTCGCTCTTCTTTAATTCTTTTTGCAGCTCCTGGACCTGCTTCTCCAGGTTGCCCATCTCGGTTTCCGTGCCGCGCAGGTCTTTCTGCACCCCGGATTTCTCTTCCTGGAGCTTGCCGAGCAGTTTTTTCAGCTCGGTAATGTCCTGACGCGTAGCGTCCAACTGTTGTTGGGTTTGCGCGCGCTCATCGGCGAACGCCGGTTGGAGCAAGCAGACGAGAGCAAGGGTAATCAAGGCGCGAAGCATAGAGGCGGGCGACACCAGGGAAAGGGACGGCCTAGTATGCCCGCCAAGCGCCGCAAAAAAAACGCCTCAACGCCAACTGCTTGAGGCGTTCGTCATAAAAAACGGGTTGGGCGGCATTAATTGGGCGGTTCAGTTGTTAACCCGTTGTTGAAGAAACGCCTTGAAATGGTCCTCCTGCCCTGTTTTTTGTTCCTGAGAATAGACTCTCGTGCCCATTAATCAGGTGGTTGGCGCGATCGGTGATGTTCTGTACGCATGAACTGAAAGGCCAGAAAACCTGGCGTGATTACGGTTTGCCCGACCTGCGCAGTCTTGACCGAACCCTTCGATCCTGTGCGCTTGAGGAAGTATTGGCGGGCAAAGACATTACCGATGCTATCGAAATCGTGGCATCAAACCTGGGTATTACCGATTCGGTGGGCTCACAGATTCGTATAGCGTCGCCCTTGGGCGTAGTTTTGATCCAGCGTGCGGCGCTGCGGCACATCGTTGAAAAGCGGCAGGACGCCAGAGAGCGCTACGTAAGGTTCGCATTGGATACGCTGACAGGGCCGCTAGAGATTTGGCGTGTCGCCTACGACAATGGGTCGGCACGTCTGGCCTTCATTGGCGCCTATGAAACCAAGCGGCAAATGTTGGTTGTCGTGAATATCCAGGCTGGCAATATGCTATGGAATTTCATGCAGACCGATGCCAAGGCATTGAACAAGCATCGCCATGGCGAACTGCTTTACAAGCGCTACCAGCTTTTATAGCAGGCAAAGAAAGGGCAGTTCTCTCGAACTGCCCTAAGTTAACGTGCTTGATATTCATATACACACCCTCAAGCCAGGGTGTGGAGGTCTCACCCTACGCTGATGTCCAGTCATCAACGGGGTTCCTACGCCAGTTATAGCCGCTGGAGGCAACTGGTTTCGCGCTCAGGTCCATTATTGACGGGTGACTCGCTTTGAGCAACCCCGGAAATGTTTCAGACCAGAATCGAGGTGCCAGTCATCTCTTTCGGCTTTTCCAACCCCATCAGTTTCAGCATGGTCGGCGCTACATCCGCCAGTACGCCGCCTTCACGCACTTTCAGGTCGCGCTTGCCGACGTAGATGAACGGCACGGGCTCGGTGGTGTGGGCGGTGTGGGCCTGGCCTGTGGATTCGTCGGACATCTGCTCGCAGTTGCCGTGGTCGGCGGTGATCAGCGCTTCGCCGCCGACTTTTTCCAGCGCGTCGACGATACGGCCGACGCAAAGGTCCAGGCATTCCACGGCCTTGACCGCGGCCTCCAGGTTGCCGCTGTGGCCGACCATGTCGCCGTTGGCGTAGTTGACCACGATCACGTCGTAGCGCTGGTGTTCGATGGCATCGACGATTTTGTCGGTGACCTCCGGCGCGCTCATTTCCGGCTGCAGGTCGTAGGTGGCGACTTTCGGCGACGGGATCAGGATGCGCTCTTCGCCCGGGAACGGTTCTTCACGCCCGCCCGAGAAGAAGAAGGTCACGTGGGCGTATTTTTCGGTTTCGGCGATGCGCAGCTGGGTCTTGCCGTTTTTTGCCAGGTAGTCGCCCAGCACGTTTTCCAGGCTGCCGGGGGCGAACGCCGACGGGGCCGGAATGTTGGCTGCATAGTGGGTGAGCATGACGAACTCGGTTTTTGGCCGGCGGGCGCGCTCGAAATCTTTGAAACCTTCGTCGACAAACACGTGGCTCAGCTCGCGCGCGCGGTCGGCGCGGAAGTTCATGAACACCACGGCGTCGCCGTCTTCAACCTTGACTGGCTCGCCAATGGTGGTGGCCTTGACGAATTCGTCGCTCTCGCCACGCGCGTAGGCGGCTTCCAGGCCTTCCTGGGCGGTGGCGGCGTTGAACTCAGCCTGGCCGTCGACGATCAGGTTGTAAGCCTGGGCCACACGGTCCCAGCGGTTGTCGCGGTCCATGGCGAAGTACCGGCCGACTAGGCTGGCGATGCGGCCTTTGCCCAGCGCGGCGAAGGTGGCGTCGAGCAGTTCGATGGACGATTGCGCGCTTTTCGGCGGCGTGTCACGGCCGTCGAGAAAGGCGTGCAGGTAGATTTTGTCGGCGCCGCGCTTGAACGCCAGCTCGGCCATGGCGACCAGGTGGTCCTGGTGGCTGTGTACGCCGCCGTCAGACAGCAGGCCCATGAAGTGCACGGCCTTGCCGGCGGCGACAGCTTTATCCACCGCTGCGCAGATGGCCGGGTTCTCGAAGAAGTCGCCGTCGCGGATCGATTTGGTCACGCGGGTGAAGTCTTGGTATACCACTCGTCCGGCGCCGAGGTTCATGTGGCCGACTTCCGAGTTGCCCATCTGGCCTTCCGGCAGGCCCACGTCCATGCCGGAACCGGAGATCAAACCGTTCGGTACGGTGGCGGTCAGGCGGTCGAGTACTGGCTTCTTGGCCGAGTACACGGCGTTGTCGTGGTGGCTTTCACTGTGTCCGAAGCCATCGAGAATTATCAGGACCAAAGGTTTAGGCGTAGTAGTCATAGATCCTCTCGAGGCGGTAATAAAGGAAGACAATTGAAAAGGGAGTCGCAGTTTAAAGCGAAGTTCCGACCACGTCACCGCTTTACGGGGGTTGGCCCCCCCTGACGGCTGTGTATACTTACCGCCATTTTAACGCCCTGGAACCTCCTTGATGGTTGATCACCTGATTGCATTTGCCACTGCCCACTACCTGCTTGCGGGTGCCTTCGTCATCCTGCTGGCGCTGCTGATCGCTCATGAAATGAGCCGCGGTGGCCGCAGCCTGAGCACGTCGGAGCTGACCGCACTGGTCAACAAGGATGAGGCCGTTGTCGTGGATATTCGCCCGGTCAAGGATTTTGCTGCCGGCCATATCGTCGGCGCCCTGAACATTCCCCAGGACAAGCTGATCGCACGCCTGTCCGAGCTGGAAAAACACAAGGCCAAGACCATCATTCTGGTCGACGCCCAAGGCCAGCACGCCGGCACCCACGCCCGCGAGATGCTGAAAGCCGGTTTCACCGCCGCCAAACTGTCCGGCGGTATTGGCAGCTGGAAGGCCGATAACCTGCCGCTGGTGAAGTGATATGAGCCAGGTTGTCGTGTATTCCAGCGATTGGTGCCCTTACTGCATGCGGGCCAAGGCCTTGCTTGAGAAAAAGGGCGTTGCCTTCGAAGAGATCAAGGTCGACGGCAAACCCCAGGTGCGCGCCGAAATGGCCCAGAAAGCGGGGCGCACGTCCGTGCCGCAGATCTGGATCGGCGCCAAGCACATCGGTGGTTGCGATGACCTGTTCGCCCTGGAGCGCGCCGGTAAACTCGATGCGCTGCTGCTCGTCTGACGCCTAACCCCTAAAAGACCCCAAGATCAAGAAGGATCTGCGATGACTGACCAACAGAACACTGAAGCAGCAGAAGCCCAAGGCCCACAATTCTCGCTGCAGCGGATCTACGTGCGTGACCTGTCGTTCGAAGCGCCGAAAAGCCCGGCCATCTTCCGTCAGGAATGGACCCCAAGCGTTGCGCTGGACCTGAACACCCGTCAAAAAGCCCTGGAAGGCGACTTCCACGAAGTTGTGCTGACCCTGTCGGTCACCGTCAAGAATGGCGAAGAAGTAGCCTTCATCGCTGAAGTGCAACAGGCTGGTATCTTCTTGATCCAGGGCCTGGACGAGCAGTCCATGAGCCACACCCTGGGCGCGTTCTGCCCGAACATCCTGTTCCCGTATGCCCGTGAGACCCTGGACAGCCTGGTCACCCGTGGCTCGTTCCCTGCGCTGATGCTGGCACCGGTGAACTTCGATGCCCTGTACGCGCAAGAGCTGCAGCGCATGCAAACAGAAGGTTCGTCGACGGTTCAATAAGTCGAGCCCGACGCAGGACCCCGTGTGGGAGGGGGCTTGTGTGGGAGCCGGGCTTGCCCGCGATGCAGACACCTCGGTTTACCAGTGATACCGAGGTGATGCTTTCGCAGGCAAGCCAGCTCCCACACAAGCCCTCTCCCACATTTTGTTTGTGCGCTATTTAAAGCCGAGCTGGCGCCAGCCTTCGTACACGGCAACCGCCACGGTATTGGACAGGTTCAAGCTGCGGCAACCCTCGCGCATTGGCAAGCGCAGGCGATGGCCCTCTGGCAGTGCGTCGAGTACCTCGGCCGGCAGGCCACGGCTTTCCGGGCCGAACAGGAAGGCGTCGCCTTCGGCAAAGCTGGCATCATGAAACGGCCGCGAACCCTTGGTGGTGAACGCGAACAGCCGTGGGTGGCCAAGGCTTTCCAGGCAACTGGCAAGGTCGGCGTGGCGCTGGAGCGTAGCGTACTCGTGGTAGTCGAGCCCGGCGCGGCGCAGGCGCTTGTCGTCCATGTCAAAGCCCAGCGGCTCGATCAAATGCAGGTGGCAGCCACTGTTGGCGCACAGCCTGATAACGTTGCCGGTATTCGGCGGAATTTCTGGTTGAAAAAGGATGACGTGAAACATGCACGGCTCCGAAGGCAAAGATGCGCTGCATTCTACCCCTGAAGACGACCCAAGGCCGAAGCTATTGCCCAGGGTTTTGGGCTCATTGGCGATTGTCGGGTTGATGATCGGCTTGATGATCGGCCGCCTGACCACGCCCGACCCGGTCGAGCTGCAACAGGTAGAGACCGCAGAGGATGGCGTGGTGGTGTGGTTCAACAGCGAACCCAAGCTGCACGGCGAACACGTCGACGGCACCGTGGCGCTGCTGTTCGACGCGCTGGGCAAGGCCGCCAGTGGGCAACTCAAGGTCAATGACAAAGACGTGAACTGGCGCATCCGCAAGACCGATGGCGGCTTGCTGCTGAACCTGGTGGCGGCTCGGCCGTTGCGTGGGGAGTGGAAAGGGGAGAAGGCCGATGGCCGCTGGCGGCTGGAGATCCATCTCCAAGAGCAATAAAAGAGGGAATCCCCGGCCTGCCTGTACCAAGGTTCCCAAAACGGGCTGGGGCTATGGGCACTGTGCCGCATAAGCCCCGGGTGTAAAGAAGGGAGTTCCCGGCCTGCCTGTACCAGGGCTCCCAAAACGGGGTGAAGCCAAAGGCTTCGGTGTTAAAGAGGGAATCCCCGGCCTGCCTGTACCGAGGTTCCCGAAACGGGTGTGGGGCGCGACGCGGTTCGCATCAAGCATCCCGGGTGTAAAGAGGGGATTCTCGGCCTGCCTGTACCAAGGTCCCCGAAACTGGGTTATGTAAGGGTTATTGCAGGGCGCGTGCCAGAAGTTGCAATGTGTGCCAAAAAATTTCGCCAGAAAGCTCAAAGCCCCGGAATACGGGGCTTTGGCATTTTTGGGATTTAATGTTTTCTTAATTCGGCGGGTGTTTCAGGCTGGCTGGATGTGCGCAATGCTAGTTCATGGTGCATTGAAGCGGTGCACGCAGCCAAAACCTTGTGGAGATCCAAATGTGGGAGCGGGGG
>NZ_JBARTQ010000570.1:0-13105 GCF_049645325.1 Pseudomonas sp. | reverse complement strand
ACGTTGTGCCTGCCGGCTCAGCATTGGATACCTATGATTTGCGCTCGGGCTCGGGCTTGACCGTTCAGGGTGCGGTCACCAACGAAATCACTGCGCAAACGGCCACATTGATCCTTAACCCGAACAGCCAGACGAAGGCCATTATCGCCAACAATTCAACCCTGACGATTAACGGTTCCCGGGTCACCAGTACAGCCCCAAACGACGCGGCTATCCGGCTTTCCGGCAGCCGGCTGACTTTGGGCAATAGCCAGATCATCAACACCAACGGCGTAGGCCTGGCGGCCGGTCGCCCTCTGGGATCAATCAATGGGTCGACCGTGACGGCGACCAACAGTCAAATCACCGGTGTCACTCAAGGCGCCCGTGCCAGCGCCTTCAGCGTGCTGGATTTCAACAACACCCGTGTCGAGGCGACCGGTGCGAATGGCGCAGGCGTGCTCCTGCAAAACGGGCAACTGCGCACGTCCAATAACACCAGCATTATCGGTGGTCGCAATGGCATCATGTTTGACATCGACAACAGCGCAACCCTTGGCAACAGCGTGGTGCTCAATGCTTCAAGCGTAGAGGGCAAGAGTGGTTCAGCCATTCTGGTGACGGACCGCACGGGTGTTGGTATCAATAGCGATATTCAGGTACTCAATGGCTCGACCTTGAAAGCCGGCAACGGCATCCTGCTGGACGTGCAAAAAAATTCCACCGCCAACATGAGCGTCGACAACAGCACGCTGGTGGGCGATGTGGTCGTTGAAGCAGGCAGCACCGCCAACGTGCAACTCAACAACAATGCCTCGCTCACGGGCCAGCTGAATAACGTCGCGCAACTTGACGTCAACAGTAATGCGCAGTGGGTACTCGTCGGTGACAGCCAGGTCAATGCGCTGAAAATGGGCGGCGGCACCGTCGTATTTGGCAGCCCCGCTCAATACTTTCAACTGAACACCAGCAGCCTGACGGGCGACGGCACCTTTGCCATGCACACCAACTTCAACACCGGTGAAACCGACTTGTTGAACGTGGTAGGCAACGCCGAGGGCAATCACAAGCTGTTGATCGCGGCGAGCGGCTCGGAACTGGCCACCGGTGAAGCCATCAAGGTGGTACACACGGAAAGTGGTGGTGCGCGATTCGGCCTGGTCGGCGATACCGTGGACGTGGGCGCTTTCGAATACGGGCTCAAGCAGAAAGGCACTGACTGGTTCCTCGATACCGAAAAACAGGGCACCAGTACCAGTGCCAAAGCGGTACTGGCGTTGGCGAATGCCGCACCGGCCGTATTGGTTGGCGAGTCCAGCGTACTGCGCACGCGCATGGGCGAAGTGCGCTTTGGCGACGGCAAGAGCCAAGGGCTGTGGATCCGCGGTTACGGTAACAAGATTGATGTGGCGGCCAACAGCAATGGCGTGGGCTATTCACAGAATCAGAACGGCGTCACGATCGGTTTCGACAATACGTTGAATGATGAATGGACGCTGGGTGTCTTGGGTGGTTACAGCAACTCCACCCTGGGCCTGAGCCGTGGCAGCAGCGGTATGGTCAACAGCTACTACCTCGGTACGTATGCAATCTGGAAAGATGACAGCGGCACCTATGTCGACTTGGTCGGCAAGGTCAACCGTTTGAATGGCCAGAGCCAGGTCAACATGAGCGATGGTCAGCGCGCCAAAGGCAATTACACGCAGGACGCGGTGAGTGCATCGGTTGAAGTGGGCCATAATTTCAAGCTCAACGATGAAGGTCTCTATGTTGAGCCGTTCGCTTACGCGTCCGTCGCGTCTATTGGCGGCTCGAACTACACCATGGACAACGGCCTGAAAGCGAAGAGCGACCGTGCCACTTCGGCGATCGGCAAGGTGGGTGTGACCTTGGGCAATGACATCCAGCTCGACAGCGGCGCCATCCTGCAACCTTACGTGCGTACCGCAGTGGCACGTGACTTCAGCCCGGACAACAAGGTTTACATCAATGATCAGATGTTTAAAAACAACCTGTCCGGCGCGAGTTTAGAGGTGGCGGGCGGCATGGCCGTTTCGTTGTCGAAAAACCTGAGCCTGCATGCTGAGGTCAATCACAGCCAAGGCAAAGCGTATGACATGCCTTGGGGTGCCACCGCAGGTGTGCAGTACTCTTTCTAAGTGTCTACGCAGTGAACTGGGGAAGCTTCGGCTTCCCCTTTTTTTGCCTATCAAAAAACCGTCGGGCCTAGCTGAACAACCCTGCGGCAATATTGATCGAGAAGCCCAGAATCGCCGTATTGAACAGAAAGCCGATCAATGACTGGCCCAGCACCACTTTGCGCAAGCTGCGCGTGGCAACGCCCACGTCGGCCGTCTGAACCGCCACGCCAATGGTGAATGAGAAGTACAGGAAGTCCCAGTAGTTGGGCGTGCGTAAACCTTCGGCGAAGCGCAGCGCGGGCTCGTCGCCTTCCCAGGTATAAAAAAGACGGGCGTAATGCACGCTGAAAATCACCCCGATCAACAACCATGAGCCAATCACTGTCATTCCGGTAAAGCCGTAATGCAGCAGGCGTGCCGTGCCGTCCATGTCTTTGCTGCCCACCAGGTTCAGGGTGATGGTCGCCAGGCTGGCGATCGCCGCGATGCAGACCATGAACAGCACCAGGCCTGCGTTCTCATCCTCGATTTCGGCGATACGTTTTACGTCGTCGGCCTTTGCCCGGCTGGTCAGCCACAGCATCAGCACCAGATAGCTCCAGACCCCGGCATTCCAGCCAATCAGAATTTTGCTGATGAGCGTATCGGCTGGCGCCAGGATGCCCACGGCAAGGCCCAAGACGGCAGCGCAAGAGAGGCGAGGGTGGGTGCGGGCGAGGAAGGTCATAGGTGCTCACAACAAGGGAGTTTGTGAGCACCTTAGCGCACTTTCAGCGGGTTTATGGTCGCTTGCGTACCAGCTTCATCACCACCACAAAGAACACCGGCACAAACACCACTGCCAGTGTCGCGGTGATCATGCCGCCGATCACGCCGGTACCGATCGCCTGCTGGCTTGCCGAGCTGGCACCTGTGGCAATCGCCAGCGGCACCACGCCGAGAATAAACGCCAGCGACGTCATGATGATCGGCCGCAAGCGCAGCCGCGCGGCTTTCAAGGTGGCGTCGATCAGGTCCTCACCCTGGTCATACAGGTCCTTGGCGAACTCGATGATCAGGATCGCGTTCTTTGCCGACAAACCAATGATGGTGATCAACCCGACCTTGAAGAACACGTCATTGGGCATGCCGCGCAAGCTCACCGCCACTACCGCACCGAGTACACCCAGCGGCACCACCAGCAACACCGAGGTCGGAATCGACCAGCTTTCATACAGCGCCGCCAGGCACAGGAACACGATCAGCAGCGACAGGCCCAACAGCAACGGCGCCTGCGAGCCGGACAGCCGTTCCTGCAACGACAAACCGGTCCATTCCTGGCCCAGGCCCGCCGGCAGCTGGCTGACCAGGCGCTGGATTTCTTCCATGGCCTCACCCGTGCTGTGCCCCGGCGCCGCTTCGCCGCTGATGGCGATGGCGGGGTAGCCGTTGTAACGCGTCAACTGTGCCGGGCCCTGGGTCCACTTGGCTTCGACGAATGCCGACAGCGGCACCATCTTCCCGGCCGTGTTACGCACGTTGATCTTGAGCAAATCCGCCACCTGGCTGCGCTGGTCGCCTTCGGCCTGCACCACCACGCGCTGCATGCGGCCCTGGTTGGGGAAGTCATTGACGTAGGCCGAACCAATCGCCGAGGACAACACGTTGCCCACATCGGCAAAGGAAACCCCCAGGGCGTTGGCTTGCTTGCGGTCCACTTCCAGCTGCACTTGCGGTGCTTCGGCCAGGGCGCTTTCGCGCACGTTGGCCAAAATCGGGCTTTTCTCAGCGTTAGCCAGCAACTCGGTGCGCGCCGCCATCAAGGCGGCATGGCCGACACCACCACGGTCTTGCAAGCGGAACTCGAAACCGCTGGAGGTACCGAGGCCGTCCACCGGCGGCGGCAAAATCGCGTAGGCAATTGCGTCTTTGAGCTCGCTGAAGGCCGCGTTGGCACGGTCGGCAATCGCCGAGGCCGAGTCGTTGCTGCTGCGCTCGGACCAATCCTTGAGCGTAGTAAATGCAAGCGCCGCGTTCTGCCCGGAGCCGGAGAAACTGAAGCCCATGATCATGGTGGTATCGCCCACCCCTGGCTCCCCGGCGTTATGCGCCTCGATCTGCTCGGCCACCTGCACCGTGCGGTTCTTGCTCGCGCCCGGCGGCAGCTGGATGTCGGTGATGGTGTAGCCCTGGTCTTCCACCGGCAGGAACGAGGAGGGCAGGCGGCTGAACATCCACCCCAAACCGACCAGCAACACCAGGTAGATCAGCAGGTAACGGCCACTGCGCTTGAGCGCGTAGGCCACCCAGCCTTCGTAGCGGTCGGTGAGCTGCTCAAAACGTTTATTGAACCCGCCGAAAAAACCGCCCTTGGCATGGTGTTCACCCTTGGCAATCGGCTTGAGCAAGGTGGCGCACAGCGCCGGGGTCAAGGACAGGGCGAGGAACGCCGAGAACAGGATCGACGTCGCCATCGACAGCGAGAATTGCTGGTAGATAACGCCCACCGAACCCGGCATGAACGCCATCGGCAGAAACACCGCCACCAGCACCAGGGTAATACCGACGATCGCGCCGGTGATCTGGCCCATGGCCTTGCGCGTGGCATCTTTGGGTGACAAACCCTCGGTGGCCATGATGCGCTCGACGTTTTCCACCACCACAATCGCGTCGTCCACCAGGATACCGATGGCCAACACCATGCCGAACATGGTCAGCACGTTGATCGAGAAACCCAGCAACAGCATGGTGGCAAAGGTGCCCATCAGCGCAACCGGTACCACCAGGGTCGGAATCAAGGTGTAACGCACGTTCTGCAAGAACAGGAACATCACCGCAAATACCAGCGCCATGGCCTCCAGCAAGGTGTAAACCACCTTGGTGATTGAGACTTTGACGAACGGCGAGGTGTCGTACGGAATCTTGTATTCCACATTGGCCGGGAAGTAGCGCGACAGCTCGTCCATCTTCGCCCGCACCAGGGTCGCGGTGCTCAACGCGTTGGCGCCGGGAGACAGTTGCACGCTGACGGCGGTAGAAGGCTTGCCGTTCAGGCGCGTGGAAAACTGGTATTCCTGGCTGCCGATTTCCACCCGCGCCACGTCGCCGACGCGCACGGTCGAGCCGTCGGGGTTGGCCTTGAGCACGATATCGGCGAACTCCGCCGGGGTCGACAGCTTGCCTTTGACCAGGATCGCCGCCGTGATTTCCTGGGTCTTGGTGCCCGGCAGATCACCAATACTGCCGGCTGACACCTGGGCGTTCTGCGCGCTGATCGCGGCATTCACGTCGGCAGGCGTGAGGTTGAAGCCGATCAGCTTTTGCGGGTCGATCCAGACCCGCATGGCACGTTCGGCGCCATACAGCTGGGCCTTGCCCACACCGTCGAGGCGCTTGAGCTCGTTCATCACGTTGCGCGCCAAGTAGTCGCTGAGCGCCACGTCGTCGAGCTTGCCGTCGCTGGAGGTCAGAGTGACCAGCAGCAGGAAACCGGCGGAGACTTTTTCTACCTGCAAACCTTGCTGGGTCACCGCCTGCGGCAGGCGCGGCTCGACCGCTTTGAGGCGGTTTTGCACATCCACCTGGGCCATTTCCGGGTCAGTGCCCGGCTGGAAGGTCGCGGTGATGGTGGCCGAGCCGAGGCTGCTTTGGGATTCGAAATACAACAGGTGGTCGGCGCCATTGAGCTCCTGCTCGATCAGGCTCACCACGCTTTCATCCAGCGTCTGGGCCGAGGCGCCCGGGTACACCGCGTAGATTTCCACCTTTGGCGGCGCGACGTTGGGGTACTGCGCCACCGGCAACTGCGGGATGGCGAGTGCGCCGGCCAGCAGGATAAACAGGGCGACCACCCACGCGAAGATCGGGCGATCAATAAAGAACTGCGGCATGGCGGGTTATTCCTTTACGAGCTGGCCAGGGGCCGGGCTGTCGTCCACTTCTACTTTTTCACCGGGCCGTGCATGTTGCAGGCCTTCGATCACGATGCGGTCACCGGGCTTGAGCCCGCTGCTGACGATCCAGCGGTCCCCAATCACCGCGCCGAGTTCCACCGGTTGCTGGCTGACGGTTTGCTCGGCGTCCAGCAGCAGGACCATCGGAATACCGGCGCTGTCACGGGTGATGGCGCGTTGGGGCACGCTCAGGCCCTGCTTGTCGACGGCTTGCTCCAGGCGCACCCGCACAAAGCTGCCGGGCAGCAGGTCGAGGTCGGGGTTGGGGAACTCGCTGCGCAGGATGATTTGCCCGGTGCCCGGGTCGACGCTGATTTCGGCAAACAACAGTTTGCCGGGCAGCGGGTAGAGGCTGCCGTCATCCTCAATCAGCGTGGCCTTGGCCTGGTCCTGGCCAACCTGTTTCAAGCTGCCGGCACGGAAGGCGCGGCGCAGGTCATTCAACTCGCGGGTCGACTGGGTGAGGTCGGCGTGAATCGGGTCCAACTGCTGGATGATCGCCAGCGGCGTGGCTTCGTTCTGGCCGACCAGCGCACCTTCGGTCACCAGCGCCCGGCCGATGCGCCCGGAAATCGGCGCGGTGACGGTGGCGTAGCCCAGGTTCAGCTTCGCGCGCTCCACCGCGGCCTTGTTGGCCGCGACTTCAGCGTTGGTCTGGCGCACGGCGGCGCGGGCATTGTCGTAGTCCTGCCCGCTGATGGCATTGCCTTCCACCAACTGGCTGTAGCGCTGCTCTTGCAGGCGCGCCTGGAACGCATTGGCCTCGGCCTTGCTCAGGTTCGCTTGGGCGCTGTCGAGGTCGGCCTTGAACGGCGCCGGGTCGATGCGAAACAGTACGTCGCCCTGTTTCACGTCATGACCTTCCTTGAACACCCGCTGCATCACCACCCCGGCCACCCGCGCCCGTACTTCGGCAATCCGCGGTGCGGCGATACGGCCACTGAGCTCGCTGGTGATGGAAAGGGGTTTGGCCTGCAGGGTTTCGGTGCGCACTTTCGCCAGAGGCGTTTGCGGCGCCTCGGTGGCCGACTTGCCACAGGCACTCAGTGCCAGCGTCAGGGCCAGCAGGCAAAACGGCGCAAACAGATTCTTCGACATGCTTATATCCCAATATTGACTGGCGCATCCTAAAGTCACCTGCGCCGTGGTGCTGTGAAGCTGTGTAGTTCGTCTGTGAAGAAATGTAAGGTGCGACCCATAGTCGGCTGAGGGCGTATATCCTTGCACAATCCTGCAACAACAAAGATCAAATGTGGGAGCGGGCTTGCTCGCGAAAGCGCTCTGTGAGGCAACAAACCGGTGAGCTGAACCACCGTTTTCGCCACCAAGCCCGCGCCCACAAAGGTCTGCGTACAGCCGACAAACCGTATTATCTGGAAACACCATGCCCAACATCCTCCTGGTCGAAGACGACGCCGCACTCTCCGAGCTGATTGCCAGCTATCTGGAACGCAATGGCTACCACGTCAGCGTGCTCAGCCGTGGTGACCACGTCCGCGAACGCGCGCGCCTAAATCCGCCGGACCTGGTGATCCTCGACCTGATGCTGCCCGGCCTCGATGGCCTGCAGGTGTGCCGTTTGTTGCGCGCCGATTCGGCAGGCCTGCCGATCTTGATGCTGACCGCGCGCGACGACAGCCACGACCAGGTGCTGGGCCTGGAAATGGGCGCCGACGACTACGTGACCAAACCCTGCGAGCCGCGCGTGCTGCTCGCGCGGGTGCGCACATTGCTGCGCCGCAGCAGCCTGTCCGAACCCCAGGTGGCGAACGACCAGATCATCATGGGCAACCTGTGCATCGACCTGTCGGAACGCACCGTGACCTGGCGCGAACAGGCGGTGGAGCTGTCCAGTGGTGAATACAATTTGCTCGTGGTGCTGGCCCGGCACGCCGGTGAAGTGCTCAGCCGCGACCAGATCCTGCAGCGCCTGCGCGGTATCGAGTTCAACGGCACCGACCGTTCGGTGGACGTGGCCATCTCCAAGCTGCGCCGCAAGTTCGACGACCACGCCGGCGAAGCGCGCAAGATCAAGACCGTGTGGGGCAAGGGCTACTTGTTCAGCCGTTCCGAGTGGGAATGCTGAGCCATGTTTCGTGTATTGCTGCGCCTCTACCTGATCACCATCGTCACCTACAGCGCGGCGATCTTTCTGATTCCCAAGCTGGTGATCCAGCTGTTCGAACACCGCTACCTGGATTACAACGTCGAGCAGACGCGAGGCTTGCAATCTCTCATCGTCAAGCAGTACCAGAGCGCGCCGGTTGAGCATTGGTCCCAGGTGACCGATCAGTTAGGCCGGGACTTTGCGCCGCTGAAAGTGAAACTGCTGCTGCGCCAGGACGCCAGTTATACCCCCGAGGAAGAAAAGCAGCTGGAAAAAGGCCAGTCGGTCATTCGGTTGGGAGAGTGGGGCTGGATGGAAGAAATCAGCTCGCCGATCAACCAGCAGTTTGCGGTCAAGCTGACCATCCCGCCGGACCCGCTGGACATGAACCTGTTGTATTGGTCGATGAACGTACTCATCGGTGCCGCGCTGCTGGCTTGCCTGCTGGTCTGGTTGCGCCCGCACTGGCGGGACCTGGAGCGCCTGAAAAGCACCGCCGCGCAACTGGGCCGGGGCAACCTGGGCGAGCGTACGCAGATTCCCGCGAGTTCCAACATCGGCAGCCTGGCGTCGGTGTTCGACACCATGGCCGATGATATCGAGCGCCTGCTCAACCAGCAGCGCGACCTGCTCAATGCGGTCTCCCACGAACTGCGCACACCGCTGACACGCCTGGATTTCGGCCTGGCGCTGGCCCTCTCCGAAGACCTGCCGCCGGCCAGCCGTGAGCGCCTGCAAAGCCTGGTCGCGCATATTCGCGAGCTGGACGAGTTGGTGCTGGAGTTGCTGTCCTACAGCCGCCTGCAAAACCCTGCGCAGTTGCCGGAGCGGGTCGAGGTGGTGCTCGACGAATTCATCGACAGCGTGCTGGGCAGTGTCGATGACGAGTTGGAAAACCCCGAGATCGTTATCGACGTGGCGCTCGATTGCGCCGTGGAGCGCTTCAGCCTCGACCCGCGTCTCACCGCCCGTGCCCTGCAAAACCTGCTGCGCAATGCCACACGCTACTGCGACAAACGCATTCAAGTGGGGGTCAAGGTGTGCGCCGAAGGCTGCGAGATCTGGGTGGACGACGACGGCATTGGCATTCCGGTTGACCAGCGCGAGCGCATTTTCGAACCGTTTTACCGCCTCGACCGCAGCCGCGACCGCGCCACCGGCGGCTTCGGCCTCGGCCTGGCGATCAGCCGGCGTGCGCTGGAGGCCCAGGGCGGCAGCTTGACGGTCCAGGCCTCGCCGTTGGGCGGGGCGCGCTTTCGCGTGTGGTTGCCCAGCGTCGGCTGATCAGAGCACCTTAACGGCGCGGCCGATTGCCTGGATCGGCCCGGTCGGTTTGCCGGTCGGCGAGCCGCGCGGGTCTTCCAGGGTCAGTTCAAACAGTTGGTTCTGCGTAAGCGGCGGCAGCTTGTCGAGCGGCACCGACAGCGTCTGCCCTGGCTTGACCAGACCCAGCGACACCGGGCCTTGCCAGCCGTCGCCCTTGGTCCAGAATTGCAGGGCCTTGTCGGCCGGGACTTCCATGACGCCCAACGGGATCAACTGGATGTTCTGATTGTCACTCGCCTGGATCACCCAGCCTGGGGCCTGGTTTTGGGGCGCCACCAATACCACGATAAAACTAGGGTCAGTGGCCGGTGGGCGGGTGAGCAGCAACGCCGCCAGTACCAGCGTGGTCAAAAGGCCCGCACCGGCCAGGCCACGCCACAGCGCCAGCAGGTTCCACCACGGCACGTCGGCCTCGGCGCCCGCGATATGGCGTTCGATGCGCTGCCAGAGCTGAGCGGAGGGCGGCACCGGCTCGGCGAGTGCCGTCAGCGGCAGCAGGCGCTGCTCCCAGGCGTCGACCGCTGCACGCAGTTCGGCATCCTGCTTCAAGCGTTGTTCGACTTCGGCGCGTTGCTCAGAGGGCAGGGTGCCCAGCACGTATTCGCTGGCGAGTTCATCCAGTGGGTTACTCATGCCATGCACTCCCGCAGCGCGGCGAGGCTACGTTTGATCCAGGCTTTGACGGTGCCCAGGGGCGTGTCCAGTTTCTGTGCGATTTCACTGTGGGAATAGCCGTCGACGTAGGCATGCAGAATGCAGCGGCGACGGGCCGGGTCGAGCTGTTCCAGGCAGTGGTAAACCTGCCCGGCGCGCGCGGTGAATTCAAAGGTGTCCTGGGGCGCGGCGACCTGCTCGTGTTCATCGCTCAGCGCCACTTCGCGGTAATGGTTGCGCACGACATTGAGCGCCAGGTGCCGGGTGACGCTGAACACCCAGCCGCGCGCCGAGCCACGCTCGGGGTCGAAGCTGTCGGCGCCGCGCCAGATCTTGATAAACGCGTCATGCACAATGTCTTCGGCCAAGGCCTTGTCGCGGGTGATGCGCAGCGCCACGCCGAGCAAACGGCTGCTGTCCTGCGCATACAGTTGGCGCAAGGCGCGCTGATCGCCACGGGCACAGGCCGCCAGGCAAGCTTCGTAATCAAACAAACACGGCATCCCTAAATGGCTGAAACCTGTGGCGAATGCTATCGCCACAGGCAGCGTAGCCGACTTTGCTCAGTTGGCGGCCCAGAAGATGTAGTCGGCCTGGTATTTCACCACTTCCTGTTTACCCTTGTTGGCCGCCGTGCACTCGCTGCTCGGCGCTACACCGCCTTTGAGGGCGACGCGCTGGATGTAGCTCACGCCACTCATTGCACCTTTGCCTTCAGCCGGGTTGGCCTTGACCAGTTGATAGGGCAGGTTGCCGGCACTCGACGGCGCTACCGCCAGTTGGGTGCCGGTGATTTTCGAGCCGTCTTTGGCTTGCCAGGTGGCCGGGGGGCCGAAATAGGTGCCCACCTGTTTACCGTTGCGATCATTGAGCACGGCCTTGGGCCCGACGAAGGTCCATTCGGTCTGGCCGACGGCGTTGGCTTTGTCCCGGCATTCGTAGGTGATTTCGCCGACGCCGGTGGTCTCCAGCGCTACCTTGTGGCCGTCCGGCACCTTGATGCTGTCGGGCAAGCCGGCCTGGGCGAATACCGATGGCGCGGCGGTGAGCAGGGCAGTGAGGCAAATCAGTGCTTTGGCGTGCATGGGTGTTGCTCCATTTTCAGAAAAACAGCGGGGTGACTGAAAGGACTACCCACGGCGCGCGCGATTGGATGCACGGGTTAGAAAATAAACTTCAGAGGGCGCACACTGTGTCCCCGCTTTACCCGAAGAGAGATTGGCAATGACTGGTGTTCACACGTCTGCTCAACAAGGTTTCTCTACCCAGGCCGTCACCTACGCCCAAGGCCGGCCGGACTATCCCCGACAGCTCACCGGCTGGCTCGCCGAAACCTTGCACATCGATGCGCAATCAACGGTCATCGACCTGGGGGCGGGCACCGGCAAGTTCACCCGTTTGCTCAGCACCCTGGCGCCGACATTGATTGCCGTCGAGCCGGTGGAGGCGATGGGCGCGCAGCTGAGTAAGCTGTTGCCGGGTGTGCGCCTGCTGAGTGGCACGGCCGAATCCATTCCCCTGGCGTCCGCGAGTGCCGACGCATTGGTCTGCGCGCAAGCCTTTCACTGGTTTTCGACCCACGCCGCGCTGGCGGAAATTCACCGCGTGCTCAAGCCGCAAGGGCGTCTGGGGCTGGTGTGGAATGTGCGCGATGAGTCCGTGGACTGGGTGGCGGCCATTACCGCGATCATCACGCCTTATGAGGGCGACACGCCGCGTTTTCATACAGGCCGTTGGCGTGAAGCCTTCAGCGGCGAGTATTTTTCCGCGCCGCAGGTGACCTGCTTTTCCTATCAGCACGTTGGCAGCCCTCAAGAAGTGATCATGGATCGGTTCCTGTCAGTGAGTTTCATCGCCGCGCTGCCCGCGGCAGAAAAAGTCACGGTCACCGCACAGCTGCAGGCGCTGATCGACACTCACCCGGCATTAAAAGGGCGGGAGACGGTGGCCTTTCCGTATCAGACCCAAGCCTACCTCTGCCAGCGACTAAGCTAAAAAGCATAAAGTCAGATCATATTGATATAAGTCGTTATAAGAAAAATCGCTATCCTGCGGCCAGAAATTTATAAGGCCGCAGGTAGCTGTAATGGATGTGGGTAATGTTGGTTTCGTCGTTGCTGGCCTGATCGTTGGTTTTATCGTGGGCATGACCGGTGTCGGCGGGGGGTCGTTGATGACCCCGATTCTGCTGTGGTTCGGCATCAACCCGGCCACCGCCGTGGGCACCGATCTGCTGTACGCCGCCATCACCAAGTCGGGTGGGGTGCTGGTTCACAGCAAGAACAGGAACATCGACTGGACCATCACCGGTTGGCTGACCCTGGGCAGCGTGCCTGCGGTGTTGCTGACCTTGTGGTTTCTTGCCAGCCTGCACACTGATCCCACTGCCATGAATGCGGTGATCAAGCAGGCGCTTGGCGTGGTGCTGCTGTTGACTGCGCTGGCGATTTTGTTCAAGAAAAGCCTGTTGGCCTTTGCCCAGCGGCATGCCGGTGATGACTACCGCATGAGCCCGCGCAATCTGAATATCCTCACGGTGGTGACGGGCGCCATTCTTGGCACCATGGTTGCGCTGACCTCGATCGGCGCGGGTGCGCTGGGCACTGTGGCGTTGTTTATTCTGTATCCGTTTCTGGCCACGCGGCGGTTGGTGGGGACGGAGATTGCTCACGCGGTGCCCCTGACGCTGGTGGCGGGCCTGGGCCATGCGAGCATGGGGAATATGGATTGGCACTTGTTGGGCTTTTTGCTGATGGGGTCGTTGCCGGGGATTTACATCGGTAGCCATATGACCGGGAAGGTCCCGGATGGGGTGTTGCGTCCGTGCCTGGCGATTATGTTGATGACCATTGGGTACAAGTTGGCGTTTTGATTGGTTGGGTGTTTTTGGGTGGGGCGTGGGGGTGGGGGTATATCCGTTATCTGGGTTGTGGCGGGTATGGGTTCCGCTCTTACAGCGGCTCACT
>NZ_JBARTQ010000569.1:0-2260 GCF_049645325.1 Pseudomonas sp. | reverse complement strand
AGCCAGCTCCCACATTGATCTCTTCGGTCAGTGCCCCAGCGCATCTTTAAGGAACCCAGGGGCGATATAGCGCTGGTAATGCGCCTCGGAAAGGATAAAGAACTCGCGGTCAATCGCATCGCGCAGGTCCGGCAAGGCCCAGTCGCGAAACTCCGGCAGCAGCACCATGCCATAAGCCTCCAGGTTGGAGATTACCCGCGCGCCGCGTGCGATCAACTGGTAGGCCCAGCAGTACTCGGACTGGTGCGGCACGAAGCGGATCTTGCGTTGTTCCAGTTGCCCGCGCAGGGTCTTGGGGTCAAACACTTCCACTTTGCCGGCCATCACCTGCACCAACAGTTGCTCAAGCCTGAGCCATACCGCGCGTTTTTCTTCTTCGTTATAGCCATTCCATTGGATCACTTCGTGGTGAAAGCGTTTGCAGCCACGGCACACGAGGTCGCCGTAAACCGTGGAGCACAGGCCGACGCAGGGGGTCTTGATGGTGTGGTTGGACATAGGTGGCAACACGCAAATCAGCGAAACGATGCGCCATGTTAGCCCTTTGTCTAAGCGTGATCACCCAGCAAACTTGGTTAGGCAACTTACCTTTAGATTTTTTTTGCCGTAGAATCATCCGGCCTTGTAAGGCGCCAATAATCCATTGGAAGCTGTTTTCAAAGCGTCACGAGCACAGTCGTTCCTTCAGAGCGGTGTTGGCGACGGTTATTTACCCGGTAAATAGCCAGCGCCAACCCTCATCAGCTCCGCTCTGCAGGCGTAAAACTTTGAAAGCAGCTTCTGTGAGAAATGCCGGCAGCGCTGGCTCTACGGCCCAAAAAGCCCCTGAGCGCATGCGTGCCGTGCATGTCTGGATGAGCGTCCCGTGGGACCACTGATGAGGGTAATAACTGTGCTTGAAGCCTACCGCAAACATATCGAAGAGCGTGCAGCACTGGGTATCGTTCCCCAGCCGCTTAACGCCGAACAAACCGCAGGCCTGGTCGAGCTGCTGAAAAATCCCCCGGCTGGCGAAGAAGAATTCCTCGTTGACCTGATCACCAACCGCATTCCACCAGGCGTTGACGAAGCTGCCTACGTCAAGGCCGGTTTCCTGTCTGCCCTGGCCAAGGGCGAAGCCACTTCCCCTCTGATCGACAAGAAGCGCGCCGTTGAACTGCTTGGCACCATGCAAGGCGGCTACAACATCGTGACTCTGGTTGAGCTGCTGGACGACGCCGAGCTGGCGCCGGTCGCCGCCGCCCAACTCAAGCACACCCTGCTGATGTTCGACGCGTTCCACGACGTGGCTGAAAAAGCCAAGAACGGCAACGAGCACGCCAAAGGCGTGATCCAGTCCTGGGCTGACGGCGAGTGGTTCCGCAACCGCCCTACCCTGGCCGACAAGATCAGCCTGCGCGTGTTCAAGGTCACCGGCGAAACCAACACCGACGACCTGTCCCCTGCGCCTGATGCCTGGTCCCGCCCGGACATCCCGCTGCACGCCCTGGCCATGCTGAAAATGGCCCGTGAAGGCATCGTGCCGGACGAGCAAGGCAAGACCGGCCCGATGAAACAGATCGAAGAGATGCGCGGCCAAGGCTTCCCTATCGCCTACGTCGGTGACGTGGTCGGTACGGGTTCTTCGCGTAAATCGGCAACCAACTCCGTGCTGTGGTTCTTCGGCGACGACGTGCCTAATGTGCCGAACAAGCGCGCTGGCGGTTTCTGTTTCGGCAGCAAGATCGCTCCAATCTTCTACAACACCATGGAAGATGCTGGCGCACTGCCAATCGAATTCGACGTTACCAACATGAACATGGGCGACGTGATCGACCTGTACCCACATGCTGGCAAAGTCTGCAAACACGGCACCGACGAAGTCCTGACCACCTTCGAAATGAAGACGCCGGTGCTGTTGGACGAAGTACGTGCCGGCGGCCGTATTCCGCTGATCATCGGTCGCGGCCTGACCGACAAGGCACGTGCCGAACTGGGCCTGGGCCCTACCGACCTGTTCAAGCTGCCTGAAGCACCTGTCGATACCGGCAAGGGCTTCACCCTGGCACAGAAAATGGTCGGCAAGGCGTGCGGCCTGCCAGAAGGCAAAGGCGTTCGCCCTGGCACCTACTGCGAACCGAAGATGACCACCGTCGGTTCCCAGGACACCACCGGTCCTATGACCCGTGACGAACTGAAAGACCTGGCGTGCCTGGGCTTCTCCACCGATCTGGTAATGCAGTCGTTCTGCCACACCGCGGCCTATCCAAAGCCGATCGAC
>NZ_JBARTQ010000568.1:0-5861 GCF_049645325.1 Pseudomonas sp. | reverse complement strand
AGCCAGCTCCCACATTGGATTTTCAGTGTTTTTTGAAAGAGGAGTCATGCATGTCTGGATTCTGGAACCAAGCCTTCGACCTCACCGGCCGTTGCGCGGTGATTACCGGTGGCGCCGCCGGGATCGGCCTGGCCTGCGCCAGCCTGCTGGTGGAACGCGGCGCCCGCGTGGCGTTGCTCGACCGCGACCCGGCGGTGGTGGAAGTGGCCGCCAGCCTGGGCGCCGGGCACCTGGGCATTGCCGTCGACCTCAGCCAGATCGGCCAGGTACAGCACACCATCGACCAGGTGTTCGAACACTTCCAGCGCCTGGACTTTCTCATCAACAGCGCTGGCATCGTGCTGCTCGACAAGGCCATTGATGTCAGCGAAAGCGCCTGGGACAGCACCCTGGATATCAACCTCAAGGCCAGCTTCTTCGTCGCCCAGGCCTGCGCGAAGCACATGCTCGCCCAAGGCAGCGGGCGCATCGTCAACCTCGCCTCCCAGGCGGCGGTGATCGGCCTCGACCGCCACGTCGCCTACTGCGCGAGTAAGGCGGCGATTGTCGGCATGACCAAGGTGCTGGCGATGGAATGGGCCCCGCAGATCAACGTCAACGCCATCTCCCCGACCATCGTCGAAACCGCCTTGGGCAAGAAAGCCTGGGCCGGTGACGTGGGCGAGCGGGCCAAACTGCAGATCCCGGCGGGCCGTTTTGCCCAGCCGGAAGAAATCGCCGGGCTGGCGTTGTACCTGCTCAGCGATGCCGCGCAGATGATCACCGGCGCCAACATGGTGATCGACGGCGGCTACAGCATTCAGTAATTCATTTTTTGTCGTGAGGTTTTGTCATGTCCACCGTCACCGAACGCACCCCTGAACAACGCTCGCCGGTCATCCCGAAAACCATGCAGGCCGTGGTCTGTCATGGCCCGGAAGACTACCGCCTGGAAACCGTCGACGTGCCCACGCCCGGCCCGGATGAAATCCTTACCAAGGTCGAGCTGTGCGGCATCTGCATGGGCGATATCAAGACCTATCGCGGCGCACCGTCGTTCTGGGGCGATGCCGAACAACCGCGCTACGTGAAACCGCCGATGATCCCGGGGCATGAGTTCGTCTGCCGCGTAGTCGCCCTCGGCCCCGGCGCGGAAAAACGCGGCGTAAACGTCGGTGACCGGGTGATCTCCGAGCAGATCGTGCCGTGCTGGGGCTGCCGTTTCTGCAACCACGGCCAGTACTGGATGTGTCAGAAGCACGACCTGTATGGGTTCCAGAACAATGTGCAGGGCGCCATGGCCCAGTACATGATCTTCACCAAGGAAGGCATCATTCATAAAGTGCCGGAGTCCATTGCACCGGATGAAGCCATCCTGATCGAACCACTGGCCTGTTCGTTGCACGCCGCCGAGCGCGCCAACGTCGACCATGACGACATTGTGGTGGTGGCAGGCGCCGGCACCCTGGGCCTGGGCATCATCGGTGCCGTGCGCCTGCGCAACCCGAAAAAGCTGATCGTGCTGGACATGAAACCCGAACGCGCCGCCCTCGCCCTCCGCATGGGTGCCGACGAAGTGTGGAACCCGGCTGAAGTCGATGTGATGGCGAAAATCCGTGCGATCACCGATGGCTACGGCTGCGACATCTACATCGAAGCCACCGGCCACCACAAGGCCGTGAACCAAGGCCTGGCGATGCTGCGCAAGCTGGGCCGTTTCGTCGAATTCAGCGTATTTAATGATGAGGCCACGGTAGATTGGTCGATCATCGGCGACCGCAAGGAGCTGGACATATTGGGCTCGCACCTGGGCCCATACATGTACCCGCGCGCCATCGACTTTATCGGCAACCGCAAGATCGACATGCGCGACGTGGTCACCCACAAGTTTGCGCTGGCGGACTTCAAGGAAGCGTTTGCGGTGATGGAGCGCGGGGATAAGTCGCTCAAAGTGGTGCTCGAACCCTGACGCCAGCCACACCACAATCCCTGTGAGAGCTGGTTTGCCTGCGATGGCAGTATCAACTGCCACACCGCCATCGCAGGCAAGCCAGCTCCCACATTAGAATTTTGTTGCCCTTTAGAACAAGAACAGGAACCCGCGTTATGAACCGAGTCATCAACGATCCGGACCAAGTGGTCGAGGACATGCTGCGCGGCATCCTGGTCGCGCACCCCGAATTGCGCCAATACGAAACCAACCCACGGGTGATCGTCAAAGCCAGGCCCAGCGCGCAAGGCCGCGTGGGCATTGTCACCGGCGGTGGCTCAGGGCATGAACCGGCCTTTCTCGGCTACGTCGGCCCAGGCCTGGTGGACGCGGTGGCCGTTGGCGAGATTTTCTCCTCGCCCACGGCCAAGAGCTTTTTCGACGCCTTCCGCGCCGCCGACCATGGCGCGGGCGTGGCCTGCCTGTACGGCAACTACGCCGGCGACAACATGAACGTGAAGCTGGCGATGAAAATGGCCGCCAGCAAAGACATGCACGTGCGCACCGTGGTCGCCAACGACGATGTGGCCTCCGCGCCCAAGGCCGATATCGCCAAGCGGCGTGGTGTGGCCGGGGAGATCTTCATGTGGAAGGTCGGCGGTGCCGCGGCCGCCCAGCATTACGATTTGGACGGGGTGATCCGCGTTGCGCAGAAGGCCGTCGAGAATTGTCGCTCCATCGGCATCGGCCTCACACCCTGCACTATCGCCGCCGTGGGCAAGCCGAACTTCCAGATTCCCGACGGCCAGATGGAACTGGGCATCGGTCATCACGGCGAACCGGGCATTGAAGTGATCCCCATCGAATCTGCCGCCGCCATGGCCGAGCGCATGCTCGCGCCGATCCTCGCCGACCGTGATTTCAACCAGGATGACAGCGTGGTCGTGCTGGTCTCCGGCCTGGGTGCCACGCCGGTGATGGAGCTGTACATTTTCTACGCCGAGGTCGAACGCCAGCTCAGGGCCAAGGGCTTGAAGATTCACCGCTGCTACGTCGGCAACTACTTCACGTCCCTGGAAATGATGGGCGTGACCCTGACCCTGCTCGGCCTCGACGCCGAACTGAAAACCCTCATCGACCAACCGTGCCGTTCCATCGGCATGACCCAGGCGGAGTGAACCATGAGCGAACATTTTTCCACCCGCGACGGCAGCGCCATCGTCGCCGACCTGGTCAGCGTGATCGTGGCCAACCGTGAATACCTCAGCGAAGTCGACGGCGCGATTGGCGACGGCGACCACGGCATTAACATGGCCAAGGGTTTTGCCCATTGCGGTCGCACAATCGAAGGCCGCCAATTGACCCTCGCCGAAGCGCTGGATGAACTGACCCTGAGCCTGATGGAAGGCATCGGCGGCTCCATGGGGCCGCTGTATGGCAGCCTGTTTATCGGCATGGCCGATGAAGTGCGCCACAGCGAAAACATCGACGCGGCAACCTTTGCCCACCTGCTGCGCGGCGGCTTGACCTCGTTGCAGGACATTACCGAAGCGGGCGTGGGTGATAAATGCCTGATGGACACGCTGATCCCGGCCGTCGAAGCCTTTGAGCGCGCGCACGCGGTGGGTGCGTCGTTCAACGATGCGCTGGAGGCGATGAAAACCGCCGCGTCCCAAGGGCGCGATTCAACCAAGGACCTGGTGGCCAAAATCGGCCGCGCCAGCCGCTTGGGCGAGCGCTCGCTTGGCGTGCTGGATGCCGGGGCGGTGTCGTGCTGCCTGATCCTCACGCGCCTGGCGGACTCGGTTCAGCCGAGGCTGGTGTAGCGTCTGAGCTGGCACCTTCGCGAGCAAGCCCGCTCCCACATCCGACCGCATTCTAGATCAAATGTGGGAGCGGTCTTGCTCGCGAAAGCAGCAACCCGGTTAACCCGTAAAGCACCCAACTCGCCGCGATCAAGCCTCCCACTCGGCTGACTGCTTGACCTGCTGGATATACCGCGCCACCGCCGGCGCTTTCTCGAAGCGCCGGTGAATCAGCGACAGCCACGACGTGGCGTCATTCCCCTGAATAGGGCGATACACCACGCCCGGCAAACTCACATGCCCGACCATCGAGGCCGGCACCACCGCCACGCCCTGGCCCAATGACACCAGCGCCACCACCGCGACCAAACCGCCGGGCTGCGGTCCCAGGCGCGGCGCAAAATTCCCCTGGGCGGCGACGTGCAACGTGCCGCTGATTTGCTCCGGCAAGATAAACGTCTCGTTTTTCAGGTGCTCGCAACCGATGGCTTTGAGCCCCAGCAACCAGGAATCCTGCGGCAACGCGAGCACAAACCCTTCGCTGTCCAGGCGTACCGCGTCCACCCCGTCGGGCAAGGTCATCGGCGAGCGAATATAGCCGATGTCATAACGCCCATCCGCCACAGCGCCGGGCAATGTCGCCATCGCGCATTCGCGCACATTCACGCTCACATCTGGAAACGCCTGGCTGAATGCCTGCATTTGCCGTTGCAACAGCCCGCCGTACACCGCCGAAGCCACGTAACCGAGTTCGATATGCCCGATCTCGCCGCGCCCGGCGCGCTGGGCGTTGCGCTGCGCGAATTCGAACTGGCGCACGGTGGCTTCCGCTTCTATCAGCAACGCCGCGCCCGCCTCGGTGAGGCTGACCTCACGCTGCTGACGGACAAACAAACGCGCGCCCAGGCTGGCTTCCATGTCCTGGATCTGCCGACTCAACGTCGGCGGCGCAATGCCGAGCTGTTCAGCCGCGCGGGTGAAGTTGCGCTGGCGTGCAACGGCCAGAAAGTAGCGGAAGTGGCGTATTTCCATCGCAGGATTAGCTCAAAGGTAATGAAGTACCGAGCCGCGCCTAACGAAGGCGAGGCGCACCGGGGATAAGCTGTGGAGGCGCTAACAGTAGAGAGGGTATCCCATGTTCGTCAAACCTGCGTGCCTGGCAGTTGCCAGCTTTTTAATGCTTCCTCCCGCAATGGCGGCGGATGCGCCGGCCAGCGTTGCCCACAAAGCAATCCTGACATTGGCCACCGCCCAACGGATCGCCGCCCACGCGCGTAAAGTCGCCGCCGACCACGGCTGGCCGTGTGCCTTGGCGATCGTCGATGACGGCGGCTGGCCGATCCTGACCTTGCGCATGGATGGCGCACCGGTGGTGGCCGGCATTGAGCTGGCCCAAGGCAAGGCGCGCACATCGGCGCTGTTCAAACGGCCCTCGGCGGACTTGGAAAATGCGATCAACACGGCACGGCCGGCCGCGATCACGGCGGGCCTGCTGATGATGAAAGGCGCACTGCCGATCATTATTGAAGGCCAGGTGGTGGGTGCCATTGGTATCAGTGCGGACACCCCGGCCCACGATGATGAAATCGCCTCAGCGGCGCTAGCGTCGGTGCAACCATGAGTAAGGTCAGCCCACGCTTGACCCTGCTGACCGCTTCCGGCGTCTGCTCGCTGATCGTGCTCGACACCAACATCGTCGCCGTGACCCTGCCGAGTATCGCCCGGGACTTGGGCGCCAACTTCGCCGACATCGAGTGGGTGGTCAGTGCTTACATGCTGGCGTTTGCCGCCCTGCTGTTACCGGCGGGCAGTATTGCCGACCGCTTTGGCCGCAAGAAATCGCTGCTCTGGGGGCTGGGCATTTTCATCCTCGCCTCGCTGGGCTGCGGCGCAGCGCCCAATGCGTTGCTCCTCGACATCGCCCGTGCCGTAAAAGGCGTCGGCGCAGCCTTGCTATTGACTTCAGCCCTGGCCTCCATCGGCCACACCTTCCACGATGAAGTCGAGCGCGCGAAGGCCTGGGCGTTCTGGGGTGCGTGCATGGGCGTGGCGATGACTGCCGCGCCCACCCTGGGCGGCTTGATCACCCAGTACCTGGGCTGGCGCTGGATTTTTTATCTCAACCTGCCGGTGGGCCTGGGGCTGAT
>NZ_JBARTQ010000567.1:0-2158 GCF_049645325.1 Pseudomonas sp. | reverse complement strand
GACCTAGCCCGATGATGCATTGGGTAACGCTGGCAGCTAAGGCGGCCTGGCCCAGAAACGTAATCACCACACTCGCGCCCGCCGTAAAGGGGACCAACATCACTCCACTTGTCACGACTATCCAACTCAGTATTGCCCCCGCACACGTCACCGCCGTGCCAATTGCCTCCGCCACCAATCTCGACTCCCTTGGCTCATGCTCCAACATCCGCTTGAACTCCGCAGGCCCGACATACCTGGGCGCTTCACGCAGCACCACTTTCTTCGGCTCCACACTGCAAATAGCCTGAAACTCGCGCAGGGTTACCACGTTGACTTCCGCGTCGATATACACCACCCCCGCACCAATCAGCGCCGGGTCCGCATCGATGGCAAAAAACAGCCGACGCATATCAATACTGCTTTCAATGCGCTGACGCGTAGTGCGGTGGGCCGTGGGAAATCCATCTCTCAACAGGGACGCAGTCATCTTTAACGCCTGGTTTTTGCGGGAGCCCAGAGCCAAAAGACGAGCAGGCATCTATGACTGTCGGAAGCTTCGCCATTTCACGTCGGGTGCGTCTCTATCACGCCTTGGCGTCTTGCGTGCAGCGTGGCGGCTGATGAAAAGTGCGCCCCACGTCACTACCGACGCACACCAAGGCAGGGAGCACACATGGCAGTCGATATGTTTTTGAAACTGGGCGATATCAAGGGCGAATCCACGGACCAGGCCCATCGCGACGAAATTGATATCACCGAATGGGCGTGGGGAATGTCGCAATCGGGATCGATGCATAGCGGCACCGGAGGTGGCGCAGGCAAGGTCGATATTGCCAACCTGAACCTGAAAAAACCGCTGGATAAATCCAGCCCCAATCTGATGATGGCCTGCGCCAGTGGCAAGCATTACCCCGAAGCCAGGCTGGTGCTGCGCAAGGCGGGCGGAAGCAGCCCGGTGGAGTATCTGGTGATGACACTCAAGGAGGTGATGGTGGTGTCTTACAGCACCAGCGCCGAGAACAGCGCCGATGTGCTGCATGACAGTTTTGCCCTGAGTTTTGCCACGGTTGACGTCAGCTACCAGCCACAAAAGGCCGACGGCGGCAAGGACGGCGGCCCGGTGAAGTTTGGCTGGAATATCCGGCAAAACGTGAAAGCCTGAGCCTTCGCCGAAGGGCTATTCCTGCAGTTGCAACGCCTGTTGCTTGAGCTTGCGCTTCTGTTCAAACGGCAACTTCTCATCATCCCCATACGGCGCGCTGTACCAGTTGCCGTAACTCGGGTTGGGCAGCAGAAACCAGCGTTGCCCCAGCCAGCTCACATAGGGTTCGACTGCCTTGCGCTGTTCCGCGAGGGTGTTGTGTTCGGCCTGCACGAAATCACCCAGTGAGTCGCCGGCCATCAACAGTACGCGGGCGTGGCTGGCGACCCATTGGCGGCGGCAGGTCTTGCCGTAACCGGCGCTTTCGCAGTGGCCGGTGGGTGTGCTGGCGGCCAGGACCTGTTCATCATGTTCAACCGGGAAACCGCGCAGGCGCAGGTTGGCGACGGTGGCGGCGACCTGGCTGTGCTCGCGGTTGGTGAGGTAGTAGACCTGGATGCCTTTTTGATGGGCGGCTCGCAGGAACGCCACTGCGCCGGGTAGCGGCTGGGCCTTGGCCTGGTCGACCCAGGTGTTCCAGCGGTCGTAGGAATACACTTGGTTATTGATGATGTCGCGGGCGTTGAGGGGGACGTTGTCGAGCAGGGTTTCGTCGATATCGACCACCACGGCCGGCGGTAGGCCGCTCAGGTTGCGAGGGGGGAAGGGCAGTGCGTCCCAGGTTGGGTCGGCCAGGGCTACGTCGAGTTGGCGGGTGGCGTTGGCGAACAGTTGGCGGTAGATGAGCTCGTGTTCGATGGAGGTTTGGGTCCAGAGCACGGCGTCGAGTTGGTCGTTGGCGGGTGGGGTTTGTTGGCAGCCTGCCAGGGCGGTGGTCAGCAGGCAGACGCTGGCGAAGATCAGGTTTCGCATGGTGGGGGCTCGGGTTGGAGGGGGTTGGGCGGTACCTTAGCCTAAAGGGGTGTTTGTGTTCACCTTGAGCGGTGGTGAGTTTGGTGGGTTTTTTGGGGGGTGGGCATATCCGTTATTTGGGTGATGGCTTCTATGGGTTCCGCTCTTACAGCGGGTCACTTT
>NZ_JBARTQ010000566.1:0-4258 GCF_049645325.1 Pseudomonas sp. | reverse complement strand
AGCCAGCTCCCACCGTTGAACTGTATGGCCTATAAAAAACCCGGTGCGCATGAAAATGCGCACCGGGTTTTTTAATGCCGCCGGATCAATCAGGCATCCAGCTCGGCCCAACGCTCAACCAGCACTTCCAACTCCTGGTTCAACGTTTCCAGGGACGCAATGACCTTGGCGGTCTCCGCTGCCGGGCGCAGGTAGAAACCCGCGTCAGCCATTTCTGCTTCTACAGCGGCGATCTGCTGTTCCTTGGACTCGATATCACCCGGCAAGGCTTCCAGCTCGCGCTGCAGCTTGTAGCTGAGTTTCTTCTTGGCCGCTGGCGCAGCGTCCTCAGCCGGTGCAGCAGCGGCCACCGGGGCCACCACCGCCGAGGTCAAGTCGGCTTTGCCGGACTTGCTCTCAGTCACGCCCAGCAGACGCGGCGAGCCGCCCTGACGCAGCCAGTCCTGGTAACCACCGACGTATTCACGCACCTTGCCTTCACCTTCGAAGACCAGGGTGCTGGTGACCACGTTGTCGAGGAATGCCCGGTCGTGACTCACCATCAACACGGTGCCGTTGAAGGTCAGCAAGACCTCTTCCAGCAGTTCGAGGGTTTCTACGTCCAAGTCGTTGGTCGGTTCGTCGAGCACCAGCAGGTTGGCCGGTTTGCTGAACAGCTTGGCCAACAGCAGGCGCGCGCGCTCACCACCGGACAAGGCTTTCACTGGTGTACGCGCACGCTGCGGGCTGAACAGGAAGTCGCCCAGGTAGCTGAGCACGTGGCGGCTCTGCCCGTCGATGTCGATAAAGTCGCGGCCTTCGGCCACGTTGTCGATCACGGTTTTTTCCAGGTCCAACTGGTGACGCAACTGGTCGAAGTAAGCCACGTCGATCTTGGTGCCTTCCTCTACCTTGCCGCTGGTCGGTTGCAGACCATTGAGCATCAGCTTGAGCAAGGTGGTCTTGCCGGTGCCGTTGGCGCCCAGCAGGCCGATACGGTCGCCGCGCTGCAGGACCATGGAAAAGTCCTTGATCAGGAACGGGCCGTCCGGGTGATGGAAGCTGACGTTTTCCAGGACCATGACCTGCTTGCCCGACTTGTCGGCGGTGTCGAGCTGGATGTTGGCCTTGCCAGTGCGTTCGCGACGCTCGCTGCGCTCATTGCGCAGAGCCTTGAGGGCACGCACGCGGCCTTCGTTACGGGTGCGGCGGGCCTTGATGCCCTGGCGAATCCAGACTTCTTCCTGGGCCAGTTTCTTGTCGAACAGCGCGTTGGCGGTCTCTTCGGCGGACAACGCGGCTTCTTTGTGCACCAGGAAGCTGGCGTAGTCGCCGTTCCAGTCGATCAGGCCGCCACGGTCCAGTTCGAGAATGCGCGTGGCCAGGCTCTGCAGGAAGGCACGGTCGTGCGTGATAAACAGCACCGCGCCCTGGAAGTCCTTGATGGCTTCTTCCAGCCAGGCGATTGCGCCGATGTCCAGGTGGTTGGTCGGTTCGTCGAGCAGCAGCAGGTCCGGCTCTGACACCAGGGCCTGGGCCAGCAGCACGCGACGACGCCAGCCGCCGGACAACTCGGCGAGGGTCTTGTCGGCCGGCAGTTGCAGGCGGCTCAGGGTGCTGTCGACCAGTTGCTGCAAGCGCCAGCCGTCACGGGCTTCGAGGTCTTGCTGAACGTGCATCAGCTTGTTCAGGTCCTCTTCGGTGACACAGTTCTGGGCCAGGTGATGGTATTCGGCGAGCAACGCGCCAACACCGTCGAGGCCTTCGGCGACCACGTCGAACACTGTCCGTCCGTCGGCCACCGGCAATTCTTGCGGCAATTCGCCAATCTTGAGGCCCGGGGAGCGCCAAACAGAGCCCTCATCGGGCTTCTGGTCGCCTTTAACCAGCTTCATCATGCTGGACTTGCCGGTGCCGTTGCGGCCGATGATGCACACCCGCTCACCACGGGCGATCTGCCAGGACACCTTGTCCAACAACGGCATAGCGCCGAAAGCAAGGGACACATCGCTGAATTTGAGCAGGGTCATACGCTTCTCCAAAAACTGGGCGCGCATTCTACCTGACTTGAGGGTGGGATGCGGTTGGCATTTTCACGCTCGACACGTTCTGCAGGACATTTGCAGCGAACTTCAGCCAGCCGGCCGGCAAAGCTTTCACCGGCCGCTGGCAAAAGGCTAAGCTAGGGGCAATCAGTGTCGGCGGTGCCGGCGCTCGTCGTGATTTCTCTGCACGGATGTCTCATGCGCAGTCGCCTTTTCAATTTTTTATCTTGTTTGCTTCTTTCCGCCACCGCCGTTCAATCCGCACAGGCTGTGGACCTCACCACCCAACGTCAATATTACGATGAAGCCAAACGCGCCTTGGCCAAAGGCGACAGCGGCCCATACATGCAATACAGCCAGGCCCTGGCCGACTACCCGCTCACGCCGTACCTGGCCTACGACGAGTTGACCGCGCGCCTGAAAACCGCGAGCAACGAGGAAATCGAACAGTTCCTCGCCAAAAACGGCGACCTGCCCCAGGCCAACTGGATGAAGCTGCGCTGGTTGCGCTGGCTGGCTGACCGTGGCGACTGGCAGACCTTTGAAAAGTACTACGACGACAAGCTCAATTTCGTCGAACTCGACTGCCTGCATGCTCAGTTCCAGCTCACGCACAACCTGAAAGCCGAAGGCTACAAGAACACCGAAAAACTCTGGCTGACCGGCAAATCGCAACCGGCCGCCTGTGACGCCACCTTCGGCCAGTGGGCCGCCGATGGCCAACTCACCGAACAAAAAATCTGGGACCGCGCCAAGCTCGCGGCCGAAGCGCGCAACTACGCGCTGGCCAACAGCCTGGTGAAAACCCTGCCAACCTTGGGCGCCCAAGGCCGCCTGATGGTGGACGTGGCACAAAAACCCGACATGCTCAGCGATCCGTCGCGCTTCCTGCCGGCCAACGAGGCCATGTCTGACGCCGTCGGCCTGGGCCTGCGTCGCCTGGCACGCCAGGACCCGGACAAGGCCATGGCCCTGCTCGACGGCTATGCCAGCAGCATGCACTTCTCCCGTGACGAAAAAGTGTCGATCGCCCGTGAAATCGGCCTGACCCTGGCGCGTCGCTATGACCCACGCGCCTTGGACGTAATGACCAAATATGATCCGGAGCTGCGTGACAACACCGTCTCCGAATGGCGCCTGCGCCTGCTGCTGCGTCTGGCGCGCTGGGAAGATGCGTACCAGCTGACCCGCAAGCTTCCGCAAGACCTGGCCACCACCAACCGCTGGCGCTACTGGCAGGCGCGCAGCCTGGAGCTGGCCGAGCCGAAGAACCCGCAGGCCATGGTGCTGTACAAAAGCGTGGCCAAGGAACGTGACTTCTATGGCTTCCTCGCCGCCGACCGCTCCAAATCCCCGTACCAGTTGACCAACAAACCGCTGGTGATGAGCCAGGCGCTGATGAACAAGGTGCGCAACACCCCAGGCGTACGCCGCGCCCTGGAGTTCTACGCCCGCGGCCAAGTGGTGGATGGTCGCCGCGAGTGGTACCACGTCAGCCGTCACTTCAACCGCGACGAAATGGTCGCCCAGGCCAAGCTGGCCTACGACATGAAGTGGTACTTCCCGGCGATCCGCACCATCAGCCAGGCGCAGTACTGGGACGACCTGGACATTCGCTTCCCGATGGCTCACCGCGACACCCTGGTACGCGAAGCCAAAGTGCGTGGCCTGCACTCCAGCTGGGTGTTTGCCATCACCCGTCAGGAAAGCGCCTTCATGGACGACGCGCGCTCCGGCGTCGGCGCCAGCGGCCTGATGCAACTGATGCCCGGCACCGCCAAGGAAACCGCGCGCAAGTTCAGCATTCCCCTGGCCTCGCCCGCCCAAGTGCTGGACCCGGACAAAAACATCCAGCTCGGCGCCGCTTACCTGAGCCAGGTGCACAGCCAGTTCAACGGCAACCGCGTGCTGGCCTCTGCCGCCTACAACGCCGGCCCGGGCCGCGTGCGCCAATGGCTACGCGGTGCTGATCACCTGAGTTTCGACGTGTGGGTGGAAAGCATCCCGTTCGACGAGACCCGCCAGTATGTGCAGAACGTGCTGTCTTATTCGGTGATCTACGGGCAAAAGCTCAACTCGCCACAGCCACTGGTGGATTGGCATGAGCGGTATTTTGATGATCAGTAACATCGGATAAAAAAATCCCGCGACGAGCGGGATTTTTTTTGACGTGAGCAAGACATCTTGTGGTGAGCAGGGCTTGCTGTGGTGAGCGGGCTTGCCCCGTGCGGGAT
>NZ_JBARTQ010000565.1:0-2688 GCF_049645325.1 Pseudomonas sp. | reverse complement strand
CTTATATCATTCCGAATGATAGTTACCTTTGTTTCATTCGATTCGTGACATAGCACCCCGCCGCGCATGATCCGCCCATCTCAAATACATTGGCGGATGCACCTCATGGAACAGTCACTAAAACATTTGCGCTTCCCCCTGGCGATTCTGGCCGTGGTGGTGATGAGCGCGTGCGGCAAGACCCCGGAACAAGCGGCCGCCATGCCTCCTGCGAAAATCAGCGTGGCCAAGGTGCTGGAACAACCGGTCAACGAGTGGGATGAATTCACCGGTCGCCTGGAAGCCCCGGAAACCGTGCAGATTCGTCCGCGCGTGTCCGGCCAGATCGATCAGGTGGCCTTCACCGAAGGCGCCCTGGTAAAGAAAGGCGACCTGCTGTTCCAGATCGACCCGCGTCCGTTCCAGGCTGAAGTGCGCCGCCTCGAAGCCCAGCTTGCCCAAACCAAAGCCGCCGCCAGCCGTAGCGATAACGAAGCGCAACGTGGCGAACGCCTGCGTCAGAGCAACGCGATCTCCGCCGAACTGGCCGACTCGCGCACCACCGCTGCCCAAGAAGCCCGCGCCGGCGTCGCCGGAATTCAGGCGCAACTGGACCTGGCCAAACTGAACCTCAGCTTCACCCGCGTGACCTCGCCGATCAGCGGCCGTGTCAGCCGTGCCGAGATCACCGCCGGCAACCTGGTGACTGCCGACACCACCCCGCTGACCAGCGTGGTTTCCACCGACAAGGTCTACGCCTACTTCGACGCCGATGAACGCGTGTACCTCAAGTACACCGAGCTGGCGCGCGAAGGCCGCCGTGGCGCGACTACCCCTGTGTACCTGGGCTTGTCCAACGAAACCGGCAACCCGCACCTGGGCCAGATGAACTTCGTCGACAACCAGGTCAACCCGGCCACCGGCACCATCCGTGGCCGCGCCGTGTTCGATAACAGCAAGGGCGAATACACCCCTGGCCTGTACGCCCGCCTCAAGCTGGTCGGCAGCGGCACCTACTCCGCCGTGCTGATCAACGATGAAGCGGTCGGCACCGACCTGGGCAAGAAGTTCGTGCTGGTGATGGACGGCGACAAGCCGGCTTATCGCGCCGTCGAACTGGGGCCGAAGATCGAAGGCCTGCGCATCGTGCGCAGCGGCTTGAACAAGGAAGACACCATCGTCGTGAAGGGCTTGCAGCGCATTCGCCCGGGGTCGCCGGTTGCACCGGAAACCATCCCGATGGCCAGCAAGGAAACCCTCGCCGCCTTGGCCCAACAACGACAAGCGCTTGAAGCCAGCAACCTGGAGCAAGTGGCGCCGGATAAAGCCGCGCCCAAGCTCGCAGCCGTCGCGACTCCACGCGGTTAAGGGATACAACTCAAGATGAATTTTTCCAAGTTCTTCATTTCGCGGCCGATCTTCGCAGCGGTGCTGTCGCTGTTGATCCTGATCGCCGGCGCGATCTCGCTGTTTCAATTGCCGATCAGCGAATACCCGGAAGTCGTGCCGCCGACCGTGGTGGTGCGCGCCAACTTCCCGGGGGCCAACCCTAAAGTCATCGGTGAAACCGTGGCGGCCCCTTTGGAGCAGGCCATCACCGGCGTCGAAAACATGCTGTACATGTCTTCGCAGTCGACCGCCGATGGCAAGCTGACCCTCACTATTACCTTCGCCCTGGGCACTGACCTGGACAACGCGCAGGTGCAGGTGCAGAACCGCGTGACGCGGACTCAGCCAAAACTGCCTGAGGAAGTGACGCGCATCGGTATTACCGTGGACAAGGCCTCGCCAGACCTGACCATGGTGGTGCACTTGACCTCCCCGGATCAGCGTTACGACATGCTTTACCTGTCCAACTACGCCTTGCTCAATGTGAAGGATGAGCTGGCACGTTTGGGCGGTGTGGGTGACGTGCAGCTGTTCGGCATGGGCGACTACTCCCTGCGTGTATGGCTGGACCCGAACAAGACCGCGTCGCGCAACCTGACGGCGACTGATGTCGTGAACGCGATTCGCGAGCAAAACCGTCAAGTGGCCGCCGGTGCCCTGGGTGCGCAACCTGCACCGAATGCCACCAGCTTCCAGTTGTCGGTGAACACTCAGGGCCGTCTGGTCACTGAGGAAGAGTTCGAGAACATCATCATTCGCGCAGGCGATAACGGTGAAATCACGCGCCTGAAAGACATCGCACGGGTGGAGCTGGGTTCCAGTCAATACGCCCTGCGTTCGTTGCTCAACAACCAGCCGGCGGTGGCGATCCCGATCTTCCAGCGCCCAGGTTCCAACGCGATCGAGATCTCCAACGAAGTGCGCGGCAAGATGGAAGAGCTGAAAAAGAACTTCCCGCAGGGGATGGACTACAGCATCGTCTATGACCCGACTATCTTCGTGCGTGGCTCCATCGAAGCGGTGGTTCACACCCTGTTCGAAGCGCTGATCCTGGTTGTACTGGTGGTTATTCTGTTCCTGCAAACCTGGCGCGCCTCGATCATTCCGTTGGTGGCGGTGCCGGTATCGTTGATCGGTACGTTTGCGGTCATGCACCTGTTTGGTTTTTCGCTCAACGCGCTGTCGCTGTTCGGTTTGGTACTCGCCATCGGCATCGTGGTGGATGACGCCATCGTGGTGGTGGAGAACGTCGAGCGCAACATCGAGCTGGGCCTTGAACCATTCCAGGCAACTGAAAAGGCCATGAGCGAAGTGACCGGC
>NZ_JBARTQ010000564.1:0-5009 GCF_049645325.1 Pseudomonas sp. | reverse complement strand
GGTTGGGGATGAATTTAACTAGCAGGAATCTCCACCAGCAGTACCGTCCCTATCGCAGCATAAGTATCTACACAACTTTCAAGGCTGAAAAATCTCCCTACAACGATGTGTAGATACTTATGGCCATCGCAGGCAAGCCAGCTCCCACATTCGGCCGCATTCTCATGTTGGCACTCGGTCAACTGTGGGCGCTGGCTTGCCTGCGAAGAGGCCCTCACAGGTACTAAAGAACCTCAGGCCTTGCCGGTAATCAACCGGTACTTCTCCATCAACTGTTCTTCAGTCTCAGGGCGTGCCTCATCCAGCGGAATGCAATCCACCGGGCACACTTGCTGGCACTGAGGTTCGTCGTAGTGGCCGACACACTGGGTGCACAGGTTGGGGTCGATCACGTAGATCTCTTCGCCCTGTGAAATCGCGGCGTTCGGGCACTCGGGTTCGCAGACGTCGCAGTTGATGCAATCGTCGGTGATGATCAGGGACATGGAAACTCCTGCCAGGGCAGTCAGCCAAGGCATCTGAAAACTAATGCGCGCAATTGTGCCGCATTGGCGCCCGCAGTGCGAGCGGGCGCCGGTTGAGCGGTCTTACTTCTTGAAGCGCAGCGTCAGCGCATCTGCCACGGCCGGGTGCACGAACTTGGTGATATCTCCACCCAAAGCGGCAATTTCACGCACCAACGTCGAGGAAATGAACGAATAACGTTCCGACGGCGTGAGGAACAGGCTTTCCACGTCCGGCGCCAGTTGGCGGTTCATGTTGGCCAGCTGGAATTCGTATTCGAAGTCCGACACCGCGCGCAGGCCACGCAGGAACACATTGGCATTCTGCTCTTTGGCGAAATGCGCCAACAGCGTCGAAAAACCCACCACTTCGACGTTGGGCAGGTGTTTGGTGACCTCTTGCGCCAGCTCCACGCGCTGTTCCAGGGGAAACAGCGGGTTTTTCTTGGGGCTGGCAGCGACCGCGATGATCACATGGTCGAACAGGCGAGAGGCGCGTTCGACCAGATCGCCATGGCCTTTGGTAATCGGGTCGAAGGTACCTGGGTACAACACTCGGTTCATCGCGTCGTCCTGGCGGAGTCCGTTGGGGAACCGGATGGTATCGCAGCCATCCCGGTCGGCCAAGTCAACTTATGCAGAAGAAAGCACTATAGACATGGCGAATAGCGTGTTTTTTCACGCTGTTATCAGACGTTCGGCCAAAGCTGTCGCCAGTTGTGCGGTCAATCCGTACACCGACAATTGCGGGTTAGCCCCAATGCTGGTGGGGAATAACGAGCCATCGTGGATCGACAGGTTGCGCAATTGGTGATGGCGACCGAGGCTGTCGGCGACTGCATTTTTCGGGTCTTCACCCATGGCACAACCGCCCATCACGTGGGCGCTGCCCAAGGTCGTGCGATGCAGTTCCAGGCTCAGGCCGTCAATCAGGCTGCGTGCCTCGGCGAGTGTGTTCACGTAGCGCGCATCGTGGTGCAGCGGCTTGACCGATTTGGCGCCTGCCGCGAACTGAATCTCGGCCATGCTGTGGAACGCGCGGCGCAGGCCGTCCCAGGCGTAGTCCGAGACCTGATAGTCGAGCACCGGTGTGCGGTCTCCGCGTAAATCCACGGTGCCGCCCGGGCTGTCGGGGTGAAAACCGTCGCGCAGCAGCGCGAGCATGGCGTGGGTATGGGGCAACTGGCTCATGTCCAACGCGTTCCCGGTGCTGTAGCCGCCGAAGAGCGTACTGGCCAGGCCTGGGTGTAAGGGTGGCGCTTCCAGCTTGTAGGACATTTTGCCGGTGGTGCCGTCCTGCCATTGGAAATGGTCGGAATAGATCGACTGCGGCGCGCCGTAGAACGGGTTGATCACCTCGTCGAACAACCCGGCGGAGAAATTCACCAAGTGCAGAAACGTGCGCTTGCCCAAGCGCGAATGCGGGTCGGGCGCGTCCGAGCGCATCAACAGCGCCGGGCTGTTGATGCCGCCGCCCGACAGCACGTAATGCTTGGCTTTGACCGTGATCTTGCGCCCGGTGGGCGCCACGCAGCGCTCATCCATTGCCACGCATTCGAGGCTGCTGATGGTGTCGCCGCTGTAGTTGAGGCGTTCGGCGCGGGCCAGGTAGAGCAGTTCGCCGCCTTTTTCCAGGGTCGCCGGGATGGTGGTCACCAGCATCGACTGCTTGGCGTTCACCGGGCAACCCATGCCGCAATACCCCAGGTTGAAACAGCCGCGCACATTGCGCGGGATCACATGCCAGCTGTAGCCGAGCTTTTCGCAGCCCTTGCGAATCACGTCATTGTTGGCGTTCGGGGGCAGGGCCCAGGGCGCGATGCCCAGGCGCTGCTCCATTTTTTCGAACCATGGCGCCATCTCGGCGCTGCTGTGGCCTTTGACTGCGTATTCGCTGGCCCAGTGGGAAAGGGTGGCGTCGGGTGTGCGAAAACTCGACGTCCAGTTGATCAGCGTGGTGCCGCCCACCGCGCGGCCCTGCAGGATGGTGATGGCGCCGTCCTTGCTCATGCGGCCGATGCCTTCCTGATACAGGCTGGCGTAGGCCTCGTCTTCGAGCAGCTTGAAGTCGCTGCTGGTCTTGAGCGGGCCTTCTTCGATCAACA
Source organism: Pseudomonas sp. (assembly GCF_049645325.1). Classification (GTDB taxonomy): domain Bacteria; phylum Pseudomonadota; class Gammaproteobacteria; order Pseudomonadales; family Pseudomonadaceae; genus Aquipseudomonas. The sequence goes on along the minus strand of NZ_JBARTQ010000564.1, from coordinate 2,401 downwards.
GCACTTTGTAGCCGGCTGCGCTGAGGATTTCGGCGGTGGTGCCGCCACCCGCGCCGCTGCCGATGATGGCCACGTCGGCTTCCAGGGTCAGGTCGCTATCGAGGGCGGCGCCATTGTGGGCTTTCCAGCCACGGGCCAGGCCGTCGCGGAACAGATCGGGTACGGGCATAGGTGTGCACTCTTGTTTTTATACGAAGTTGGGTCCAGTTGAACACTGCAAACCCGCTCCCACATTTGATTGGGTTGCCAGGATTAGATCTCTGGCGGGCCCGGATAGCCGCAATGGGCCCAGGACGCGGGCCGGAAGTACCAGGCCATGATCACCAGCTTGAGCAGCGAGCCCTGGCCCATGCGCAGTAAATTCAGGTAGCTGTTTTCCCAACGGTGCAGGAAGTTGCGGACCTGCTCGCTGCTGGCGTTTTCCCAACTGCCCCAGATGCCGGTCAGCGGCCCACGGGTGATGCCCATGCCCAATACATCGAACAGTTGCTGGGTGAGCTTGAACATCTCCGGCGACAGGTGCTGGAGGCTGTAGTCGAGCTTTTTCAGGGTGTCTTCGATGCCAGCGACCACCTCCTGAGCGCTGGCGGCGCCTTCGAGCAGTACCGGGATCACCGCGCGCAGGAACGGCAAGTCACTGCTGCGCAGCATCGCAAAACCGCTGGCCGGCGTGCTGCTTGAGCACCCGCTGAGGCTCGCGCCCAGCCCGGCGGTGGCCAGGAAAGCGCTGGCGCACAGGCCGATTTTCAAGACGCCGCGCCGCGACAGCGCAGGTGAATCAGTCAGGCTGGGGTTCATTGTTTTTATTGTCCCGTGAGTGGCGCAATCAGCGGATAAACAGCTTCTGGATCAGCTTCTGGATGGCTTTGCCGTAGGGTGGATAAATCAATTTGGCCGCGTTCAGGCGTTGCTTGACCAGCACGCCCTTGGCCTTGCTGAACGTGAGGAACCCTTCATGGCCGTGGTAATGGCCCATGCCGGACGGACCGATGCCGCCGAAGGGCATGTCGTCCTGTGCCACATGCAGCAGCGTGTCGTTCAGGCACACGCCACCGGAGTGGGTTTCGTGGAGCACACGGTTCTGTTCGCCTTTGTTGTAGCCGAAGTAATACAACGCGAGTGGGCGAGGGCGTTGGTTGATGTAGGCAAACGCCTGGTCGATTCCGCGGTACGGCACGATCGGCAGAACCGGGCCGAAGATTTCGTCCTGCATCACGGTCATGTCATCGCTGACGTTGAGCAACAAACTATGCGCCATGCGCCGAGCCTGGCCTTGTTCGTAAAGCGGAATCAGCGTGGCACCCTTGTCGGTGGCGTCCTTGAGGTAGGTATTGAGCCGGGCCTGCTGGCGCTCGTTGATGATGGCGGTGTAGTCCGGGTTGTCAGCGAGGGTCGGATAAAAACCGCGCACGGCCTGGGTGTAAGCCTCGACGAAGCCTTCGACGCGATCCTCTGGCACCAGCACGTAGTCTGGCGCCACGCAGGTCTGCCCGGCATTCAGGCATTTGCCGAAAGCAATACGCTCGGCGGCGTCTTTGAGCGGGACGTCGGCGGACACAATGGCCGGCGATTTGCCGCCCAATTCCAGCGTCACCGGCGTGAGGTGTTCGGCTGCGGCGCGCATGACATGTTTGCCAATGCTGGTGGCGCCGGTGAACAGCAGATGGTCGAAGCGCAATTTGGAAAACGCCATGCCGACTTCGGCTTCGCCTAGCACCACGCACACCAGGTCCTCAGGGAAGATCTTCGCCAGCAGGGCCTTGAGCAGTTCACCGGTGGCCGGCGTGGATTCGCTGAGCTTGAGCATCACCCGGTTACCGGCCGCCAGCGCCCCGACCAGCGGGCCGATGGCCAGGTAAAGCGGGTAGTTCCAAGGCACGATGACCCCGACCACGCCGAGCGGTTGATAGATGACTTTGGCCGAGGCGGGCTGGAAGGCAATGCCTACGGCGCGGCGGGAAGGTTTCATCCAGCGTTTCAGGTGCTTGCTGGCATAGTGAATGCCGTGCAGGCTGGGCATCAGCTCGGCGAACAGGGTTTCATCTGCGCTGCGGTGGCTGAAATCCTGGCTGATCGCATTGATCAATGCCTGGCGCTCGTCGCTCAAGAGGTCCCGCAAGGCTTTCAACCATTGCTGACGCTGCGCGGCGGGCGGCATCGGGTTGGCGGCATAGGCGCGGCGCTGGGCGTCGAACAGGTCCTGGAGTTGATCCAGCGCCTGGGAATCTTGCAGGTAGGCAACGTTGGCAGGCATGGCGCAGTTCCCGATTGTTATAGGTCTGCCTGGATTTTTAGAGTCATTGCTCTAAATTGTCAAATGTCATTACAGCGACAGGCGGATTTATCCCGTTGAGGATAGGCCGTAAGATGCTCCATCACGTGTATAGAAGCTGATCCCCTA
>NZ_JBARTQ010000563.1:0-2184 GCF_049645325.1 Pseudomonas sp. | reverse complement strand
ACCTGATGCCCGTAGCCAGACCACCCTGAGTCACTGGCTGTCCGAGCAGGTTTTCACCTGGTCTGGCGTGCCGACGACCCACCTGCGCATTACGTTTTTCGCGCAATGGATGCTCTACATTGCGCCGTTGATTCGTAGCGGCAAATACCTCACGCCGTTCGACGCAGACAGCCGTTTTGCGCCCATTGCCACCCGCGATATCGCGAAAATAATCGCGGGCGTTCTGACCAACCCCGAGCCTCATGCAAACAAGGCTTACGTATTGAACGGACCGATCGAATACAGCCATCGGGAACTGGCGGGCGTTATTGGCGACACGCTGGGCAAGGAGGTCCGTTTCGAACAGGTTTCGCCAGAGGAATTCGTGAACATCATGGGCCTGGATTCCGACCCGACTTACCTGACGCACTTCTCAGCGGTCAAAATCGACCAACAGGAAGGACGCCTGCAAGGCCTGGACACCATCGGTTCAGAGATCATTGGCGGGCCTCTGCAAACGCCGGCGCAATTCATCGAGGAACACCGCGCCGTGTTGAGCTGATACCCACATGAGGCATCGAGCTGAACGGGCCACCACTGTTTCAGCTCGATGCCCCGACGCACGTGGCATTACGAGCATCCTGCTTCCGCTGACGTGACTCGATGAGTAGACTCACTCTCATCAAGCATTTTCATGAGGTCTGAGAGCCGACATGCGTTATCCCGCTGAAGAAACCGCAGAAAAGCACCGGCAAATTCTGGAGCAGGCGTCTGCCCTGTTTCGCGAGCGTGGTTTCTCTGGCGTCAGCGTCAGTGAAATCATGAAAGCCACAGGGCTGACCCACGGCACGTTCTATCACCACTTCGATTCCAAGGATGCGTTGATTGCGCAGAGCCTGGGCGATGCCTCCGGCAAAGCACTGGCATCGATGGAGGATGCCAAGGCGTCAACCGAGCTCATGCAACAGTACATTCAGGAATATCTGACGACGGCGCACCGTGACAACTGTGGCGTGGGCTGCCTGATGAGCGCGCTGGGATCAGAGGTCGCGCGCGAACCGTCGGTTCGTCCGACCTTCACTCGCCACGTCAAGGCGATGATTGAAATCATGGCTGAACCGTTTAAAACCGCGAAGAAACGTAACGCTCGACGCCGGGCTATCCACCACATGTCGACGATGGTGGGGGCGATGATCCTGGCACGTGCGGTAGATGACCCGGCGCTCTCCGAGGAAATCCTGCGGGAAGCCCGCACCGTATTGGCCGATTGAGACCCGTCACGGCGGCGTCATCGGCAGCGCGCGTTTGTGCGCTGTCGTGTTGTAGGCACTCTCGACAATCGCCCTCACCCGCTCACTCACCGGCTCGCCCATCAAGTACGCGTCAATTTCCGCATACGAACAGCCATACGCATGCTCATCCAGTTTGCCTGGCACCAGCTCTTCAAGGTCGGCAGTCGGGTGTTTGTGGACCAGGTTTTCTGGCGCGCCCAGGGCACTGGCCAACAGGCGCACCTGGCTTTTGGTCAGGCCCGACAGCGGTGCCAGATCGCAGGCGCCGTCGCCGAATTTAGTGAAAAAGCCCATCAGCGCTTCGGCAGCGTGATCAGTGCCCACCACCAGCCCATTGTGCAGATTGGCCACGGCGTACTGCGCGATCATTCGCGTGCGCGCCTTGACGTTGCCTTTGATGAAGTCGACATGCGCGGCGCTGGCCTCGCTGGCGGTCAGGCTCGCCATCAAGCCGTCGACACTGGCGGCGATGTTCAGGCTGTCGACGTGGTCCGGGGTGATGAACGCGAGGGAGGCCTGGGCGTCGCTTTCGTCGGCCTGAGTCTTGTAGGGCAGGCGCATGGCGATAAAACGCGCGGGGTAATCGTCGGCGCGCAGTTGCTCAACGGCGAGTTGGCAGAGACGGCCGGCGGTGAGGGAATCGACGCCGCCGCTGATGCCCAGCACCAGCGTCTTGCAGCCGGACTGGCGCAGCGTGTGCTTGATAAAGTCGATACGCCGCTGGATTTCCCCAGGCTCACCGCCCTTGCCCAGTGACCGGTCGATATTCAGTTCTTGCGAGATACGTTCTTGAGTCTGCATAACACCTCCGAGCTGCTTACATTCACCTGTGGGAGCGGGCTTGCTCGCGAAGGCGGTGCGTCAGTTGACAGATTCATTGGCTGACGCACCGCTTTCGCGAGCAAGCCCGCTC
>NZ_JBARTQ010000562.1:0-6839 GCF_049645325.1 Pseudomonas sp. | reverse complement strand
GGGTCAGTCTGCACCTGTATCAACTGATCCACCGCATTCGCGAGCAAGCCCGCTCCCACATTTTGGCCTGTGTTCACAAGGCCGAATTTTAGAAGGATTGCATTATGCGCATCGTCGTTGCACTGGGCGGTAACGCCCTGCTCCGCCGTGGTGAACCCATGACGGCGGACAACCAACGCGCCAACATCCGCATCGCCACCGAACAGATCGCCAAGATCCACCCTGGCAACGAGCTGGTGATCGCTCACGGCAATGGCCCGCAAGTCGGCCTGCTGTCGTTGCAGGCGGCGGCCTACACCCAGGTTTCGCCCTACCCGCTGGACGTGCTCGGCGCCGAAACCGAAGGCATGATCGGCTACATCATCGAACAGGAACTGGGCAACCTGCTGGACTTTGAAGTGCCGTTCGCCACTTTGCTGACCCAGGTTGAAGTCGACGCCAAGGACCCTGCGTTCCAGAACCCGACCAAGCCCATCGGCCCGGTCTACTCCAAAGCCGAAGCGGAAAAACTCGCCGCCGAAAAAGGCTGGGCCATCGCTCCCGATGGCGATAAATACCGCCGTGTGGTGGCCAGCCCGCGCCCGAAACGCATCTTTGAAATTCGCCCGATCAAGTGGCTGCTGGAAAAAAGCGCCATCGTGATTTGCGCCGGCGGTGGCGGCATCCCGACGATGTATGGCGAAGACGGCAAGCTGCGCGGCATTGAAGCCGTGATCGACAAAGACCTTTGTTCGTCGCTGTTGGCCGCGCAACTGGACGCCGATTTGCTGGTGATCGCCACCGACGTCAACGCCGCCTTTATCGACTTCGGCAAGCCGACCCAGAAGGCTATCGGCCAGGCTCACCCCGACGACATGGAAAAACTCGGCTTCGCCGCCGGCTCCATGGGCCCCAAGGTGCAAGCCGCCTGCGAGTTCGCCCGCCAGACTGGCAAAACCGCGGTCATCGGTTCACTCTCGGACATCGAAGCCATCGTCCAGGGCAGCGCCGGCACACGCATCAGCACGGCAAAACCTGGCATCACCTACCTGTGAAGTAGAGGAGAAACGCCTATGGCCACCTTTGAACCGGGTCACTTGCACGTCGAACGTCACGCACTCAATGCCCAGGACTACAGCTACAACCTGTGCATCGACTATGAAGTCAGCCAGGACCCCAAGGAAGGCAAGGGCATGCTGTTCAAGCTGCACGGTTCGGTGCAGGGCAAGGACCTCAAGGAAGAGTTCTTCTTGCCCAAGGACCAGGCCTTCGACTTTGCCCGGCATGCGATGAACATCGCGCAGAAGTACGGGATGCCGAAGATCGCGGTGTTGAATGGCTCGATGCACAAACAGTACGACCTGATGTTTGAGGATGTGCGGCACCAGTTGGATGTGAAGTCGGGCGATCCGATCAAGCCGGAGCATCTGGAGTAAGAACAGCGCCAATCCAATGTGGGAGCTGGCTTGCCTGCGATAGCGGACTATCAGTCAACCTTCAGGTGACTGACCCACCGTCATCGCAGGCAAGCCAGCTCCCACATTTTTTGATCTCCATCGCCTGTCAGGCATACTTGCCGCCTCTCGCTCTGCAGACTTGTCAGCCACCCCATGCGTATCCACGTCAGCTTCATCGACCGCGTCGGCATTACCCAGGAAGTCCTGGCCTTGCTCGGTGGGCGCAATCTCAACCTGGATGCGGTGGAGATGGTGCCGCCCAACGTCTATATCGATGCCCCGACCCTGAGCGCCGAGGTGCTGGAAGAACTGCGCGATGCGCTGTTCAGCGTGCGTGGCGTGCAAGCCGTGACCGTGGTCGACATCCTCCCCGGCCAGCGCCAGCACCTGCAACTCGACGCCTTGCTGGCGGCCATGACCGACCCGGTGCTGGCGCTGGACAGCGCGGGCAAGATCCTGCTGGCCAACCCGGCGCTGATCGCGCTCTACGGTCGCGAGCCTGCCGGCGAAAGCATCAGCGAACTGTTCGATGACCCAACGCTGCTGGTCACCTTGCTGGAACACGGCTTTCGCCTGGCCCTGCGGGAAATCAGCGTCAACGGCCAGACCTTGTTGCTGGACGCCACGCCGATCACCGACGCCGGCGCCCTGCTCACCCTCTACCAACCCAACCGCATCGGCGAGCAACTGTCGGCGCTGCACCATGACCATGCCGAAGGGTTTGATGCGCTGCTGGGCGAGTCGCCGGCGATCCGCACGCTCAAGGCGCGGGCGCAGCGGGTGGCGGCCCTCGATGCGCCCCTGTTGATCCAGGGCGAAACCGGCACCGGCAAGGAGCTGGTGGCGCGTGCCTGCCATGCCATCAGCGCCCGCCACAGTGCGCCGTTCCTGGCCTTGAACTGCGCCGCGCTGCCGGAAAACCTGGCTGAAAGTGAACTGTTCGGCTATGCCCCCGGTGCCTTTACCGGCGCCCAGCGCGGCGGCAAGCCGGGGCTGATGGAGCTGGCCAACCAAGGCACGGTGTTCCTGGACGAGATCGGCGAGATGTCGCCGTACTTGCAGGCCAAGCTGCTGCGGTTTCTCAACGACGGCAGCTTCCGTCGCGTGGGCGGCGACCGTGAAGTGAAGGTCAACGTGCGCATCCTCAGTGCCACCCACCGCGACCTGGAAAAGATGGTCAGCGAAGGCACCTTCCGCGAAGACCTGTTCTACCGCCTCAACGTGCTCAACGTCGAAGTGCCGCCGCTGCGCGAGCGTGGCCAGGACATCCTGCTGCTCGCCCGCTACTTCATGCAGCAGGCCTGCGCGCAGATCCAGCGCCCGGTGTGCCGCCTGGCGCCCGGCACCTACCCGGCACTGTTGGGCAACCGTTGGCCGGGCAATGTGCGCCAGTTGCAGAACGTGATCTTCCGTGCCGCCGCTATCTGCGAAAGCAGTTTGGTCGACATCGGCGACCTCGACATCGCCGGCACCTCCGTCGCCCGCCAGAGCGACGGCGAAGTCGACAGCCTGGAACAGGCAGTGGAAGACTTCGAACGCGGGTTGCTGGAGAAGCTGTACGCCAGCTATCCCTCGACCCGCCAACTGGCCAGCCGCCTGCAGACCTCGCACACGGCAATCGCCCATCGTTTGCGCAAGTACGGCATCCCCAACAAACCCTGAACGCGCCCGGTCTCACTGTGGGAGCTGGCTCGCCTGCGATGGCAATGGCTCAGTTGGCCCCATGTTGACTGACCCACCGTCATCGCAGGCAAGCCAGCTCCCACAGGGAAGCGGTGAGACGCTTGCAAATTGGGTCTGAGAACGACATCCACTGTACTGAAAGCGCTACATCGTAACGATATCGCTACAGCCCTGCTTTTTGCGCGTCATGCAAGGCTTTGATCCACATAGGCTTTTTTTCGGTGGCTCAGGTGTAGCGAAATCGCTACAGACAAAACCCCCATCATCGTAACTACTTTTATTAACTCATTGATTTATAAAGACTTAATAAGATTGGCCGCAATATTGCTAAGCAACTCCCCATTATTCCAATCCCGTCCACCAGACGAATCTGGCCCTGAGGAGTTTCCATGAGCGAGTTGCGTTTTACTGAAGACCACGAATGGCTGCGCGCCGAAGCTGATGGCAGCGTCACCGTGGGTATCACCGCGTTTGCGCAGAACGCGCTGGGTGATGTGGTTTTCGTGCAACTGCCGGAGTTGCAGGCCTACGACAAGGGCGCTGAAGCGTCCACCGTGGAATCGGTCAAGGCCGCCAGTGGCGTGTACATGCCTCTGGACGGTGAAGTCCTCGAAGTGAACGACAAGCTCGACGGCAGCCCTGAGTTGGTCAACGAAGACCCGATGGGCGAAGGCTGGTTCTTCCGCTTTAAACCGGCTGATGCCGATGCAGTGGCTAAGCTGTTGGATCAGGATGCGTACGACCGCCTGATCAAAGCCAACGCCGAAGCCTGAGGAGCGCGCCATGACTGTTAATTTGAGCACCGCCAACGAATTCATCGCGCGCCACATCGGCCCGCGCCAGGAAGACGAGCAGCAAATGCTCGCCAGCCTGGGCTTTGACTCCCTGGAAGCGCTGAGCGCCAGCGTGATTCCGGAAAGCATCAAGGGCACCAGTGTGCTCGGCCTGGAAGACGGCCTGAGCGAAGCCGAGGCCCTGGCCAAGATCAAGGCCATCGCCGGCAAGAACCAACTGTTCAAGACCTACATCGGCCAGGGCTACTACAACTGCCACACGCCGTCGCCGATCCTGCGCAACCTGCTGGAAAACCCGGCCTGGTACACCGCCTACACGCCGTACCAGCCAGAGATTTCCCAGGGCCGCCTGGAAGCGCTGCTGAACTTCCAGACCCTGATCAGCGACCTCACCGGCCTGCCGATCGCCAACGCCTCCCTGCTCGACGAAGCCACCGCCGCTGCCGAAGCCATGACCTTCTGCAAACGCCTGAGCAAGAACAAGGGCAGCAACGCCTTCTTCGCGTCGATCCACAGCCACCCGCAAACCCTCGACGTGCTGCGCACCCGTGCCGAGCCGTTGGGCATTGACGTGGTGGTGGGCGATGAACGCGAACTGACCGACGTCAGCCCGTTCTTCGGCGCCCTGCTGCAATACCCGGCCAGCAACGGTGACGTGTTCGACTACCGCGAACTGACCGAACGCTTCCACGCCGCCAATGCATTGGTAGCCGTGGCCGCCGACCTGCTGGCCCTGACCCTGCTGACCCCGCCGGGCGAGTTCGGCGCCGACGTGGCCATCGGCAGCGCGCAACGCTTCGGCGTGCCGCTGGGCTTTGGTGGGCCGCACGCGGCCTACTTCTCCACCAAGGATGCGTTCAAGCGCGACATGCCGGGCCGTCTGGTCGGCGTGTCCGTCGACCGTTTCGGCAAGCCGGCCCTGCGCCTGGCCATGCAGACGCGCGAGCAACACATCCGCCGCGAGAAGGCCACCAGCAACATCTGCACCGCCCAAGTATTGCTGGCCAACATCGCCAGCATGTACGCCGTGTACCACGGCCCGAAAGGCCTGACCCGGATCGCCAACCGCCTTCATCACCTGACCGCGATTTTGGCCAAGGGCTTGACCGCACTGGGCCTGACAGTCGAGCAGGAAAACTTCTTCGACACCCTGACCCTCAACACCGGCGCCCACACCGCCGCCCTGCACGAAAAGGCCCGCGCCCAGCGCATCAACCTGCGTGTGGTGAATGCTGAGCGTCTTGGCCTGTCGGTCGATGAAACCACCACCCAGGCGGACATCGAAGCCTTGTGGTCGATTTTTGCCGATGGCAAAGCCCTGCCGGATTTCGCCGCCCTCGCCAACAGCGTAGACAGCACCCTGCCGGCCGCCCTGCTGCGTCAGTCGCCGATCCTCAGCCACCCGGTGTTCAACCGTTACCACTCCGAAACCGAGCTGATGCGCTACCTGCGCAAACTGGCCGATAAGGACCTGGCGCTGGACCGCACCATGATCCCGCTGGGCTCGTGCACCATGAAGCTCAACGCCGCCAGCGAAATGATCCCGGTCACCTGGGCCGAGTTCGGTGCCCTGCACCCGTTCGCCCCCGCCGAGCAAAGCGCCGGCTACCTGCAACTGACCACCGAACTGGAAGCCATGCTCTGCGCGGCCACCGGCTATGATGCGATCTCGCTGCAACCGAACGCCGGTTCCCAGGGTGAGTACGCCGGCCTGCTGGCCATCCGTGCCTATCACCAGAGCCGTGGCGAAGAGCGTCGCGACATCTGCCTGATTCCGTCGTCGGCCCACGGCACCAACCCAGCCACGGCCAATATGGCTGGCATGCGCGTGGTCGTGACCGCGTGCGATGCGCGTGGCAACGTCGACATCGAAGACCTGCGCGCCAAAGCCCTCGAGCACCGCGAACACCTCGCTGCGCTGATGATCACTTACCCGTCGACCCACGGCGTGTTCGAAGAAGGCATCCGCGAAATCTGCGCGATCATTCACGACAACGGCGGCCAGGTGTACATCGACGGCGCCAACATGAACGCAATGGTCGGCCTGTGCGCCCCGGGCAAGTTCGGCGGCGACGTGTCGCACCTGAACCTGCACAAGACCTTCTGCATTCCCCACGGCGGTGGCGGCCCGGGCGTAGGCCCGATTGGCGTGAAGTCGCACCTGACGCCGTTCCTGCCCGGTCACGGCACCATGGAGCGCAAGGAAGGCGCGGTCTGCGCGGCGCCGTTCGGCAGCGCGAGCATTTTGCCGATCACCTGGATGTACATCAGCATGATGGGCGGTGCGGGCCTCAAGCGCGCTTCGCAGTTGGCGATCCTGAATGCCAACTACATTTCCCGTCGCCTGGAAGAGCACTACCCCGTGCTGTACACCGGCAGCAACGGCCTGGTGGCACACGAATGCATCCTCGACCTGCGCCCGCTGAAGGACAGCAGCGGCATCAGCGTGGACGACGTGGCCAAGCGCCTGATCGATTTTGGCTTCCACGCGCCGACCATGTCGTTCCCGGTAGCGGGCACGCTGATGATCGAGCCGACCGAAAGTGAATCCAAGGAAGAACTGGACCGCTTCTGCGACGCGATGATCGCCATCCGCGAAGAAATCCGCGCCGTGGAAAACGGCACGCTGGACAAGGACGACAACCCACTGAAAAACGCGCCGCACACCGCAGCCGAACTGGTGGGCGAATGGAGCCACCCGTACAGCCGTGAACAGGCGGTGTACCCGGTAGCGTCGTTGATCGAAGGCAAATACTGGCCGCCGGTTGGCCGAGTCGACAACGTGTTTGGCGACCGCAACCTTGTTTGCGCCTGCCCTTCCATCGAGAGCTACGCATAACCTGAGGCTGTGCTCCATTTAATGTGAAAGCTGGCTTGTGTGGGAGCTGGCTTGCCTGCGATAGCATCACCTCGGTCTGTCTGATAA
>NZ_JBARTQ010000561.1:0-27906 GCF_049645325.1 Pseudomonas sp. | reverse complement strand
CCTTTACGCTGCTCTCCCGGTATTCCTTCAAGCTGTCCAACATGATCGTCAAGCGCTGGCTTGAACTGGAAGGCTCAGGGTTTGAACGTGTGTCGATACAGGCTGCTGTGGTTCACCTGCTCGAACGAGAGAAGGACAACTATCGAATCGCAATGAGGGACATCAAGGCCGCTGCAAGGCGTCTCAAGGCCCGGTAAGCGCTAAACGACACTTCCATAAACGAAGCGTGACGCGCTAAGCTCTTGGACTAAGTTGCCTACACTAAGGCCCGTCGATGAGTGTCACGCTGTGCTACACATACAAGGGCAAGCGGGTAGTTACTAAAGTGCCTGTCGAGTCTCTGACCCCGCATGCTGCGCTGTGCTTTGCCCTGCTGCAATCAGGCGCCTCTGACGACCAATCCCAAGGGAGCTGGCCGCATTCATATGAGCGCCTCCTTGAGGTAGCCCTGCAACACGAACTCACAGACGTTCGCTTTCACAAGTCACTCTAATCCCTCAAGGAGAACCCCATGGACCACCTACAGGCCCTCTACTGGGTCTGTCTGGCCGTTCAACTGGGGTTCTGGTTGTGGTCTCGCCGACCCTCTTGAGAATCTGACAGAAAAATCTGAAAGGTCACCATTACAAGACTTCCCGCGCAGGCTCCCCCGTAGGCCCTCGCATGGGTGCCCGTGGGCGCGTTAAGGACCCTCGCGGGCAGGCGATAAGGACCCCAGCGATGGGACAAAGATGCGCCAAAGCTGTTACAAACCGGGGCCTTACCGTGCTACGCTGAGGCTTCCTAACGTGCCTCATTCGGTCGGTGTAAGGATCGTATCCTTCGCTTCTGAAAGCAGCCCTGGATAGTCCAGCGTGTAGTGGAGACCCCGAGATTCCTTGCGTTGCATGGCTGACCTAATCATCAGCTCCGCTACCTGAGCAAGGTTCCTCAGTTCGATCAGGTCCCTACTTACTCGGTAGTTGCTGTAAAACTCATCGATCTCATCCAGCAGTAAGCGCACGCGGTGTTGCGCGCGTTGCAGGCGTTTGTTGGTGCGCACAATGCCCACGTAGTCCCACATGAAGCGGCGCAGTTCGTCCCAGTTGTGGGCGATGATCACGTCTTCGTCCGAGTCGGTCACCTGGCTGGCGTCCCAGCGGGGGAGGGCGGCAGGGACGGGGATACGCGGCAGTTGTTCGAGAATGTCGGCGGCCGCTGAGCGGGCGTAAACGAAACATTCGAGCAGCGAGTTGCTGGCCATGCGGTTGGCGCCGTGCAGGCCGGTGAAGCTGGTTTCGCCGATCGCGTACAAGCCTGGCACATCGGTGCGGCCGTGCTGATCGACCATCACGCCGCCGCAGGTGTAGTGCGCAGCCGGTACCACCGGGATCGGGCCTTTGGTGATGTCGATGTTGAATGCCAGGCAGCGTTCGTAGACGGTGGGGAAGTGGGTCTTGATGAAGGCTTCGGGCTTGTGGCTGATGTCGAGGTAGACGCAGTCGATGCCCAGGCGCTTCATTTCGTGGTCGATGGCGCGGGCGACGATATCCCGCGGCGCCAGCTCGGCGCGCGGATCAAAGCGCTGCATGAAGCGTTCGCCGTTCGGCAGTTTCAGGTGTGCACCTTCGCCGCGCAGGGCTTCGGTGATCAGAAAACTTTTGGCCTGCGGGTGATACAGGCAGGTCGGGTGGAACTGGTTGAACTCAAGGTTGGCCACCCGACAGCCGGAGCGCCAAGCCATGGCAATGCCGTCGCCGCATGCGCCGTCGGGGTTGCTGGTGTAGAGGTAGACCTTGGCTGCGCCGCCGGATGCCAGGATGGTGAAGCGCGCACCGTAGGTGTCGACTTCACCGCTGGCACGGTTGAGCACATAAGCGCCGAGGCAGCGTTCGCCGTCCAGGCCCAGGCGTTTTTCGGTGATCAGGTCGACGGCGACGCGTTGCTCCAGCAACTCGATGTTGGGGCGCTGGCGGGCCTGGTCGAGCAGGGTCTTGAAGATCGCGGCGCCGGTGGCGTCGGCGGCGTGGATGATGCGGCGATGACTGTGGCCGCCTTCCCGGGTCAGGTGGAACTCGAAGCCGCCGTCATCGCTGCCCGCGTGTTCGTCACGCGTAAAGGGCACGCCTTGATCGATCAGCCATTGGATGGCTTCGCGGCTGTGCTCGACGGTGAAACGCACGGCGTCTTCGTTGCACAGGCCGCCGCCGGCGTTAAGGGTGTCTTCGACGTGGGACTGCACGGTGTCGGTGTCGTCCAGCACGGCGGCGACACCGCCCTGGGCCCAGAATGTCGAGCCATTGGCCAGGTCGCCTTTGCTGAGTACCGCGACGCGCAGGTGGCTGGGAAGGGTCAGCGCCAGGCTCAAGCCGGCCGCGCCGCTACCGATCACCAGGACATCGTGTTGAAACTGTTGGCTCATTTGAAGGATTCCGCAAAAAGCGATCCACAGGGCTGGCGCAATCAGGACGCCTGGATCGGCGAATCAAAGGGTCACACGGGCCACTAGTATATAGAGGGGGGGAGCGGCACAATAGCGGGGCATTCGTGGCAATGTGAGATTACGGTGCGCGGCCAGGGTAAATCAGCCGGTTATTGAATCGGGAACTTTTTGCATAAGCCCTGACTCAATAGCAGGTTGCCCGAAAGCTGGGAAAACGTTGAGTTTATTGGCCCGTCGGGAGCATTGGACGCGTCAGAAAACCGGCGACAAGATTATTCGCGCAGCCGGCCTTGCCCGTGCTGCGTTTTTCGTGTGTGCCAAATCAGTGCGTGCCGGAAACTTGCTTGAAGGGGGAGAACTTTTGCGAAAAGTCCTAGTCTATGTTTACAAGCCTGATCGTTTAGTTATGCAAGCCTCCTTCAAGTACAACGAGGAGTGTTCATGCTAACCCAGGAAGAGGATCAGCAGCTGGTCGAGCGCGTTCAACGCGGCGACAAGCGAGCATTTGATCTGTTAGTGCTGAAATACCAGCACAAAATTCTCGGGTTGATCGTGCGGTTTGTGCACGACACCCATGAAGCGCAGGACGTTGCACAGGAAGCCTTTATCAAGGCATACCGTGCACTGGGCAATTTCCGCGGTGACAGTGCGTTTTATACGTGGCTCTACCGCATCGCCATTAACACGGCGAAGAACTATCTGGTTTCTCGCGGTCGCCGCCCGCCGGATAGTGATGTCAGTTCAGAAGACGCTGAATTCTACGATGGTGATCACGGCCTCAAGGATCTCGAGTCGCCGGAGCGTGCATTGCTGCGCGACGAGATCGAAGGCACCGTTCATCGCACAATTCAGCAACTGCCAGAAGATTTGCGTACGGCGTTAACTTTACGTGAATTCGATGGTCTGAGTTACGAAGACATTGCGAGCGTCATGCAGTGTCCGGTGGGGACTGTAAGGTCACGGATTTTCCGGGCCCGGGAAGCCATCGATAAAGCCTTGCAACCGTTGTTGCAGGAAAACTAAAGACAGCGGCGACAGCCAAGAGAGGAACCGCCATGAGTCGTGATGCCCTGCAGGAATCGCTGTCCGCAGTGATGGATAACGAAGCGGATGAACTGGAACTTCGTCGAGTGCTTAACGCATTTGATGATGCCGAAACCCGTGATACCTGGTCTCGTTACCAAGTCGCTCGGGCGGTGATGCACAAGGATCTTCTAATCCCTCGTCTGGATATTGCTGCGGCTGTTTCTGCTGCGCTGGCCGATGAAGCCGTTCCGGCAAAAGCTGCTCGTGGTCCATGGCGTAGCCTGGGTCGCCTGGCAGTTGCTGCTTCGGTAACTGTTGCAGTGCTCGCCGGTGTTCGCCTGTACAACCAGGACGAAATCGCTGGTGCGGAACTCGCCCAACAGACTCAGCAACCGGTCATGGCCGGCCCGCAAGTCAAAGGCCCAGCCGTACTGGCCGGCTACAAGGAAAGCTCGGACACCACTGGCCCTATGGCCAACGGTGTGCTCCAAGGGCAATCCGGCTGGCAAGATCAGCGTCTTCCAGGCTACCTGCGCCAACACGCACAGGAATCGGCCTTGAAAGGCACTGAAAGCGCTCTGCCATACGCTCGTGCTGCAAGTTTGGAAAACCGCTAAACCGCTAAGGGGCCCTATGCGCGCCATACCGCTCCTTACGCTTTTGCTCAGTGGTTGTTTTGCACTATCCGCCCATGCCGACGAAGCCCAAGACTGGCTGACTCGACTTGGGCGTGCAGAGCAGCAGCAAAGCTTTCAAGGTACGTTCGTCTACGAACGTAACGGCAGTTTTTCTACCCATGACATCTGGCATCGTGTCCAGGACGGTCAGGTCCGTGAGCGGCTTTTGCAGCTCGATGGTTCTGCTCAAGAGGTCGTGCGGGTGGATGGCCAGACTCAATGTGTCAGTGGCAGCCTTGTTGCTGGCCTTGGCAATTCGCGTGATGCCTCATCGCGTTCACTTGATCCACAAAAACTTACTCAATTTTATGAAATGGCCGTTATCGGCAAATCTCGCGTGGCCGGTCGTAACGCGGTGATTGTGTCGATTACACCGCGCGACCAATATCGCTATGGCTTTGAGTTGCATCTGGACCGTGAAACCGGCCTGCCGCTCAAATCTCTGTTGCTCAACGATCAAGGGCAATTATTGGAGCGCTTCCAGTTCACCCGATTGAACACGTCGGCCGCGCCCACAGACCGCGATTTACAGCCCAGCAGTGAATGCACGCCTATCGCCCTGACCAACACCAAAGCACCCGAAGTGCCCGCCACCCACGCGTGGCATCTGGATTGGCTGCCGCCGGGTTTTCAACTGACCAACAGCATCTCGCGAAAAGACACCCAGACCAAGTCCGCCGTCGACAGCCTGATGTATGACGACGGCCTTGCGCGCTTTTCGGTGTTTCTTGAGTCGACTGAGGGCGCGAGCGTAACGGAAACGCGCACTCAACTCGGCCCAACAGTTGCTGTGTCCCGGCGTCTGAATACCGTGGATGGCGAGGTGATGGTGACCGTTGTCGGTGAAATTCCAATCGGTACTGCCGAACGCATCGCGCTGTCGGTGCGCGGTACAAAGACCGACGCCAAGCCGTGAGCCGTTAATCCTATGTTCATCCTGACCTTTCAATCTACGCCCATGCCAGGTTGGTTGCCGAGAGCATGAAATGTCTGGATCAGTATTTTCACTTGCAAATAATCCCCATGTTTTTTATAGGTCAGGGCTTGTCGGCCCTGGCCTTGTTTTGTTCGCGGAACAAAGATGTCGGTCGCAGTTTTCGGCGTTTCTTGAACCCTGTCGCTCAACCCTGCTCGTCGTAACGGGAGCTGTATGTCGATACCACGCTTGAAGTCTTACCTATCCATAGTCGCCACGCTGCTGGTGCTGGGTCAGGCCGTGTCCGCGCAAGCGGCCGAGCTGCCTGATTTCACCCAACTGGTAGAGCAGGCGTCGCCTGCCGTGGTGAACATCAGTACCACGCAGAAGCTGCCGGATCGCAAAGTCTCGAATCAGCAGATGCCTGACCTCGAGGGCCTGCCGCCGATGCTGCGCGAGTTCTTCGAGCGCGGCATGCCGCAACAGCGCTCCCCTAGGGGTGGCGGTGGTGGCCAGCGTGAAGCGCAGTCCCTCGGCTCAGGCTTTATCATTTCGCCGGATGGCTACATCCTTACCAACAACCACGTGATTGCCGATGCGGACGAAATTCTCGTGCGCCTGGCCGATCGCAGCGAGCTGAAAGCCAAGCTGGTGGGCACCGACCCGCGTTCTGACGTGGCCTTGCTGAAAATCGATGGCAAAGACCTGCCGGTATTGAAGCTGGGTAAATCCCAGGACCTGAAAGCCGGGCAATGGGTGGTTGCGATCGGTTCGCCGTTCGGCTTTGACCATACCGTGACCCAAGGCATCGTCAGCGCCATCGGCCGCAGCTTGCCAAACGAAAACTACGTGCCGTTCATCCAGACTGACGTGCCGATCAACCCAGGTAACTCGGGTGGTCCGCTGTTCAACCTGGCGGGCGAAGTGGTCGGTATCAACTCGCAGATCTACACCCGTTCCGGCGGCTTCATGGGCGTGTCCTTCGCCATCCCTATCGATGTGGCCATGGACGTTTCCAATCAGCTCAAAAGCGGTGGCAAAGTCAGCCGTGGCTGGCTGGGCGTCGTGATCCAGGAAGTTAACAAAGACCTGGCTGAGTCCTTCGGCCTCGACAAGCCTGCCGGTGCTCTGGTTGCACAGATCCAGGACGACGGCCCCGCTGCCAAAGGTGGCCTGCAAGTCGGTGACGTGATCCTGAGCATGAACGGCCAGCCTATCGTCATGTCGGCCGACCTGCCGCACCTGGTCGGCGCACTTAAGGCGGGCAGCAAAGCCAAGCTGGAAGTGATTCGTGATGGCAAGCGCCAGACCGTTGAACTGACCGTAGGCGCCATCCCGGAAGAAGGCGCGACGTTGGACGCCCTGGGCAATGCCAAACCGGGTGCCGAGCGCAGCAGCAATCGCCTGGGCATTGCTGTAGCCGAGCTGACCGATGAGCAGAAGAAGACCTTCGACCTTAAAAGCGGCGTGGTGATCAAGGAAGTGCAGGACGGCCCTGCTTCCCTGATCGGCCTGCAGCCAGGTGACGTGATCACTCACCTGAACAATCAGGCCATCGATTCCACCAAGCAGTTCACCGACATCGCCAAGGCGCTGCCGAAGAATCGTTCGGTGTCGATGCGCGTTCTGCGTCAAGGGCGTGCCAGCTTCATCACGTTCAAGCTGGCCGAGTAATCCGCTAGCCTGATCCAATAAAAAGCCCCGCCTTCGGTTAACGAAGGCGGGGCTTTTTTGTGGGCGATGGGTTTAGCTCATCATCCCTTTTACCAGGCGTTCCTGTTCGATCAGCTCACGCTGGCGTGCATCGATGCGCGAGGACAATGGGAAGTTGTTGCCGGCCCGACGTTTGGCAAAGTCCAATTGTTGGATGGCCTGCTGGAAGTCGCCAACCAACGCAAAGTATTCCGCGCGGGCCTGGTGCAGGCCAATGATGTTGCCAGACAAACCGCGTGTCTCCGCGACCTGATACCAGACATCCGGATCATCCGGGCGGGACTTGAGCAGCGCATCCAGGGCTTTCTCTGCATCGGCGGTGCGGTTCTGCTTGAGCAGCAGGTCCACCCGCACCTGATTCAGCGGGTAATTGCCGGGGTATTGGGTGAGCATCCGGTCAGTGCGTTGTTGGGCATCGGGCAAACGGTTGTTGTCCATGTCCAGTTCAATCTGCGCCAGGTTGTAGGTGATGTCGTTGGGCGCCTTGGCGAGCAATGGCTGCAGGCTTTCCCGCGCCTCTTTGTACTGGGTGCCTTTGATTTGAGCGATGGCCAGGCCGTAACGCGCCACATCACTCTTCGGGTTCTCGTCCAACTGCGCCTGGAAGCGCTTGGCCGCCAGGCCTGGGGTGTCTTCATATTGCAGCTGCACCCGCGCGCGAATCAGCTGATAGCGCAGGCTGTCTTCCTTGCCGCCGGGTTTGGCTTGTTCCGCGCGGTTACGGGTGTCGGCAATCCGTGATTCGGTCACCGGGTGAGTCAGCAAAAATTCCGGTGGCTTGGCGTCGAAGCGGTATTGGCGCATCAGGCGCTCGAACATGGTCGGCATGGAGCGCGGGTCGTAACCGGCCTTTTCCAGGTTGAGAATGCCGATGCGGTCCGCCTCTTGCTCGTTCTGGCGCGAAAATCGGCGTTGCTCCTGGATGGCTGCCGCCTGGCTGCCGGCAATCGCGGCAATCCCTGCATCGCCTGCGCCTGCAGCAGCGGCGATGATGCCGCCGAGCAGCGCGGCCATCATCGGGATTTGCATGCGCGACTGCGCTTCCACGCCACGAGCAAAGTGGCGCTGGGACAAGTGAGCCAATTCGTGGGCGAGTACCGAGGCGTATTCGCCTTCGGTCTGGGCATTGAGGAACAACCCGCCGTTGACCCCGACGATCCCGCCCGGCGCGGCAAATGCGTTGAGCTGCGGGCTGTCGATCAGGATGAACTCCAGGCGCCGGTCATTGACCTGGCTGGTCTCCACCAGCTTGTAAACGCTGGTTTCGACGTAATCCTTGAGCTGCGGGTCGTTGAGTTGCGAGACTTGGCCGCGCAAGTAGGCCAGCCACGCGCGGCCGAGTTGGAATTCCTGTTGTGGCGAGACAATGGCAGAACTGGCGTCGCCAAGTGACGGCAGGTCGTCAGCGAAGCCCGGAGAGGCCAGCAGGCAAGCCAGCGTCAGCAGGGTGGGGCGCAAAAAAGTCATGCACAGAGCCTTTCGACAAAGAGCTTACTGTAGCCGGACACTGAGCTTCGGACCAGATATTCTAAGCAGCCCAAACGCGTGCCCGGAGTAAAACCATGACCGACGCTGTAGCCTTTGATGCCGAACTCGATGCCAGCGGCCTCAATTGCCCGTTGCCTTTGCTCAAGGCCAAGCTGGAACTCAATCGATTGGCCAGTGGCGCCGTCCTCAAGGTGATCGCCACGGACGCGGGCTCCCAGCGGGATTTCCGTACTTTCGCCAAGCTGGCCGGGCACACCCTGTTGCACGAAGAGGACGTCGCCGGTGTTTACCAATACTGGTTGCGCAAGGCCTGAATCGTTTGCCCCACCACCCGAGGTTGATTGATGTTCAAAGTGTTACGAGACTGGATCCAGCGCTACTTCTCTGACGAGGAAGCCGTGGTGCTGGCGGTCCTGCTGATCCTGGCGTTTACCGCCGTGCTCACCTTGGGCGGCATGCTTGCGCCAGTACTGGCGGGGATGGTGCTGGCGTACTTGATGCAAGGTTTGGTCACCACCCTGGAACGCCTGCGCCTGCCGGGTGCCGTGGCGGTGGGGCTGGTGTTTGCCCTGTTCATGGGCGTGTTGGTGGTGTTCATTGTGGTGGTGTTGCCACTGCTATGGCATCAGTTGATCACGCTGTTCAACGAGTTGCCCGGCATGCTCGCCAAGTGGCAATCGTTGTTGCTGCTACTGCCCGAGCGCTATCCGCACCTGGTGTCGGATGAGCAGGTGCTGCAGGCCATCGAAGTCGCGCGCGGCGAAATCGGAAAGTTCGGGCAATGGGCGCTGACGTTTTCGCTGTCGAGCCTGCCGTTGCTGGTCAACATCATGATCTACCTGGTGCTGGTGCCGATCCTGGTGTTTTTCTTCCTCAAGGATCGCGCAATGATTGGCCGCTGGGTGCGCGGCTACCTGCCACGTGAGCGGGCGCTGATTACCCGTGTGGCGGAGGAAATGAACCGGCAGATTGCCAACTACATCCGTGGCAAG
This sequence comes from Pseudomonas sp., assembly GCF_049645325.1. Taxonomy (GTDB): domain Bacteria; phylum Pseudomonadota; class Gammaproteobacteria; order Pseudomonadales; family Pseudomonadaceae; genus Aquipseudomonas. The sequence continues at coordinate 18,672 of NZ_JBARTQ010000561.1, read as the reverse complement.
GTCATCGAAATTGTTATTTGTGGCGGCGTCACCTACATCGCTTTTGTTGCGCTCGGGCTGAACTACGCGGCGCTGCTGGCGTTGCTGGTGGGCGTGTCGGTGGTGGTGCCATATGTCGGCGCGGTGGTGGTGACGGTGCCGGTGATGTTGATCGCGTTGTTCCAGTGGGGCTGGAGCGACCAGTTCATCTACTTGATGGCGGTGTACGGCATTATCCAGACCCTGGATGGCAACGTGCTCGTGCCGCTGTTGTTCTCGGAGGCCGTCAACCTACACCCGGTGGCGATTATCTGCGCAGTGTTGTTGTTTGGTGGGCTGTGGGGATTCTGGGGCGTGTTCTTTGCGATCCCGCTGGCAACGCTGTTCAAGGCAGTGCTGGATGCGTGGCCGCGGCAAGAGCCGGTGGTCGCGCCTTTGTTGTAACGTGTTGTTGTGGTGAGCGGGCCAGCCCGCTCACGCTACACCTCAGGCCTTGTTCAAAGCCTGGGCCGCTGCGAGCACAGCATCCACATGCCCTGGCACTTTCACGCCGCGCCATTCCTGGCGCAGCACGCCATGCTTGTCGATCAGGAAGGTGCTGCGATCCACACCCAGGTATTCCTTGCCGTACAGCTTCTTCAGCTTGATTACATCAAACAGCTGGCAAACCGCTTCGTCCTTGTCGCTGATCAGCTCGAAGGGAAATGCCTGCTTGCCCTTGAAGTTCTCGTGGGATTTGACGCTGTCGCGCGACACGCCGAACACTTCGGTGTTGGCAGCCTTGAACGCGGCGTAGTGGTCACGGAAACCCTGGCCCTCCGTGGTGCAGCCCGGCGTGCTGTCCTTCGGGTAGAAGTAGATCACCACCTGCTTGCCCTTGAGGCCGGCGAGGCTGAAGGTTTGCCCGCTGGTGGCCTGGGCTTCGAAGTCGGCTACCGGTGTGTCGATGACTACAGCCATGAAAACTTCCTTACATTGGGTTCTGTGGGCGCCACGGCTCGATCAATGCGTCGAGGTTCAGCGCATCGGCGAAATCCAGGAACTGGTCACGCAGCCAACTGATCTGCACGCCCGCAGGCAAAGTCACGGTAAACGTGGCGTTGAGCATGGTGCCGCCGGTTTGCGGGGCCTGGTAGGTGTCGCAGGTCAGGTTTTCCAGCTCGACGTTATGGTCGATGAAGAACTGGCACAGCTCGTTGACGATGTCCGAGCGGTAGGCCGAGCTGACATACGCCACATAAGGCAGCGCCTGCGGACGGTTTTCCAGCGCGGCGCTGCGCACCACGTTGACGGTGAAGTTATGTTTCTTCGCCAAGCCAGGCAGGCCGGTTTCGAGGCGCGCCAGGGCGTCCCAGCTGCCGGAAATCTGCAGCACCAGCGCACTGCACTCGCCGTGGCGGGTCAGGCGGGAGGTCACGACGGCGCAGCGGTTCTCATGGCTGGCGCGGCACAGGACGTTGGTCAGCTCCATGGGGTTGGCGCCGAGGGCACTGATAACAAGGAATTGTTCGCGAACTGTGGGGGTGGACATGCAGCCTTCCTAAAGCGATGAGCGGTCGATACCGTGTGGGCTGTATCGATCAAAGGATGAAGGGTAGCGAAAAGCGTCGCCAAGGGCTAGGAGGTGGCGTTTTCATTACGTGATCGGTCTGATTTCAGCGTGCTTCAAGCCGGGCTTTGGCCCGATGATGGCATTGCCCGTCGTTTAGTTGGTGCAGAACGCATCCTCACGCGGTACTTCGCTTGTACAAGCATCTTGGCGCCAGTACCATTACGGCTCTCTTTTTCCGGCAGGAGCGGTTGCATGATTGCGGGCAGTATGGTGGCACTGGTCACACCCATGGATGCACAAGGTCATCTCGACTGGGATAGCCTGGGCAAACTGGTGGACTTCCACCTGCAAGAGGGCACCAACGCCATCGTGGCGGTCGGCACCACAGGTGAATCGGCCACCCTCGATGTGGAAGAACACATCCAGGTGATAGAGTTTGTGGTCAAGCGCGTCGCGGGCCGTATTGCCGTGATCGCCGGTACGGGCGCCAACTCGACGCGTGAAGCGATCGAGCTGACCAAAAACGCCAAGAAGGCCGGCGCCGACGCCTGCCTGCTGGTGACCCCGTACTACAACAAGCCGACCCAGGAAGGCTTGTACCAGCACTTCCGCACCATCGCCGAAGCGGTTGATATCCCGCAGATCCTCTACAACGTTCCTGGCCGCACCGCGTGCGACATGCAGGCTGCGACCGTGATCCGCCTGTCCACCGTGCCGAACATCATCGGCATCAAGGAAGCCACCGGCGACCTGCAGCGCGCCAAGGACATCCTGGCCGGCGTGAGCAGCGACTTCCTGGTGTATTCCGGTGACGACGCCACCGCTGTCGAGCTGATCCTGCTGGGCGGCAAGGGCAACATTTCCGTGACTGCCAACGTGGCCCCGCGCGCCATGAGCGAACTGTGCGCCGCCGCCATCGCCGGTGACGCCGTGACCGCCCGCGCGATCCACGAGAAGCTGATGCCGCTCAACAAGACACTGTTTATCGAATCCAACCCTATTCCCGTGAAATGGGCGCTGTTTGAGATGGGCCTGATGCCGGACGGTATCCGTCTGCCGCTCACCCGCCTCAGCGAAGCCTGTCACGAACCGCTGCGACAGGCCCTGCGCCAGTCCGGCGTCCTGGTTTAATTGAGGAAGCACTACGCATGAAGCGATTGGCCGGACTTTCCGCACTTGCCTTGATTATCTCCAGCACCAGTGGCTGCGGTTGGATTTGGGGCCCGGATGGCTACTTCCGTGACCGCGGCAGCGATTACCTGGAAGCACAAGCAACCAAACCGATGCAGTTGCCGCCGGACGTCAATGTCGCCAAGCGCCTTGACCCGTTGTTGCCGATTCCACGCAATGTCGCCGACGACACTGCCAAGGGTGAGTACGTGGTGCCGCGTCCACAGCCGATCTCGGCCGTGGCGAATGTCAGCGACTACAGCCTGCAGAAGAGCGGCGACAACCGCTGGATCATCGCTCAACGCCCGCCTGCCGAAGTCTGGCCGGTGGCGTTGCAGTTCTTCCAGGACAACGGCTTCCGCATTGACCAGCAACGCCTGCAGACCGGTGAGTTCACCACGGCCTGGCAACGCGGCAGCGAACTGTCCGCCAACATGGCCCAGCGCCTGCAGGCCGGCGGTGTCGCTGCTGACAGCGAAGCCCGTGTGCGTGTGCGCATCGAGCCCGGCGTGCAGCGCAACACCAGTGAAGTGTATGTGGTCAGCGCCGAGCGTCCTGTCGGCAGCACTGCCAACGTCGATTTCACCCCGCGCTCGGTCAACATGGGCGTTGACGCCGCGCTGGTCGACGAAATGCTGGCCAGCATGAGCCGTATCTCCGAGAAGGGCGGTTCGGTTTCCCTGCTCGCCGCACGTGATTACGACACGCCTAACCGCGTCAGCCTCACCGAAGACGGCAGCGGCAACGTGGTCCTGAACCTGGGTGAAGACCTCGACCGTGCCTGGGCCAGCGTTGGCCGCGCACTGGAGCAAGGTCCATGGCGTGTTGAAGACATCAACCGCAGCCTGGGCCTGTACTACATCAACGTGGCCGAGAAGGCCGTGAAGAAAGACGAAGAGCCAGGTTTCTTCAGCAAATTGTTCGGCAGCGCGCCGACCAAGGAAGAAGTTGAAACCCGTGCCGAGCGTTACCAGGTTCGTTTGAGCAAGGTGGGCGAAAGCGTTCAAGTCACCGTCGAGAAAAACATCAACACCGTTGCGCCGGCTGAAACAGCGCGCAAAGTGTTGGGCGTGATTCAGGACAACCTGGGCTGATCCGATGCGTTTTGCCGTTCTCGGCAGCGGTAGCCAAGGGAACGGCACGCTGGTCGCTCATGACGACACGTACGTCCTGGTGGATTGTGGTTTCTCGTTAAAAGAAACCGAGCGACGCCTGCTGCGCCTGGGGGTTAACCCCGCGCAGCTGAGCGCGATTCTGGTGACCCACGAACATGCCGACCACGTGCATGGCGTGGGTTTGCTGTCTCGGCGCTACAATCTGCCGGTGTACCTGAGTCGCGGTACCTTGCGCGGGATGCGCAAACCCATTGAGCCCGCAGGTTTCCTGGCCGGTGGTGAGCAACTGCAAATCGGTGCCCTGAGCATTGATGTGATTGCCGTGGCCCACGACGCCCAGGAACCGACACAGTACGTATTCAGTGACGGTGAGCGGCGTTTCGGCGTGCTCACCGACCTGGGTTCCTACTGTGCCAAGGTACTGGACGGTTACCGCGACCTCGATGCCTTGATGATCGAGTCCAACCACTGCCGGGACCTGCTGGCGCGCGGTCACTACCCGACCTTTCTCAAGCAGCGGGTAGGCGGCCAATTTGGACATTTGAACAACCACCAGGCGGCGTACCTGGTGTATGAGTTGGGCTGGCAAGACTTGCAACACCTGGTCCTGGCCCACCTGAGCAGCAAGAACAACCTGCCGCAGCTGGCCCGGCAATGTTTTGTCGACACTCTTGGGTGCGACCCGGACTGGCTGCAACTGGCCGATCAAGATTCAGGGCTCGACTGGCGACACATCGCCTAGCCCACCATTTAGCAAGCGGAGCCCATCATGGAAAAACGTGAAGAACTCTACCGCGGCAAAGCCAAGTCGGTATACAAGACCGACGACGCCAACCGCCTGATCCTGCTGTTTCGCAACGACACCTCGGCGTTCGACGGCAAGCGCATCGAACAACTTGATCGCAAGGGCATGGTGAACAACAAGTTCAACGCCTTCATCATGCAGAAACTCGAAGCGGCCGGCATTCCGACCCAATTCGACAAACTGCTGGGCGACAACGAATGCCTGGTCAAGAAGCTCGACATGATCCCGGTTGAATGCGTTGTGCGTAACTACGCTGCCGGCAGCCTAGTCAAGCGCCTGGGCGTGGAAGAGGGCCTCAAGCTCAACCCTTACACGTTCGAGCTGTTCCTGAAGGACGACGCCAAGGGCGACCCGTTCATCAACGAATCCCACGTTGTGGCGTTCGGCTGGGGCACCGCCGAGCAACTGGCGCGCATGAAGGCGTTGTCCCTCAAGGTCAACGACGTGCTGAGCAAGCTGTTCGACGACGCTGGCCTGCTGCTGGTCGACTTCAAGCTGGAGTTCGGCGTGTTCCACGACGGCTCCATCGTCCTGGGCGACGAATTCAGCCCTGACGGCTGCCGCCTGTGGGACAAGGCTACCAAGAAGAAGATGGACAAAGACCGCTTCCGCCAAGGCCTCGGTGATGTCATCGAAGCCTACGAAGAAGTCGCCAACCGTCTGGGCGTACCGCTTTAATCGACGCAAGCATCTGATAGCACGGAAAAAAATCGCATTTGGGGTTTGCTTCCGCGAAACACACTGTTATGATGCGCGCCGTTGGAGAGATGCCAGAGTGGCCGAATGGGACGGATTCGAAATCCGTTGTACCTTCACCGGTACCTAGGGTTCGAATCCCTATCTCTCCGCCATTACATAGAAAAAGCCCCGTAGCTGAATAAGCTACGGGGCTTTTTCGTTTTCGACTCCGGCTCTCAAACCAATATGTCCCATGGCGACTTCTGAAGGTAGTCCTTACAGAGCTGCCTTAACTTTGGACTTGACCGTCCTGGGTGTGCCCAGTACGCGATTCAACTCGCCGGCGACAGCGATCAGTTGCTGCTCAAGCGCCTCGACTTCGGATTGGCTGATCCCGTTATTGAGGATCTGCAGCATTTTGGCTCGCTTCTTTGGCGTTGGCGTCAGGTCGTGAGCGTCCTGAGAGACCAGCACTTGGCGCAGGATGTTGTTTATCACTGTCTGATAGCCCGTACCGGCATTTTCTGCACGCGCGCGGGCGGACTCGATGACTGCGTCGTCCAGCATGATAGTGATACGGGTCTTGCCTTTGCTGCCAGCAATCGCGCCGCGCTTGCCGTTGCTGAAATCGTATTCGTTTTTCATGGTTCAACCCTCCCTATACTGGCGCCGTTCATTTTTGGATGCGAGCCTGGCGCTGATGATGCGCACGAAATTTGGATCGCGGTAGGTATAAGCAACCACCAGCACACGACCCTTTGCGTCTGTGCCCACACTGACCCAGCGTTCTTCGCCGTGATCGTGGTCTTGTATCGTCAAGGCTGCCTCGTCGTAAAAGACCGGTTCCGCGTCAGCCAGGTTTATGCCCTTGTGCTTCTGCTGATTGGTAATGTTTTTTTCTTCGTCATATTGAATCCGGAGCGTTTTCATTATGCATACTTTGTATGCATAAAAAAGCGATTGAAGGGACCGTCAGTCAGGGAGGGCATCAGCGATGGCTATCTCAAATTAGCTGGGACTCAATCTTGAAGAGATAACCCATGTATTTCCGTGCGTAATCGCTAGCCTGTTACGTATGAGGATTCTGTTTCGGTCGTGGGATTAGGCGAAGTTAACCGGTATGCATTGTTGTGGCTGGCTGAGACGGTTGGATAGCTCGACAATCAAGGCCGCCCTGGTGTTGGCGTAGAGGCGCAAAACACTGCGGTGGGGTATTAAGAGTGTCAGCGGAAAGGTACAGACCCTTCCCCATTTTTTGAGTGGTGTGCAGGGTTGCGCTGGGTGAACCAGAACGCTAACCTTCCGCCGTCGCCCTCATGGCGACCGGTTTTGACAGGCCGAATAACGTGCGATCTCTGTGCATCCCCAAGCTTGGTTCCAGATTTTTTGTCTGTGCCCATCTGTTATGGCGGCTGTGCGTGGGGCACCTTCGGGTGCGCCGGGTTTCCACGTTTCCGGTCTGTCAACCCGCGTACAGCTGCCACCCAATCCTGTTTGACAGCAGGGCGTGGTAGCTCCTTTTCATAACGTGGAGCTGCATCATGAAAAAGATTACCCCCGACGCTACTGATCAGGTCAAAGCTAATTCCGACGACGAGCCGCGTAAAATCTTCCACGTAGGCGCCGATGTCGGCACCGAAGAAGCCCTGGCCAACGCCTCCGAAATCCTGTCCAGCGCACTTCAAATCGCCTACCGATGCGCCGAGGACCCAGGCAGCACGCGGTCACCTGTCATCATGGGCCTGGCGCAATTGATCGAGAATGCCCAGTCGCTGATGGACGCTGTGCTGGAGCGTAATTTCCCAGTGGAAACCCCACGCCAATAATCACCATTGCCTGAAACTGAAAAAGCCTGCTGAGCTCAATGCTCAGCAGGCTTTTTAGTGGTCGCGTTCCGGTCAGGCAGCTTGCGCAGCCAGGCTATTGCTGACATTCCGCCCCAGCACCAGCACCGTGACAAAACCCACGCCGACCAACGCGGTGGCCAGGCTCAACAGCACCGAGGTGCCGAGTTGGTCGACGATCCGGCCGCCGAAGAACGAGCCCAAGGCAATGATCACCTGGAACAGCGCGACGAACAGCGGCATGCCGCGTTCGACATCCTTGGGCGCTACCACAAACATCCAGATGCTCGCGCAGGCCGGGAAGGCGCCGAAGGCGAAGCCCCAGAGGGCGATCAGCATGGTTGCGCCGGTCAGGCCGGTGGCGAAGTAGGGGAACAGGGCGGTGCTGGTGCCGATCATCAGCGCGACCAGCAACAAGGTGTAACGCACGCTGCGGTTGGCGGCGAAACCGGCAAAAATGTTACCTGCCACGCCCGCCACGCCGAACATCAGCAGCAGTGAGCCAATCGTCGGCCCGTCGAAGCCGGAACTGTTTTTAAAGAACGGTGCGACGTAGGTGTACGCAGCAAAGTGCGCCAGGCCGATCAGCAATACGGCGATCAACCCGACCCGAGCGCGTGGGTTGATAAACAAAGCCGGCAGGTCACTGACCAGAATGGCCTTTTCCGGTTTAAGCGTCGGCAGCAGCAGGACTTGAGCCATAAGAACGGGGAGGCCCACCAGTGCAGTGACCAAAAACGTCATGCGCCAGCCCATCAGGCCGCTCAGCCAGGTGCCTACTGGCACGCCCAGGACCGTGGCCAGGGTCACGCCCATCATGATGATCGAGGTGGCCTTCGCCACGCCCACGCCTTTGGGGGCCAGGCGACCGCTCAGGGCAATCGCGGTTGCCCAGAAGCCGCCGATGCTGATGCCCAGCAGCACACGGCCGAACAACAGCAGGCTGAAGTCGCTGGCGTAGGCCACGACCATGTTGGCGACGATCATGATCAGCGTCAGGCCGATCAGCAGGTAGCGGCGGTCCATGCTGCCAATAATCACCGACAGCAACGGCGCGGCGAGGGCGGCCATGATGCCGGGCAGTGTGACCATCAGGCCGGCGTGACCGGCGCTGATGCCGAGGTCGCTGGCGACGTCGTTGAGTACGCCCACCGGCAGAAACTCACTGGTCACCAGGGCGAAGGCGCCCACGGCGACGGAGAGAATCGCCAGCCACTGTTGTTTGACACTCTGTTCATTGTGTTCGGGGAGGCCGCGAGGGGCCTGGCTGGCACTTGGCATGGTGTTGGGTTCCAGGGTGAACGTCGCTTGAAGTCAGGCGAGGGGGAGGGAATTTGGAGGCGATTATAGGAATCAGTACTGAAAATCGGGCAGGCGCTCGTTTCGATAGTAATCATCAGTGCAATCGATGCGACGCTCTGGCACGCACTACAGAGCCCATGCACCTTTCGTACAAGCTTCCAAAAACCTGCCTACAGGCGACGCGTTGCGATAGCCCCCGCAACTCATTACTTTGTGGTTGCGCACACGATCGGGCGCCTCCCACCGCAAAGGAAATGCATCATGAGCAAGAACACCAAGCAAACCTCCGGCAAGATCGCGACATTGGCGGCAGAAACGCTTAACAATGCCACTTCCTCAACAATTGCCAAAAGCCTGGCTGCTTCAGCCTTGGCCCAGAAGGGCACCGACAAGCAGACCAGTGCAGAGATGGAAGAAAAGGCGGGCAAGGTGCTGGGCAGCGACAAATACAGCGACGATACAAAAGCCCTGGCCGCCTCGGTGCTTTCCCAAGCCAACAAAGAACGCGGAAACTGAGTTCCAAACCGCTTTAAATAGAAAGACCCCGTGGCCAAATGAGCCACGGGGCTTTTTCGTTTATGCCGGCCTCGGCCTACCCCGGCATAAATAATTGTCACCCGACCGAATATCCTATGGCGCTGCGGTGTTCACCTCACAGACCACCCAGGAAGCGCCCATGAACACCACCGCCGAACGCTATGACCGCCTGACCCGCACCTTCCACTGGCTGACCGCCGCTGTGGTGATCTTCATGTTCGCCAGCGCGCACATCTGGGAAAACCTCGAAAAGGGCACACCGCTGCGCAAGGGCCTGCAATCGGTGCATATCTCCTTGGGGATCGCCTTGGCGGTGCTGATTGCGGCGCGAATTATCTGGCGCCTCGCCGGTGGCAATCGCCCAAAGGCCGACAGTCACCCCGCGCTTAACCTGCTCGCGAAAATGGCGCATGGTTGCCTGTACCTGTTGTTGCTGGCGCAGATTGTGTTGGGCTTTCTGTTTCGTTGGGCTCAGGGTGAGGCCTTCAATTTTTTCGGCTTGTTCCCGGTGCCGGCGCCGTGGGTGATTGACCACGAATGGCGCGGCACCCTGGGCGGCCTGCACAACAATGTGGCCTGGGCGATCATTGTGCTGGCGGGCCTGCATGCCGTGGCTGCGCTGTGGCATCACTACGTTGTAGGCGACAACACCTTGCGCCGTATGCTGCCCGGCGCTCTTCAAAAATGAATATTGCTGCTGTACCCACCTACCGTTACGGAGCATGACCAGCATGAAGAACCGCCACGAACACCCTGTCACCTATCGCACGGCGCTGTTTTACGGGGCCTGCCTGGCCGCCGCGTTGCTCGCAGGCCAAGCCCATGCCTCAGGCGATGAATCGGCGCCGCCCAAACCCAACTGCCCCAAAGGCCAGGTCTGGGACACCAAGACCGGCAAGTGCGTGCTGCAAACCAGTAAAGCCACCTCGGATGCCGACCGCACCGATTACGCCTACCGCCTGGCCAAAGACGGGCGCTACGACGAAGCGTTGGCCCTGCTCGATACCCTGCAAGACCCGAACACCGCCAAGGCCCTCAACTACCGTGGTTACGCCACCCGCAAACTCGGCCGTACCGATGAAGGCATCAGCTATTACCTGAAATCGGTCGCGCTGGACCCCAACTACGCCCAGGTTCGCGAATACCTGGGTGAAGCCTACGTGATCAAGGGCCGCGTCGATCTGGCGCAAGAGCAACTGGTGAAAATCAAAGCCTTGTGCAGCACCACCTGCGAAGAATACGAAGACCTGGCCGAAGCCATCGCCGCCGCGCCGCAGGCATAAAACCGATGCGTGAACAGGCAGGGGGCAGCCATCACCAGAGAGGCTGAGTTTCGTCGCGAGTTGGGCCTGTTGTTGCCGCGTTTATGGCGATATGGGCTGGTGTTGTCGCGGCAAAAGCATGTGGCCGAGGACCTGGTGCAGGCCACCTGCGTGCGCGCATTGGAGCGTGCCGGGCAGTTTGCGTCCGGCACGCGGCTGGATCGCTGGCTGTTGGCGATCATGCACTCGATATGGCTCAACGAACTGCGCTCGCAGCGTGTCAGGCAAGGGCAAGGGTTTGTCGATGCCGAACAGGAACTGTCCTTTGACGGCGAAAGCCAGGCTCAGGAGCAGGTGTTGGCCGCGCAGGTAATCAAACGTGTGAACGGGCTGCCGGAAGCGCAACGCGAGACGGTATTTCTGGCGTATGTAGAAGGGCTTTCCTACAAGGAGATTGCCGAGGTGCTGCACATTCCGGTGGGAACGGTGATGAGCCGGTTGGCGGCCGCACGCCTGAAGCTGGCAGAAACGGCCCCCTCAAAAGCCCAGCCGGAAAAGTCCAGCGGAGAGCGGCGATGACCCACACTAACGCACCGTCCGATGAGCTGTTGGTGGCTTATCTGGATGGCGAGCTGGATGCAGAACAGCACCGGCTCATCGTTGATCAGGCACATGCTGACCCTGCGCTTGCCGCACGTCTGGAAGCATTGCAGTGTGCGGATATGCCATTCAAGGTTGCATTCGATTCAGTGCTGGAGCACGCGCCCGCAGAACGCCTGCAGGCGATGCTCAAGGCGTTGCCTCCCACACAGCCAGCGACGTTCAGCCGACGTAGCTTTCTCGCCGTCGCCGCAAGTTTTGCGGTAGCCGGTGTGGTTGCCGACCGCCTGTTCATAAACTGGCCGCGCGCGGAGTCCGGCCAGGGCTGGCGCGCGTCGGTCGCTGAGTACATGGCCTTGTACACGCCGCAGACCCTGGAAAACCTCAGCGACGACCCGGCCTTGCACCTCGCCCAACTCAGCTCCGTGGGCGCGCAATTGGGTTTGCCGTTGTCGCCTGCGTCCGTACACCTGCCCGGCGCCGAGTTTCGGCGCGCACAAATTCTCGACTATGACAGCGTATTGATCGGTCAACTGACCTACCTCGACCCCCGCCACGGCCCGTTGGCGCTGTGCATCACGGCCAGCTGGAAAGGCGCACAGCCCATGGCAAACGAACAACGCCGGGGCATGAATGTGGTGTATTGGGCGAGCCCTGCCCATGGCTTCATGCTGATTGGCAGAAATCCGTTTGAGGACCTGCAGATCATGGCCGGCAGTGTTGAAAAGACCCTAGTGGGTTGACGGCGCCCGCGACGCCCGCCAGCGAGCCGGCGTAGTGCCTTCCCAGGTGCGAAAGGCTCGATAGAACGAATTGGTGTCTTCGTAACCCAGCAGGCAGGCAATCTCGTTTATTTCAATCGACGGCTCGCTCAGCAGCAAACGCACCACTTCCTGGCGTGTCTCCAGCATCAGTTGGCGAAAGCTGGTGCCTTCTTCGGTAATACGCCGCTGCAGCGTGCGTTCGCTCAAGCCCATTTCCCGCGCCACCTCTGCCATCTCGGGACGTCCGCTGGCGAGGATGCGCTTGAGCGCATTTTTTACCTGATGGCGGACGGAGGAGGGCGCGGTCGCTTCGGCCAGTGCGGCTACCAACCCCGGGTTCAACATTTCCAGCAGTTCGGGATTATGGCCGGGAAATGGCCGGTTCAAATCGGCGGCGTCGAAGACCAGGGCATTACGTTCGGCATTGTGGCGTACGCGGCAGCCGAAAAAGTCGGCCAAGGCATTACTGCCGCTTTCAGGTCGCGTCAGCTCGACACTGCGCGGGATGATAGGCACCCCGCAGCCCCGTCGACCCAGTTCGACGAACGTGGCAAATGCCGCGTCGATCAATAAGGTAGGCGAAGGCTCTTGGGTGCGCAGCCAATCGATGGTGACTGTGCAGGTATTCCCTTCTTCGTTCAGGTGTACACGCTCTGGCGTACACAGTTGCTTGAAGCGGGCGAGGCGCTGCAAGCCATCACGAAAGTCGCGCGCTATAAACGCCGCAAAACTGGAAGGTGGCAGGGTGGCGCTGTCCAGTTGGGTCACCAGCTGGATGCCGGCCGCCGGGTCGGGGTTGAGCACGCCCACCGCGTCCCACAGGCGGAAGAACTCCTCGGTGCTCACTTGGCGGCGGTCCCGGCGCTCATGCAGGTTGAGCGTCACGGGTAGCCGTGCCTGACGCAACACCGCAGACGGCTCCAGCCCGATGGTTTTCAGGGCCTGCCAGAACACATCCGGGATGTTGAAGCGCGATTGGCGTGCGTCAGACATGGGTCACCTTGGTTTCACACGATCACATCAGTCAGAGGCCGACACGCTGAGGTCATGCCAGTGTTTGTCGGACGCAGCCAAGGCTTCTGCCGCCCTGGCCGCATATTGCACGGCATCGGCGCCGATCAGCAGACGCAGCGGCGCGTCTTTGCTCAAGGCCAGCTCCAGCACGATCTCGGCAACCCGAGCCGGGCCGGTGGGCAAAATACCCGGCGAGTTGAGCAGTTGAACCAGTGCCCCGACAGTTTGCTGGTAGGGCTCGCTGATCGGCGCAATCGTCATGGAACTGCCCGACCAATCCGTGCGCATGCCGCCCGGCTCCAGCACGGTCACTTGCACGCCCAGGGGCGCGACCTCTTGCGCCAACACCGTGGAAAAACCGCCGACCGCCCATTTTGCACTCTGGTACGCCGCCAGGCCCGCCATGCCAATGCGCCCGCCCAAGGACGATACCTGAAAAATATGCCCGCTGCCCTGGGCGCGCAGCACTGGCACGACGGCCTTGCTCACCAGCACCACGCCATAGAAGTTGGTATCGATCTGCGCCTTGAAATCTTCCAGCGTCACGTCTTCGACCGATGCCAGGTCACCATAACCGGCGTTATTGACCACCACATCCAGACGGCCGAAGTGCGCCACGGCGGCATCGACAGCCTGCACGACCTGTGTGTTGTCGGTCACGTCCAGCGGCAACGGGTAAACCGCATCGCCGTATTCGGCGACCAGGTCATCCAGCTGGCGAGGATTGCGCGCGGTAGCAACCACCCGATCGCCAGCACGCAAAGCCGCCTCGGTAATGGCGCGGCCAAGGCCACGGGAACTGCCGGTGATAAACCAGATCTTGGACATGTGAACACCTCGTCGTTTGGGATGACGAAGGATGGTCGACGGTGGGGGTTCCTACACTAGCAAGAGGGCGCCAGATGACTTGCAAAGCGCGCCAATTATTCTGGGCGGTGCTCATCGAAGTCTGGGTAGGTATTGAGCCTGCGGCACCTAATGCTGTATCTGCTCCAGCGCCAACCCCTCAAGGCCTTCACCTCAGGAAGCGTCTGTGAAGCGTGTCAGGTAAATCGCTAAATACCTTTACGGCAAGGGTTGGTCGGCCAGGCACGCCGACAGGCTCTCGATAAACACCGTCTCCGCCCGGCTCATTTTCTGCTCCCGGTTCCACAACAGGTGAATGTCCACATCTGCGATGCCCTCATCCGGCGGTAGCCGCCACAGCAACCCGTTCTGCACATCCTCCGCCACCACATGGATCGGCAAACAGCCCAAGCCAAACCCGGCAATCACCAAGCGCCGTACCTCTTCGAGGCTGGAAGACGACGCCACGATCCGCCCGCCGAAACCCTGCTGATCGCGAAAGATCGTCAAGGGCGAGAGCATCCCGCCAATCTGGTCACTGGTGAAACTCACGAAGTTTTCCGACTGCAAATCGCCCTCGGCCAGGCCACTGCGTCCGAACAGTGGGTGGTGCCGCCCGCAAAAAAACGCATAGCGCTGGCGCAGGAACAGGTGCTGTTCCAGGCGCGGCTGTGGCCGACGATTAAGGCTCAGGCCCAGGGTCGCGGTTTTTTCCAGGAGGGCGGCGACGATGTCGGAGCTGCGCATCACCTCGACCTCCAGATCCACCCGGGGATGCTCGCGGTGAAAGCCTGCGAGGAAGGTGTCGAAGGTGTCCGAGTTGATACGGCTGATCATCAGCAGACGCACCTTGCCGATCACCTCATCACCGGGCTTTTGCAGCGCGTTGCTCATCTGCGAGACCTGGCCATACATTTCGCCGGCAATGGCGAAGATCTGCTCGCCGGCCTCGGTCAGCACAAAGCGCGGGCCGCGGCGGACGATGAGGTGGCAGTCGAGCTGTTCTTCCAGGCGCTTGAGCGCCTGGCTGATGGCTGGCTGGGTCAGGTGCAGACGCGCGGCGGCGCGGCTGATGCTCAGTTCCTGGCCGATCACGCGGAAGGTGCGCAGCAGGTTCCAGTCCAGGCGGTCGTTGAGCAGCGGGTGAATATCGCGACGGGATTCGGACACGGTGTCGTCCAATAATAAGCAGGATTTATAATTGGAATAATAAATAGAAAATTGACTAATCATAGCCCCAAGACGATAAATCACCCTTAGCAAGCGCCATCAGAGCGCACCTGTTCGACGTTCTCCTGCCAAAAAAATAACCAAAGGAGCCAGCCCCATGAAGCCTTCCGCTTCGCCGCAGCCTCGCCGTGCCGCGGCCGCCGCCTTTATCGGCACCATGATCGAGTGGTACGACTTTTACATTTACGCCACCGCCGCCGCGCTGGTGTTTGGCCAACTGTTTTTCCCCTCCGATGACAAGCTGTTCAGCACCATGGCCGCCTTCGGCACCTTTGCCGTGGGCTTCTTTGCACGGCCATTGGGCGGCATCGTGTTCGGGCATATCGGCGACCGTATCGGGCGCAAGAAATCCTTGGTGATCACTCTGGTGATGATGGGCGTGGTCACCGTGTGCATTGGGCTGTTGCCGACTTATGCCCAGATCGGCGTCGCGGCGCCCGTGCTGCTGGTGCTGCTGCGCGTGGTGCAAGGCATCGCGGTGGGCGGCGAGTGGGGCGGGGCGGTGTTGATGGCCGGCGAGCATGCGCCGAAGGGCCGTCGCAACTTTTTTGCATCCTTTGCTCAGTTGGGCAGCCCGGCGGGGTTGATTCTGTCGCTGCTGGCGTTCAGCGCCGTTACCCGTTTGCCGGAAGAGGCCTTGTTGAGCTGGGGCTGGCGCGTGCCGTTCCTGGCCAGTGCGCTGCTGTTGATCGTCGGCTTGGCCATTCGCCTGGGCGTGAACGAGTCGCCGGAGTTTCTCGAAGAAAAAGTCCTCGCCGAAAAGGCGCGGGCGATCAAGAAAGACCAGGCGCCGGTGATCGAAGTGCTGAAAACCGCCTGGCGCCCGCTGCTGCTGTGCATCGGCGCCAACACCCTGGGCATCGCCGGCGTGTATTTCACCAACACCTTCATGATTGCCTACAGCACTCAGCAACTGGGCCTGCCGCGCTCGCTGATTCTGGAGTGCCTGTTCTTCGTCGCCCTCATCCAGTTCTGCGTCCAGCCCCTGGCGGCCTGGGTTGCCGAAAAGGTCGGCGCCACACGGTTCCTGTGCGCTATGAGCGTATTGGCAATGGCCTCGCCTTACCCGATGTTCGTGCTGGTCAGCAGTGGCCAGGCACCGTTGATCATCTTCGGCATCGCGCTGGCAGTGGTGTGCATGGCCTCGTTTTATGCGGTGATCGCCGGCTTCGTCAGCGGCCTGTTTGAAACCCGCGTGCGCTACACCGCGATTTCCCTGGCTTACCAGGTGTGCGGCGCGCTGGCCGGTGGCCTCACGCCGTTGATCGGCACATGGCTGGCGCATGAATACCAGGGCCAATGGTGGCCGATGGCAGTGTTTTACAGCCTGATCGCGGCGGTCTCGCTGGTCTGTGTACTGGCGCTGTCGCGTCGCCACGCCAGTGCTCATCGTCTTGAAATGGCACACAGTGTTTGAGGGAGATTGCGCAATGTTGAAGATCAATGGCGAGCGCCTGTGGGCGAGCCTGATGGCCATGGCCGAAATCGGTGCCACCGCACGCGGCGGCAGTTGCCGCCTGGCCTTGAGTGCCGAAGACAAAGGCGGGCGCGAACTGTTCAGCCACTGGTGCCGCGCCGCCGGGCTGACCCTGAGCGTGGATGCCATCGGCAACCTGTTCGCCCGTCGCGCCGGTACAGATAACGACGCGGCCCCGGTGATGATGGGCAGCCACCTCGACACCCAGCCTGAAGGCGGGCGTTTCGACGGCGTCTATGGCGTGTTGGCCGGCCTGGAAGTGCTGCGCAGCCTCGACGATCACGGCATTCAAACCCGCAAGCCGCTGGAAATTGCGGTGTGGACCAACGAGGAGGGCGCCCGTTTCACCCCGGCCATGCTCGGCTCGGCGGTGTTCACCGGCAGCTTGGCGCTGGACACGGCTTTGGCCACGACCGATGTCGATGGCCTCAGCGTGGCCGACGCGTTGCGCGCTACCGGCTACAACGGCGAACGCCCTCTGGGGGGCGAGGTGGATGCGTATTTCGAAGCGCATATCGAGCAGGGCCCGATCCTCGAAGACAACGCCAAGAGCATTGGCGTGGTCACGGGCGGCCAGGCGATTCGCTGGCTCGACGTGCGCGTCGAAGGCATTGCCGCGCACGCCGGCACCACACCGATGCCGTTGCGTAAGGATGCGCTGTATGGCGCCGCCGACATGATCCAGGCCCTGGAAAACCTCGCGGCGGATTTCGCCCCCGAAGGCCTGACCACCGTGGGTGAATTGAGCATTGCCAAGTCATCGCGTAACACCATTCCAGGCCTGCTGAACTTCACTGTCGATTTGCGCCATCACCGTGACGCCGACATTGAGGCCATGGAGCAACAGGTGCGCGCGCGTCTGCAGGCCATCGCGGAGAAACGCGGCCTGAACGTCACTGTCAGCCCGCACTGGATCAGCCCGGCCACACCGTTCGATGCCGACTGTGTTGCCTGCGTACAAGCGTCGGTGGATGCTTTGGGCTACAGCCAGCAACGCATCGTCAGCGGCGCCGGGCACGATGCCATTCATCTGGCCCGTTACTGCCCGACGGCGATGATTTTCATCCCCTGTGTCGGCGGCCTCAGCCATAACGAAGCCGAAGATGTGGTGCCCGAGGATGTGCGCCAAGGCACCGATGTTCTGCTCAACGCCGTGTTGAAGCGCGCCGGCTGCGCCCACTAACGACTTATCTCTAGAGCCTGACCGGTTCCGTGATTACCCAGGAGCATCGCATGCGTACGTTTTTCCATCCCGAACAACTCCTGCACCATCCGCGCAGCTACTACTCCCGCGGCCAGATGCGCACGCCGCAGGAAGTCCCCGAGCGCGCCCGTAACCTGCTGTTGGCTGCGCGCACCTTGGGCTTCGATATCCAGCCACCGGCTGACCACGGCCTTGAACCTTTGCTCGCCGTGCACGGCGCACCCTACCTGGCCTTTCTGGAGGAAGCGCACCCGCGCTGGAAGGAAATCCCCGAAGACTGGGGGGACGAGGTCATGTCCAACATATTCGTGCGCGAGCCCAATGCGCTGCGCGGCATTCTCGCCCAAGCCGCGCGTTACCTCGCAGATGGCAGCTGCCCGGTCGGTGAGCTCACTTGGCGCTCGGCCTATTGGTCGGCGCAAAGCGCGGTTGCCGCCGCCAGGGATATCCTCGATGGCGCGCCTGCCGCCTATGCGTTGTGCCGCCCGCCGGGCCATCACGCCCGGCACGAGGCGGCGGGTGGTTTCTGCTATATCAACAATGCGGCGGTTGCGGCGCAGGTGCTGCGCGAAGGCTTCCAGCGCGTCGCGGTTCTCGACACCGACATGCACCACGGCCAGGGTATCCAGGAGATTTTCTACGACCGTGATGACGTGCTGTATGTGTCGATCCACGGCGACCCGACCAACTTCTACCCCGGCGTTGCGGGTTTCGCCGACGAGCGCGGCAGCGCGCGGGGCGACGGCTTCAACCTCAACCTGCCGATGCCTCACGGTGCCAGTGAAGCGGTGTTCTTCGAGCAGCTGGAATTGGCCCTGGCGGCGGTGAAAGACTTCTCGGCGCAGGTGCTGGTGTTGTCCCTGGGTTTTGACATTTACGAACTGGACCCGCAAAGCAAAGTCGCGGTAACGCGCGAAGGGTTTGCGCGGTTGGGGGACCGTATACGCGCGCTGGGGTTGCCCTGTGTCATCGTGCAAGAAGGCGGGTACCACCTGGAAACGCTGGACAGCAATGCGCAGGCGTTTTTCAGTGGGCCCAAGGCCTGGACGCAATAAGTGCGCGATGACCGCTGCGGATGAGTGATATCCTTGTGCCATCACGCGTCGTGATGGTCACGGAGGATGTTATGAAAAAGCTGTCGTTGGTTGGGTTGCTGGTGGTCTTGATGGTCACCCCGATGTTCGCGGCGGCATGCCCCAAGGGCACGCACCCGGTGGGAGGCACTGGCTCGCACCACAAGGGCGGGACGTGCCAGTAAACTGTGCGCGGTTTTTCGCGGGGCTGCGTCAGTGC
>NZ_JBARTQ010000560.1:0-4054 GCF_049645325.1 Pseudomonas sp. | reverse complement strand
CAACTGGTGGTGCAGCACGGCATCCTGCGCGTCAAAGGCTTCGCGGCGATTCCAAACAAGCCGATGCGCTTGTTGATCCAGGGCGTAGGCACGCGGTTTGACAAACACTTCGACCGCGCCTGGGCTGCCGACGAGGCACGTATCACGCGCCTGGTGCTGATCGGCCAGGAGCTGGATGCAGCGGGCCTCGAAGCGCAATTGCGCGCTGCCCTCAGCGTCTAACCCATGCACCTGCTCAGGACTCAGCCCGGTGGTTTCGTCGCGGACGACAATATTGCCGACCTTGGCCAAACCCCCGCCGAACTGGTGATCCTGTGCAGCGGTGATTCCAGCCTGGCGCTGTTGGCCGAAGCGGCCCAGCAGTTACCCGACGACTACCCGAGCCTGCGCCTGGCCAACCCGATGCAGGTGCAGAACCATGCCTCGGTCGACTTGTATGTCGATGAAGTGCTGCGCCACGCCAAGGTCATCCTGATTTCGCTGCACGGCGGCATGGGTTATTGGCGTTACGGCATCGAGCGGTTGGTGGAATTGGCCGAGCGCGGTGTGCAGCTGATCCTGGTGCCGGGCGATGACCGTCCGGACCCGGAACTCAGCAGTTTGAGCACCGTTAATGCCCAAGCCCGTGACCGTCTGTGGCAGTTCCTGCGTCAGGGCGGCCTGGGTAATGCCCTGGATTTTTACCGCTGCCTGGCCAGTGCATATCTGGGACGCGACTACGCCTGGGCCGAGCCGCAAACCCTGCCGCGCACGACGATTTATCACCCGCAAAAAGCCAACGCGCGCCTGAATGACTGGCAGGCCGACTGGCAGGTAGATTTTCCGGTGGCAGCGGTGCTGTTCTACCGCTCGCATTTGCAGGCGGCCAACACTGGTTTTATTGATGTGTTCTGCCAGCGCTTGCAGGCGGCGGGCCTTAACCCGTTGCCGATTGCGGTGGCCAGCTTGAAGGAGCCCGGCTGCCTCACGGTGGTCGAGGACTGGCTGGATGACGTGCAGGCCGCGGTGATTCTGAACACCACCGGCTTCGCCCAGTCCAGCCCTGAGGCGCCGCACCTGCGCCCGTTTCGGCGCAATATTCCGGTGATCCAGGCGATCTGCGCCCAAGACAACCAACCCGGCTGGGAAGCCAGCGAGCAAGGCCTCGGGCCGCGCGACTTGGCCATGCATATCGCCTTGCCAGAGCTTGACGGGCGCATCATCAGTCGGCCTATCAGCTTCAAGGACCTGGCCTGGCGCAGCGAGCGCAGCCAGTCGGACGTGGTGTGCTACCGCGCCGCGCCCGAGCGCATGGATTTTGTTGCCGAACTGGCGCGGCGCTGGGTCGAGCTGGCGCGGGTTCCCAACGCGGATAAACGCATCGCGCTGATCCTCGCCAACTACCCGACCCGCGATGGCCGTATCGGCAACGGGGTAGGGCTGGACACGCCGGCAGCGGCGCTGAATATCCTGCGCGCCCTGCAAACCGAAGGCTATCCGGTGCCCAGTGAGCTACCCGACAGCGGCACTGCCCTGATCCATGAGTTGCTCGGCGGCGTCACCAACGACCTTGACAGCCTCGACCTGCGCCCTTGCCACCAAAGCATGGGCCTGGAGGATTATGAGGCGATGTTCCAGCGCCTGCCGGAGGCCAACCAACAGGCGGTACTGGAACGCTGGGGCGCGCCGCAAAAAGACCCGATGTTTCGCGACGGCCGCATGATGATCGCCGGCCTGCGCCTGGGCCTGACCTTTGTCGGCATCCAGCCGGCGCGGGGTTACCAAGTCGACGCCAGCGCGGTGTACCACGACCCGGACCTGGTACCGCCCCACGGTTATCTGGCGTTTTATTTCTGGTTGCGCCACACCTACGGCGCCCACGGTGTGATCCACGTGGGCAAGCACGGCAATCTCGAATGGCTGCCCGGCAAGGGCGTAGGGTTGTCGGAAAATTGCTGGCCCGATGCGTTGCTCGGGCCTCTGCCGAACATCTACCCGTTTATCGTCAACGACCCGGGCGAGGGCGCGCAGGCCAAGCGGCGCACCCAGGCGGTGATCATCGACCACCTGATGCCGCCACTGACCCGCGCCGAAACCTATGGCCCGCTGCGTAACTTGGAGCTGTTGGCAGACGAATATTACGAGGCGCAGTTGCTCGACCCGCGCCGGGCCCAGGAGCTGCAGAAAGACATTCTGAAGCTGGTGCGCGAAACCCGTATCGACCAGGAACTGGAGATGGACAGCGAGGCTGACGCTGCCGTCTGGCTGCCGCGCCTCGACACCTACCTGTGCGATTTGAAGGAGTCGCAGATCCGTGACGGCCTGCATGTCTTCGGCGAGTCGCCCGAAGGTCGCTTGCGGATCGACACCTTGCTCGCCCTGTTGCGCATCCCGCGTGGCGATGGCCGAGGCCCGCAATCGAGCCTGCTGCGCGTTCTGGCCAAGGCGTTTGAACTGGGTTTTGACCCGCTGGACTGCGCCCTCGCTGAACCCTGGACCGGGCGTCGCCCCGAGGTCTTGCAGAAGATCGACGCGCAGCTGTGGCGCAGCGCTGGTGATACCCGCGAGCGCCTGGAACTGTACGCCGCGCGACTGATCGAGCAGGCGCTGGAAGGCCCGCTTGAACAGTTGGAAGAGCCCGGTTGGGAGGACGTGAAGGCCGTGATCGAAAGCCTGCGCATCGTCGTGGCGCCACGTTTGGACGCCTGCGGCCCGGCGGAAATGCGCGGCTTGCTGGATGCCCTGAGGGGTCGCTTTGTACCGGCAGGGCCGAGCGGCGCGCCGAGTCGCGGTCGTCTGGACGTGCTGCCTACGGGGCGCAATTTCTTCACCGTGGACGTGCGCAACTTGCCCACCACCACGGCCTGGCGTATCGGTTTCCAGTCGGCCAACCTGATCCTTGAGCGGCACCTGCAAGACCACGGCGACCACCTGCGCCAGCTCGGCCTGTCGGTGTGGGGCACCGCCACCATGCGCACTGGCGGCGACGACATTGCCCAGGCGATGGCGCTGATGGGCGTGCGGCCGGTGTGGGCGACGGGCAGCCAGCGAGTGGATGATTTTGAAATCCTGCCGGTCAGCTTGCTCGACCGTCCGCGTGTCGACGTGACCTTGCGCGTCTCCGGCTTCTTCCGGGATGCCTTCGCCAACCTGATCCGCCTGTTCGATGCAGCGGTGCAGGCTGTGGCGGCCCTGGATGAACCGGACGATATGAACCCGTTGGCGGCCAAGGTGCGCAGCGAGCGCGAGGCGTTGCTCAAGTCTGGCGTGGATGAAGAGGCGGCGGCGAAGCAGGCTGGCTGGCGCATCTTTGGTGCCAAACCAGGCGCCTATGGCGCCGGCGTGCAGGGCGCAATCGATGGCCGCCTGTGGCAAAGCCGCGAGGACTTGGCCGAGGTCTACCTGAACTGGGGCGGTTATGCCTATGGCGGTTCCGACGAGGGCACCGCCGCCCGCGAGCAGTTCGCCCAGCGCCTCAGCCAGGTGCAGGCGGTCTTGCAAAACCAGGACAACCGCGAGCACGACCTGCTCGACTCCAATGACTACTACCAATTCCAGGGCGGCATGCTCGCCGCCGTGGAAACCCTGAGCGGCGACAAGGCCGCCAGCTATCATGGTGACCACAGCCAGCCGGACTTGCCGAAGATCCGCACCTTGAAGGAAGAGCTGAACCGGGTGATCCGTTCCCGCGCCGCCAACCCCAAGTGGATCGAAGGCGTGAAACGTCATGGCTATAAAGGTGCGTTCGAAATGGCGGCGACCGTGGACAATCTGTTCGCCTTCGACGCCACGACGGCGTTGATCGATGATCATCAATACGCCTTGCTCGCCGATGCTTACCTGCTCGACCCTGACACCCGGGCCTTTGTGCAACAGCACAACCCCGATGCCCTGCGTGACATGACCGAGCGCATGCTCGAAGCTCAGCAACGCGGCATGTGGCAGGCGCCGGGCGCTTATAAGGAAGCGTTGGAAAACCTGCTGCTGGATATAGAAGAAGACGGATAAGGCACGCTATGCACTTTTTTGTGGTGAGCGGGCTTGCCCCGCGCCGGGCTGCGAAGCGGCCCCAACA
>NZ_JBARTQ010000559.1:0-12805 GCF_049645325.1 Pseudomonas sp. | reverse complement strand
AACACATCTTTATATGTGTTGGATTTTTGAGCGGCTAATGTGTGAAGTTATTCAAGTGTGATAATCGGAAGTTTGTATTGCGCCACGTAGGATAAAACTTAAAGTGTGGTGGATTATATGAGGCACTTATTAAAGTAACTGAATGTATAGGGTTCCAGCGGCGTAACAAGCGCCCACAAAAAAGCCGATGCATGGCATCGGCTTTTTGTTTGCGGTGCACACCGCGTTTGACGCTTATACGTTGAAACGGAAGTGCATCACGTCGCCATCCTTGACGATGTATTCCTTGCCTTCCAGGCGCCATTTACCGGCTTCCTTGGCACCGGCTTCACCCTTGTACTGGATGAAGTCGTTGTAGGCGATCACTTCAGCGCGGATGAAGCCTTTTTCGAAGTCGGTGTGGATCACACCGGCGGCCTGTGGCGCAGTGGCACCGACCTTGACGGTCCAGGCGCGGACTTCTTCAACGCCAGCGGTGAAGTAGGTCTGCAGGTGCAGCATTTCGTAGCCGGCGCGGATCACGCGGTTCAGGCCAGGTTCTTCCAGGCCCAGGGCCTCAAGGAACATGTCTTTCTCTTCGCCGTCTTCGAGCTCGGCGATTTCCGCTTCGATCTTGTTGCAGACCGGCACCACGATTGCGCCTTCTTCTTCGGCGATCGCCAGGACCACGTCGAGCAGCGGGTTGTTTTCGAAACCGTCTTCAGCCACGTTGGCGATGTACATCACCGGCTTGGTGGTCAGCAGGTGGAAGCCCTTGATCACCGCTTTTTCGTCGGTGCTCATGCTCTTCATCAGGCTGCGTGCCGGCTTGCCCAAGGTGAAGTGAGCGATCAACTGCTCCAGCAAGGCTTTCTGGACCACTGCGTCCTTGTCGCCGCCCTTGGCGTTACGCGTCACCTTTTGCAGTTGCTTTTCGCAGCTGTCGAGGTCGGCGAAGATCAGTTCCAGGTCGATGATTTCGATGTCGCGTTTCGGGTCGACGCTGTTGGAGACGTGGATCACGTTCTCGTCTTCGAAGCAGCGGACCACGTGAGCGATGGCATCGGTCTCACGGATGTTGGCCAGGAACTTGTTGCCCAGGCCTTCACCTTTCGACGCACCGGCCACCAGGCCAGCAATGTCGACGAACTCCATGGTGGTCGGCAGGATGCGCTTTGGATTGACGATGGCCGCCAGGGCGTCCAGGCGTGTATCGGGCATCGGCACGATACCGGTGTTCGGTTCGATGGTGCAGAAGGGGAAGTTCTCCGCCGCAATACCGGACTTGGTCAGGGCGTTGAACAGGGTGGATTTGCCGACGTTGGGCAGGCCGACGATGCCGCAATTGAATCCCATGGTGTTTCCCCTCGGTAAGAGTCAGGCCTTCTGGCTGTGCAGGTTTTTCATCGCGCGGTTCCATTCACCGGCGAAGATATCCGGCAGCACGCCGAGGGCAAAGTCGATGCTGGCATCGAGTTTTTCCTGTTCGGCGCGTGGCGCACGACCCAGGACGAAATTTGAAACCATACTGGCAACGCCTGGGTGGCCAATGCCGAGCCGCAGACGGTAAAAGGTATTCTGATTGCCCAACTGCGCAATGATGTCGCGCAGGCCATTATGCCCGCCATGCCCGCCGCCCAACTTGAGCTTGGCAACGCCGGGTGGCAGGTCCAGTTCGTCATGGGCCACCAGGATTTCTTCGGGTTTGATCCGGAAAAAATTCGCAAGCGCCGCGACAGCCTGGCCGCTGCGGTTCATGTAGGTGGTGGGAATCAGCAGACGAACATCCTGACCCTGGTGCGAGAAGCGCCCGGTCAGGCCAAAATATTTGCGATCGGCCACCAGGTTCACACCTTGCGCGTGGGCGATGCGCTCAACAAAAAGGGCCCCCGCGTTATGCCGGGTCTGTTCGTATTCGGCGCCTGGATTTCCCAGGCCAACGATCAGTTTGATGGCAGTCACGACAGGGGCCCTTCCTTTGGAGTTGTGGATAACATCGCCACACCAGCGTGCGGCGAAAGTGAACGACAAGACATCATTTACTCAAGAGTAAACGCCGCGTTATCGCCCGCTTTCTCGCTACGTTCCGGTCCGCGATGTTTCCTCAAGCTCCGGCAATACAGAGTGAATTACTCTGCAGCGCCTTCTTCAGCTTCTGGTGCAACGCGTGGAGCGTGTACGTTTGCAACAGCTTTGTCATCACCGTGAGCCAGTGCAACAAACTCAACGCCTTTAGGGGCTTTGAGGTCGGACAGGTGGATGATGTCGCCGATTTCAGCGTTAGCCAGGTCGACTTCGATGAACTCAGGCAGGTCTTTCGGCAGGCAGGAAACTTCGATTTCCGAAGTAACGTGCGAGATTTCGCCGCCTTTCTTGATCGGGGCTGCTTCGCCAACGAAGTGAACTGGAACGATGGCGGTCAGTTTCTGGCCGGCAACAACGCGGATGAAGTCAGCGTGCAGTACGTGACCTTTAGCCGGGTGACGTTGCAGCGCTTTGATGATCACGTTTTGCTTGGTGCCGCCAACGTTCAGTTCGATAACGTGGCTGTAGGCAGCGTCGTTTTCGAGCAGTTTGGCAACTTCTTTAGCCAGCATGCTGATGGATTCAGGGGCTTTTTCGCCACCGTAAACTACAGCTGGAACCAGGCTTGCGAGACGACGCAGGCGGCGGCTCGCACCTTTCCCCAGGTCGGAACGCAGTTCAGCATTCAAAGTAAAATCGTTCATGTTGTATCTCCAAAATAACCACATTCGCCCTAGCGTTTGCGACCAGCGCTAAAGGCGATATGGGCAAAAAAGCCCCGCCCCAACAGAATGCTGGGGCGGGGCGCTTTTCGTCAGTGAGGTGCTCCGAAGGTTTGACCCTTAACGGAACATCGCGCTGATCGATTCTTCATTGCTGATGCGGCGAACCGCTTCGGCAACTACCGGTGCGATATCCAGTTGACGGATACGCGAACAGGCTTGAGCTGCTGCGGACAACGGGATGGTGTTAGTCACCACCAGTTCGTCCAGCATGGAGTTCTCGATGTTCTCGATCGCTCGGCCCGACAGCACAGGGTGTGTGCAGTAGGCGAAGACTTTTGCTGCACCGTGCTCTTTCAAGGCTTTCGCCGCGTGGCACAGGGTGCCGGCGGTGTCGACCATGTCATCAACCAGAATACAGGTACGCCCTTCGACATCACCGATGATATGCATCACTTCAGAGTGATTGGCTTTCTCACGGCGTTTGTCGATGATCCCGAGGTCCACGCCCAAGGATTTGGCAACAGCCCGTGCACGCACGACGCCACCAATGTCCGGGGACACGATCATCAGGTTTTCAAAGCGCTGGTCTTCGATGTCATCCACCAATACTGGGGAGCCGTAGATGTTATCTACCGGGATATCGAAGAACCCCTGGATTTGGTCAGCGTGCAGGTCAACCGTGAGAACACGGTCGATACCTACCACGGTCAGCATGTCAGCGACGACTTTCGCGCTGATAGCCACACGTGCGGAACGCGGACGGCGATCCTGACGGGCATAACCAAAGTAAGGGATTACAGCTGTGATTCGAGTCGCTGAGGAGCGGCGGAAGGCATCAGCCATCACGACGAGTTCCATCAGGTTATCGTTGGTCGGAGCGCAGGTCGGCTGAATAATGAAGACGTCTTTACCGCGGACGTTTTCATTGATCTCGGCTGTAATTTCGCCGTCGGAAAATTTACCGACAGAGATGTCACCGAGAGGGATATGCAGCTGACGTACGACACGTCGAGCCAGATCGGGGTTGGCGTTCCCCGTAAAGACCATCATCTTGGACACGCGCAGTACCTAGAGGCTGAGGGTAACCTGGATGAGTATTAGAAAATGGCAGGGGCGGCTGGATTCGAACCAACGCATGGCAGGATCAAAACCTGCTGCCTTACCGCTTGGCGACGCCCCTGTATCTGTTGCAACGAGTGCCTAACACTCGATTCCTTTTAGAGCAGACTTTGCAGCTTGCGATGCAACATCGAAACGTTGCTTCCCTTTGCTACAAACCCTGTAAGGGTCTCTGTAAGAAGGGCCGAGACTTTATCAGCTTCAGCTTTGCTTGGGAAGCCCCCAAACACACAACTTCCAGTTCCGGTTAATTTTGCTTCGGTAAATTTACCTAACAAATTCAAAGCGTTACGTACCTCTGGATAACGCCTTGCTACAACCGGTAAGCAGTCATTTCGACTGTTTCCCTTGGGAACGGGGCGCACTTTAATGGGAGGAGAGTTACGTGTCAACAGCGGATCTGAAAAAATTTCTGCTGTACTTACAGATACTTGCGGAACAAGCACGACATACCACGGCTCTTCGGGGTATTCGGGGGTGAGTTTCTCGCCCACGCCCTCGGCAAAAGCGGCGTGCCCACGCACGAAAACCGGGACGTCGGCGCCCAGCGTAAGGCCCAGCACGGCCAGGCGATCGTGGTCCCAACCCAGCTGCCACAAGTGGTTCAGGCCCAGCAACGTGGTCGCGGCATTCGAGCTGCCGCCACCGATGCCGCCGCCCATGGGCAGGATTTTATCGATCCAGATGTCGATGCCGAGCGCGCAGCCGGATTGTTCCTGAAGTTTTTTCGCGGCCTTCACGATCAGATTGCTGTCGTGGGGCACGCCTTCGAATTCGGTGTGCAACTGAATCACGCCATCGTCGCGCACGGCGAACGTCAATTCGTCGCCATAGTCGAGAAATTGAAACAGCGTCTGCAGCTCGTGGTAGCCGTCTTCACGGCGACCCAGAATGTGCAGCATCAAATTC
The DNA here is from genome assembly GCF_049645325.1 of Pseudomonas sp. Taxonomy (GTDB): domain Bacteria; phylum Pseudomonadota; class Gammaproteobacteria; order Pseudomonadales; family Pseudomonadaceae; genus Aquipseudomonas. The sequence continues at coordinate 8,048 of NZ_JBARTQ010000559.1, read as the reverse complement.
AGTTTGGCCGGGGAGGGCAGGGTTAACGTTTGTGCGCTCACGTCATTGCCCCAGCTTGCGCGGTTGCCAGTCCTTGATCACCAGCGTGACGTCCAGGTCGGTGCCGTGCAGCTTGATGCGCTCGGGCAGCCAGTAACCGCTTTGCTGCACGTAGCTCAGGTATTCGACCTGCCAGCCATCCTGTTCCAGGGTGGCCAGGCGGCTGTCGCCATTGAGGCTCAGGCGGCTTTTACTGTCCGGTGCGGGCAAACCGCGGACCCACCAGACCAGGTGGGACACCGGCAGCTTCCAGCCCATCTGTTCTTCCAGCAGGGCTTCCGGCGTCGCCGCTTCATAACGCCCCTGGTTGGCCACTTCCAGGCTCACTTGCCCCGGTCGGCCGGTCAGGCGTGCCGCGCCGCGACCCAGCGGGCCGGACAGGCGAATGTCGTAATAGTCCTGGCGTTGCAGCCAGAACAAGGTGCCGCTACCGGAATCTTTCGGCGCACGTACCCCGACCTTGCCCTCGATCTGCCAGCCATCAATGCTGCTGAGCTGGTCTTTGTGCTGCTGCCATTGCGCCGGGTTGCCCTGGCCTTCAACGGACTCGCGGGCGCCAAAACCCGCGCAACCGGCGAGCAGGGCGATAAAACTGAAAACGATTACGTGGCGCAAAAACATAAGCTTAAAGGGTCTCGGATCCGGTCAGGCGCTTGATGGTGCCGCGCAGGATGGGGCTTTCGGGTTGTTCCTTGAGGAATTTTTCCCAGATTTGTCGTGCTTCGCGCTGCTTGCCATTGGCCCACAGCACTTCGCCCAAGTGGGCGGCCACTTCCTGGTCTGGGAACCGTTCCAGGGCCTGGCGCAGCAAGCGTTCAGCCTCGTCCAGGTTGCCCAGGCGGTAATTCACCCAGCCCAGGCTGTCGAGTACAGCCGGGTCTTCCGGGTTGAGCTTGTGGGCTTGCTCGATCAGCACCTTGGCTTCGGCGTAGCGCGTAGTACGGTCGGACAAGGTGTAGCCCAGGGCGTTCAGCGCCATGGCGTTGTCCGGGTCGCGCTTGATGATCAGGCGCAAGTCTTTTTCCATCTGCGCCAGGTCATTGCGTTTTTCCGCCTGCATGGCGCGGGTGTACAGCAGGTTCAAGTCGTCGGGGTATTGCAGCAAGGCTTGTTGCAGCAACTTCCAGGCGCGCTCGCCCTGATTGTTGGCCGACAAGGTTTCAGCCTGGATCAGGTACAGCTGGATCGCGTAGTCCGGTTCGGCATCGCGCGCCGCACCCAGGCGTTTTTCCGCCTCGTCAGTGCGGCCGTTGCTCATCAGGATGTCGGCCTGGCGCAACTGCGCCGGCAGGTAATCATTGCCGGGGCCAACCTGGGCATATTCGAGCAGCGCGGCTTGCGGGTCGTTGCGCTCCTCGGCTATACGCCCAAGGTTCAAGTGCGCCGAGTCCACATGGCTTTCGCGCTGGATCAGCTCTTCCAGATAGCCCTTGGCCTCGTCCCACGCCTTGGCTTCCAGGCACACCAGTGCCAGGGAATAGCGCAATTCGTCGTCGTCCGGGTATTGCTGGACCAGGTTGGCGAACTGCACTTTGGCGTCCTCCATGCGGTCCTGCTCTACCAGCATGCGCGCATAGGTCAGGCGCAGGCGCTTGTCGTCCGGGTACTTCTTGATGCTTTTTTCCAGCAGGGGAATCGCTTCCTTGCCGCGATTGAGGTTCTGCAGCAGGCGTGCGCGCAGCAGAATCGGCGCGATCTCACCGTCTTCCGGCGGGTTCTGCTCCAGCAATTTCAAGGCTGCGTCGGCTTCGTCATCCTGTTGCAGCAGCAGCGCCTTGCCGAAAATCAGCTGGCTGTTCTTCGGATGCTTTTGCAGCAAGCGGTCGAAACTCTTCATCAAGCCGTTGCGCGTGTCCTGGTCGGTGTCGGCCGCGGACAGCGCGAGGAAATCGAAATGCGTGTCGCCCTTGCCCTGCAGGACTTTCTCCATATAGACCATGGAGTCGTCGTAGCGCCCGGCACGCGCCAGTTGAACGGCGGCGGCGCGTTGTGCTTCCAGATCATCCGGGGCGTTTTTCGCCCAGATCAGCGACGTGTCCAGTGCGGCCTGGTCGGCGCCCAGGTACTCGGCGATGCGAAACGCGCGCTCGGAAATGCCCGGGTCCTGCGTATTGATGGCCTGGGTCACGTAGTTATCCAGGGCAATGTCGAAACGATTGCGCTGGCCGGCGAGTTCCGCGGTCAGCAGGCTATAGACCGTTTCTTCACTGAACGAGGAATAAACCTTGGGCTTTTCAGGGGCGGGGGTGCTGTCTTCGACCGGCGGCGTACCGTCCGGCGACACGGGGGCCAAGGCCTGGCAGCCGCTGAGGAAGACAAAAGCAAGGAGCAACGCGGAAGATCTATTCATATAGGAAGAGGACGACTAACCTGCGGTCGGATCATCATGACACAAGCCTTCGGCCAAACATAACCGAGACTCAGCGGATGCCTTTAATAGACACAAGGCATTAGGACAATAGACGACGGTGGTTGTTCTGGATCTTTCGAAGTAGGACAATTGTCGGCTTCCCGACATCATCAGCGATATTGAATGGCCTTCCTCGCACTCGGTATTAACCATAAAACTGCCTCCGTGGACGTGCGCGAGCGCGTGGCGTTTACGCCGGAGCAGTTGGTTGAGGCCTTGCAGCAGCTCTGCCGGCTCACCGACAGCCGCGAAGCTGCGATCCTTTCAACCTGCAATCGCAGCGAGCTTTATATAGAGCAGGAGCATCTTTCATCGGATGCGGTGCTGCGCTGGCTGGCCGATTATCACCATTTGGGCCTGGATGACCTGCGCGCCTGCGCTTATGTGCACGAAGAGGATGCGGCAGTTCGTCACATGATGCGCGTCGCCGCAGGCCTCGATTCGCTGGTGTTGGGCGAACCGCAGATTCTTGGCCAGATGAAGTCCGCCTACGCCGTGGCGCGCGAGGCCGGTACCGTCGGCCCGCTGCTGGGCCGGCTGTTCCAGGCCACGTTCAATTCCGCCAAGCAGGTGCGCACCGACACCGCCATCGGTGAAAACCCGGTGTCCGTGGCGTTTGCCGCCGTCAGCCTGGCCAAGCAGATCTTCAGTGACTTGCAACGCAGCCAGGCCTTGCTGATCGGCGCCGGTGAAACCATCACCCTGGTCGCCCGCCACCTGCACGACCTGGGCGTGAAGCGTATCGTGGTCGCCAACCGTACACTGGAGCGCGCAAGCATCCTGGCCGAGCAGTTCGGTGCCCACGCCGTGCTGCTCTCGGACATTCCGGCGGAGCTGGTGCGCAGCGATATCGTGATCAGCTCCACCGCCAGCCAGTTGCCGATCCTCGGCAAAGGCGCGGTCGAGAGCGCGCTGAAGCTGCGCAAGCACAAGCCGATCTTCATGGTCGATATTGCCGTTCCCCGGGATATCGAGCCTGAAGTCGGCGAGTTGGACGACGTTTACCTCTACAGCGTCGACGACTTGCACGAAGTGGTCGCCGAAAACCTCAAGAGCCGCCAGGGCGCTGCCCAGGCCGCCGAGGAAATGGTCAGCACCGGCGCCGAAGATTTCATGGTGCGCCTGCGTGAACTGGCGGCGGTGGATGTGCTCAAGGCATACCGTCAGCAAGGCGAACGCCTGCGAGACGAAGAATTGATCAAGGCCCAGCGTTTGCTGGCCAACGGCAGCAGCGCCGAAGAGGTGCTGATGCAACTGGCCCGTGGCCTGACCAACAAGTTGCTCCATGCACCCAGTGTGCAGCTTAAAAAGTTGACTGCCGAAGGCCGCCTCGATGCGCTGGCCATGGCCCAGGAACTCTTTGCCCTCGGTGAGGGCGCGTCAGATAGCTCTTCGGATAAAAAACCGCAATGAAAGCGTCACTGCTCAATAAACTGGACGTGCTCCAGGACCGTTTCGAAGAACTGACCGCCTTGCTCGGCGATGGCGAGATCATTTCCGATCAAACCAAATTCCGCACCTATTCCAAGGAATACGCCGAAGTTGAGCCGATTGCGGCCACCTATACCCAGTGGCTGAAAACCCAGGCCGACCTCGAAGGCGCCCAGGCGCTGCTCAAGGACAGCGACCCGGACATGCGTGAAATGGCCGTGGAAGAAGTCCGCGAAGCCAAAGAAAAGCTGATTGAGCTGGAAGGCGACCTGCAACGCATGTTGTTGCCCAAAGACCCGAACGACGGGCGCAACGTGTTCCTTGAAATCCGCGCCGGCACCGGCGGTGACGAGGCGGCGATTTTCTCCGGTGATCTGTTCCGCATGTACTCACGGTATGCCGAACGTCGCGGCTGGCGCGTCGAGATCCTGTCCGAGAATATTGGTGAGCATGGCGGCTATAAAGAAGTCATCGCGCGGGTTGAAGGCGACAACGTCTACGGCAAGCTGAAGTTCGAGTCCGGCGCGCACCGCGTACAACGGGTTCCGGCGACTGAATCCCAGGGCCGCATTCACACCTCGGCATGCACCGTGGCGGTGTTGCCCGAGCCGGACGAGCAGGAAGCGATCGAGATCAACCCGGCAGATTTGCGTGTGGACACTTACCGCTCGTCGGGCGCGGGTGGCCAGCACGTCAACAAGACCGACTCTGCTATCCGTATCACGCACTTGCCGTCCGGCATCGTGGTGGAGTGCCAGGAAGAACGTTCCCAGCACAAGAACCGTGCGCGGGCGATGTCCTGGTTGTCGGCCAAACTCAATGACCAGCAGACCAGCGCCGCGGCCAACGCAATTGCCAGCGAGCGTAAATTGCTGGTGGGCTCGGGCGACCGTTCCGAGCGCATCCGTACCTACAACTTTGCCCAGGGCCGGGTCACCGACCACCGGGTCAACCTCACCCTTTATTCCCTGGACGAGATTCTCGCCGGTGGCGTAGACGCGGTGATCGAGCCCTTGCTCGCCGAATACCAGGCCGATCAACTGGCGGCGATAGGTGAATAAATGACCATCATTGCCAGCCTGCTGCGCGCCGCCGACCTGCCTGACTCGCCTACCGCGCGCCTGGATGTGGAATTGTTGCTGGCCGCTGCCTTGGGCAAGTCCCGCAGTTACCTGCACACCTGGCCGGAAAAAATCGTCAGCAGTGAGCACGCGCTGACCTTCGCCGACTACCTGCAGCGTCGCCGCAGCGGTGAGCCGGTGGCCTATATTCTCGGCCAGCAAGGCTTCTGGAAACTGGACCTGGAGGTCGCGCCGCACACGCTGATCCCGCGCCCCGAAACCGAAATGCTGGTGGAAGCGGCCCTGGAATTATTGCCGGCTACGCCCGCCAAGGTCCTCGACCTGGGCACCGGCAGCGGCGCCATCGCCTTGGCCCTGGCCAGCGAACGCCCGGCCTGGCAAGTGACGGCCGTCGACCGCGTGCTGGAAGCCGTGGCGTTGGCCGAACGCAATCGCCAGCGCCTGCACCTGAAGAACGCTACGGTGTTGAACAGCCATTGGTTCAGCGCCCTGCAAGGTCAGCGCTTCGACCTGATCATCAGCAACCCGCCCTACATCGCCGATAACGACCCGCATCTGGTCGCGGGCGATGTGCGCTTTGAGCCGGCCAGCGCGCTGGTAGCAGGCCATGATGGCCTCGACGACCTGCGCGTGATCATCGCGCAGAGCTCGGCCCACTTGAACGCTGGTGGCTGGTTGTTGCTGGAGCACGGTTACGACCAAGCCGCGGCCGTTCGTGAGTTGTTGTCGGGCGAGGGCTTTGAAGACGTCCACAGCCGCATCGACCTCGGCGGCCACGAACGCATTACCCTGGGACGCCGCCCGTGCTGACCGATCAGGAGCTGTTGCGCTATAGCCGACAGATCCTGTTGCAGCATGTCGACATTGACGGCCAGTTGCGGCTGAAAAACAGCCGCGCCTTGATCGTCGGCTTGGGTGGCCTGGGTGCGCCCGTCGCGCTTTATCTGGCCGCTGCCGGCGTGGGCGAGTTGCACCTGGCGGACTTCGACAGCGTCGACCTGACCAACCTGCAACGCCAGATCATCCATGACACCGACAGCGTCGGGCAGACCAAGGTCGATTCGGCCATGCGTCGCCTGAGCACCATCAACCCTGAAATCAACCTGGTGGCCCACCGCACCGCGCTGGACGCTGACTCGCTGGCGGCAGCCGTGGCGGCGGTGGACGTGGTGCTCGACTGCAGCGATAACTTCTCCACACGCGAAGCCGTCAACGCCGCCTGCGTTACCGGCGGCAAGCCGTTGATCAGTGGCGCCGCAATTCGTCTTGAGGGGCAGTTGTCGGTGTTTGACCCGCGTCGCGACGACAGCCCCTGCTACCACTGTCTATACGGGCACGGCAGCGATACCGAACTGACCTGCAGCGAAGCCGGCGTGGTGGGCCCGCTGGTGGGGGTGGTCGGCAGCCTGCAAGCACTTGAAGCCTTGAAACTGCTGGCCGGTTTCGGCGAACCGCTGGTGGGCCGCCTGTTGCTGATCGATGCCTTGACCACGCGGTTTCGCGAACTGCGCGTCAAGCGCGACCCCGGCTGCAGCGTATGTGGGACTGCACATGGTTAACGACGCGCCCATCGGTGTGTTCGATTCCGGCGTCGGCGGGTTGTCGGTGCTGGATGAAATCCAGCAGTTACTGCCCCATGAATCACTGCTGTATGTGGCGGATGGCGGGAATATTCCTTACGGCGAGAAAACGCCGGCATTCATCCTTCAGCGTTCGCGTCTGGTCGCCGAGTTTTTCCGTGCGCGTGGCGCCAAGGCCTTTGTCATTGCCTGCAACACCGCGACCGTCGCCGCCGTCGCTGATTTGCGCCAGGACTACCCCGACTGGCCCCTGGTGGGCATGGAGCCCGCCGTCAAACCGGCGGCCGCCGCCACTCGCAGTGGGGTGGTCGGTGTACTGGCTACCACCGGCACCTTGCAAAGCGCCAAGTTCGCCGCCTTGCTCGACCGCTTCGCCGTTGATGTGCGCGTGATCACCCAACCGTGCCCCGGCCTGGTGGAATTGATTGAAACCGGCGACCTTGGCAACCCTGCATTGCGCCAGCTGTTGCAGGGTTACATCGAACCGCTGCTCAGCGCCGGTTGCGACACCATTATTCTTGGCTGCACCCATTACCCCTTCCTCAAGCCGCTCCTGGCGCAGATGCTTCCCCCCAGCATCATCCTGATCGACACCGGTGCCGCCGTGGCACGTCAGCTCAAGCGTCTATTGGGCGAGCGCGACCTGCTGGCCAGTGGCAATCCAGAGACTGCGCAGTTCTGGACCAGTGGCGACGCCGATCACCTCAGAAATATCCTACCGACACTATGGAAATACCCCGGTGTTGTGAGAAGCTTCGGCGCGTGAAAAATTCGTGAAATATCGCCCTTAGAGGCTGAACTTCTGACACTGCGTTGGCTTCTATAGCGAGATTGCCTGTTTAAAACCATACAACTTCGTTCTCAAAGGACTGTTTCTTATGAAGCGCTTGTTCTGTTTGGCTGCGATTGCGGCCGTGGTGGTGGGACACTCGGTTTCAGCCCAGGCCGCCGGCCTGGAGTTGGGTGTGGGGAGCACCAGCGATTCGACCATGACCTATCGCTTGGGGCTGACATCAGACTGGGATAAAAGCTGGTGGCAGAGCGATACAGGCCGGTTGACCGGTTACTGGAGTGGCGCCTATACCTACTGGGATGGCGACAAGCGCGCAAGCGTCAGCAGCCTGTCGTTCTCGCCGGTATTTGTGTATGAGTTTGCCGGCGAGAAGGTCAAACCGTACATCGAGGCGGGGATTGGCGTGGCGGTGTTCTCGCGCACGCAGGTTGAAGACAACAACATTGGCCAGGCCTTCCAGTTCGAAGACCGCTTGGGGTTTGGGCTGCGTTTTGCCGGTGGGCATGAGGTGGGCATCCGCGCGACCCACTATTCCAACGCGGGGATCAGCAGCAACAACGACGGGGTAGAGAGTTACTCGTTGCACTACACCTTGCCGTTGTAATTCGTCAGCACACGATTTTCCCGAACACTGCAAAACCCAATGTGGGAGCGGGCTTGCTCGCGAAAGCGGTGTATCAGTCGATTGTTCAGTGACTGGCACCCTGCATTCG
>NZ_JBARTQ010000558.1:0-1675 GCF_049645325.1 Pseudomonas sp. | reverse complement strand
AACATCGCGCCCCCCCCCCGTGTCTAGCGCGCGGCAAGTGTTTTTCGTTTTTCCTACGCCCGTACCGCTTGATCGCGGTCGAAAACCTGAAAACGGGGCGCACCGGAGCGTTTTTCAGCGTCAATCTCTGGATCGGCGCAGACCTGCTCCCTGGGGAACCCCGTTTTCCACTCTTTGATCCGCTCCCGCGTCAAGTCACGTGATCGGCGGCGGCGGAATCGCCAGCCGCGCGATGCGTTCGAGGATCGCGGCAAACAAGTTCCGCGTCACCGCCACCTCGGCCAGTTGAAAGAACACGTACTTCGAGTGCCGTGTCACCTTCGCTCCGATCTTGATCAGCTTCTCCCGCAGCGTCGTCAGCGACCAATGCCGCACTGGCTTGGGCAGGGCCAGTCGCCGCAGGAAGTTGCCGAGGTTATACGCCAGCGCAAACAGTTGCAGGCGCGTCTGGTTGTCTTTGAACGTGCGGCAAGAGAGCTTGGTCCACTGCACCGCGTTCTTGCCTTCCTTGATCCATTGCTCGGCCGTGCCGCGACCGTTGTAAAACTTCACGACGTTCTTCGAGTGCTTATTCAAGTTTGTCACGATGAATCCGACGCGCGGGAACAACTCACCCGCGTGCCACTCAACCTTGGCAACCACGCGCCGCGCCCGCTGCCACGACTTGGCTTGATACTGAAAGCTGTGGTAGAAGATCTTGGGCCGGTGCGAAGGCCGGCCCACCGGACGAGTCAGCAGATGCTCGATTTCCCGCTCCAACACGGCGTTGGCTTTGAGGCGAATGGCGTAACGATAGCCCTCTTTCTCCAGCACTCGGTACAGCGCCGGATTGGCGAAGGCCGCATCACCCCGAAAGAACTTGGGGATGTCCAGATGCCGATAACGCTCGATGACCGGCAGCAGCACCCGCCGCCAATATTTGGCGCTAGCCTTGTTGCCGCGCCGCAGCATGACGCTTTCCAAATCGCCGAACTGATTGAATAGGAACAGCGGATGGTAACACAGGCACTCGAAGTGCCCGTTGTAGGCCGTGCCTTGTTGCCGACCGTAGGTCTCGCTGACCGAGCTATCCAAGTCGAGGATCAGTTCTTTCAGCGGTCGTCGCCGATGCACCTGATCGATCCACTGACCGGGAAGCTGCATCAGTGCCGTGAGATTGCGTTTGGTGCTGAGCGTCTCCGTCTCGAAGCGGCCCACCTCGCTGCTCGAAGCCGCTTGCTTCTCCGGCTGGCTGGCTCGGCCTCCCACCACGTGGCGCATGGCCGGATCGACGCACAACCGCTCCGCATCGTTGACATCCTCGTAGCCAGCCAAGCGGCTGTAGATCGACTGTCGCAACAGCGGCACGAGTTGGTGCTGCTTGTTGCTCCCCTGGCGGGAATCGGTGAGAAGGTCTGCGCCCATTTCAGTGAGTCCCAGCGTTTCGTCGAGTTCGCGGTAGGCCAGCAGTCCGGCGTCGGTCGTGATCTGGCTGCCCAGGAACTTGAGCTTTAACCGACTGTCAAAACCGACCCGCAAATCCTCGTTTTGGCAGTCACCCATTGGGTTCCCCTGTCAGCTTGGCATGATTTGGCTGAATGCCCTTGTTTTCCAAGGGTCTGGCGCAAATCGCGTGCCAAAGTTCGGGAAGTCAAATGGGAAATGCGGGTTGAAGTGCCGGCCCTTGACCCCGCGG
>NZ_JBARTQ010000557.1:0-1970 GCF_049645325.1 Pseudomonas sp. | reverse complement strand
AATGTGGGAGCCAGGCTTGCCCGCGATGGCCGCGACGCAGTATGCCGCCGTACTCAAATGGCACTGAACCGCCGCCCCAACCCCTTGATAACAAACTGCTCGATGATGAAATCCACAAACGCCCGGGTCTTGCCGGGCAGCAGTTTGTGTTCGGCGTAATAGATGGAAATGTTGCCGTCATCGACATACCAGTCGGGTAACACCCGCACCACTTGCCCGCTGTCGAGAAACGGCACGGCCATCGGCATGCTGACCAGCGCAATGCCCATACCCTGGGCGCTGGCACAGCAGGCGGCTTCGGAGTCGCTCATGGTCATGCGCGGTTTGAGCACCAGCGGGCGCTGTTCCCGTTCGGGGCCGGTCAATTGCCAGGAACGCACGCGGCCGGTTTGCGGCGAACGGATCAGGATGCCCAGGCAACGTGACAAATCCTCGGGTGCCGACACCGGCGGGCGTTTCGCCAGGTAATCCGGTGAAGCCACCAGCACGCGGTGCGCCGGCGCCAACTTGCGCGCCACCACGCCTTGGGGCAGTTCAAAACCACCGCCGATGGCGGCATCAAAGCCCTGGCCGATCAGGTCGACCTGACGATTATCAAAATGCCAGTCCGGGCTGATGTCCGGAAAGCGCTGCATGAATTCCCCCAACAGCGGCACCACATAACGATTGCCGAACACCGTGCCCATGCTGACTTTAAGCGTGCCCACCGGCCGCCCTTCGGCGCTGGCCAGGTTGGCCACGGCATTTTGGATGGTGGTGAGGCTGCCGCTGACTTCTTCGAGGAACAGCTTGCCGGCTTCGGTCAGCGTCAGCCGCCGGGTGCTGCGCTGAAACAACCGAACACCGAGCCGCGCTTCCAGCTTGGCGACGCTTTTACCCACCGCCGCCGGCGTCAGGCTCAGGTGCCGGGCGGCCTCGGCAAAGCTGCCGCCTTCGGCGCTGCGCACAAAGCATTCGATACTGCCAAAGCTCTCCATACCAACCCACTCTAAACTTTTGGTTTACACAGACTATAGCAATCACGGTCTACCGGGCTGGCGGGGTGAGGTCGATACTCGGTTCCATCAACAAGGCATACCGCCTTGAACGGTTGGGAGATCGACATGACCACGCAAAACCTCATCGGTAAAGTCGCCTTGATTCAAGGCGGTTCCCGCGGCATCGGTGCCGCCATCGTCAAACGCCTCGCCGCGCAAGGTGCAAGCGTTGCCTTTACCTACGTCAGCTCGGCCGCCAAGGCTGAAGAGCTGCAGAACAGCGTGATCAGCGACGGCGGCAAAGCCTTGGCGATCCAGGCCGACAGCGCCGATGCCACGGCGATTCGCAATGCGGTTAACGCAACGGTCGAAGCGTTCGGCCGCCTGGACATCCTGGTGAATAACGCCGGCGTATTGGCCATCGCCCCGCTGGAGGATTTCAAGCTGGAAGACTTCGACCAGACCCTGGCGATCAACGTGCGCAGCGTGTTTATCGCGACTCAGGAAGCCGCCAAACACATGGGTGAAGGTGGCCGCGTAATCAACATCGGCAGCACCAATGCCGAGCGCATGCCGTTTGGCGGTGGCGGCCCGTATGCGATGAGCAAGGCGGCGCTGGTGGGCTTGACCAAAGGTTTGGCACGCGACCTGGGGCCGCGCGGCATCACGATCAATAATGTGCAGCCAGGGCCGGTGGACACCGACATGAACCCGGCGAACAGTGAATTTGCCGAGACGCTGATCGGGTTGATGGCGGTGGGCCGTTATGGGCATGTCGAGGAAATTGCCAGCTTTGTGGCGTATCTCGCGGGGCCGGAAGCGGGGTATATCACCGGGGCGAGCTTGACCATTGATGGTGGTTTCAGCGCATAACCCACTGTAGGAGCTGGACTTTGTGGTAACTGGCTCATGTGGGAGCTGGCTTGCCTGCGATGGCGGTGTAACTGTGCCGGATGGGTGGCTGGTTCACCGCTATCGCAGGCAAGCCAGCTC
>NZ_JBARTQ010000556.1:0-6431 GCF_049645325.1 Pseudomonas sp. | reverse complement strand
TTGCAGCAGCGCCAGCCAATGTTGCGCCATGCGCTCGATGCTGCCGGCATCAAACAGGTCCGTGGCATAGGTCAACGACGCATGCACCCCGTCTGCCGATTCATGGGTGTCCAGCGTCAGGTCGAACTGGGCCGCCTGGCTATCCCACACCATGCTCTCAACGCGCAACCCAGGCAATTGCAGGACCTGCTCATTACCGCGAGCGGCCGTCTGGTGGTTGAACAGCACCTGGAACAACGGGCTGCGGCTCAAGCTACGCGCAGGGGCCAACGCCTCCACCAGTTGCTCAAACGGCAGGTCTTGATGTTCCTGGGCGCCAAGCGCCGCCGTCTTGACCTGTTGCAACACATCGCGAAAGCTCAACTGGCCGTCGATTCGCGCCTGGAGCACCTGGGTATTGACGAAAAAGCCGATTAAACGCTCGGTTTCCGCACGGTTGCGGTTGGCGACAGGCACACCCACGCGCACGTCGCGCTGCCCGCTGTAACGGTGCAGCAGCGTCTGGAACGCCGCCAGCAACAGCATGTAGAGGGTTGCGCCCTCGCGGCGGGCCAACACCTGCAAGGCTGCGCCCAAGGCCGCGGGCACCGGGATATCCAGACGCGCGCCACGATAGCTTTGCACCGCCGGCCGTGGGCGATCCAGCGGCAATTCAAGCACAGGCTGCTCACCGCCCAACTGCTCGACCCAATAGGCCAATTGCCGCTCACGCTCACCGGCGTCCATCCAACTGCGTTGCCATTGCGCGTAGTCGGCATACTGGATCGGCAGATCCCCTTGCGCCGGCACCTCACCACGACAGCAGCCCGCATAGGCCTCGATCAATTCCTCGACCATTACCTGCATCGACGCGCCATCCGACACGATGTGGTGCTGAACCAGCACCAACACATGATCATCCTCGGCTATTTGCAGCAGCGTGGCGCGCACCAGCGGCCCGTGCATCAAGTCGAAGGTCTGGCTGATTTCCTGTTCGATCGCCGCCTTCAGCCAAGCTTCCAGCGCCGCATCCGATTCACAAACCGGTACAGCCCTGACCGTAACAGGCAGCGAGAACGGCGCATGGACCACTTGCAGCAATTGCCCCTGCTCACGGACAAACCCGGTGCGCAAGGTTTCATGGCGTACCACCAACGCATCGAAACTGTGCTGCAGCGCCGCCTTGTCCAACTGACCCCGCAGGCGCAACGCTGTCGGAATATGGTAGGCCGCGCTGTCAGGGTCCAACTGCCAGAGGAACCACTGCCGCTCCTGAGCATAGGAAAGCCGAAGAGGCTCGCCGGCAGCACGCCGAAAAATAGGCGCGATACCGTAGAGATTGATCCCCTTCTGACTCAGCAGAATCGCCAGAGCTTTGCGTTTCTCGGGAGAAAGCGCGCCTACCGATTCGATCAATTGCTGCATGTGTGGTCCTCACTAGGAAATCAGTTTTTCAAGTTCATCGGCAGATAAACGATTGAGGGCCTCCATTGATTTAGCCAAAACATCGTGAATAGGTTCAAATTCTGGCTCAAGCGCCTGCACGACTTGGCAAAACTCGGCCAGATCAGCGGTGGTGAACAAGGTCTTGATCGTGATATCCAGGCCCAACTGCTCGCGCAGGCGCAACATCGCCTGGGTGGCCAGCAAGGAATGGCCGCCGAGCTCGAAGAAGTTGTCGCCCATGCCCACCCGCTCCAGCCCGAGTACCTGCGCCCATACCGCCGCCACCTTGTGTTCCAGCTCGCTGTGGGGCGCCACGTAGGCCTGCTGCAACAAGCTGGCGTCGGGCTCGGGGAGTGCCTTGCGGTCCAGCTTGCCATTCGCGGTCAGCGGCATCCGGTCCAAAAGCAACATGTGTGCAGGCACCATGTACTCCGGCAAATCCTCACGCAGGGCCGCCTTGAGGGTTTCGCGCCAGGCACCCGCATCGTCGACGCGGTCGACAGGCACCACGTAGCCGACCAACTGAGTGCCGCCGAGCCCTTCATGGGCCAGCACCACCGCTTCACGCACCGAGGCCTGCGCCAGCAGGCGCGCCTGGATTTCACCCAGTTCGATACGGAAACCGCGAATCTTCACCTGATGGTCAATGCGTCCTACGTAGTCAATCACCCCATCAGCGCGATAGCGGGCCAGGTCACCGGTGCGGTACAGGCGGTCGCCCGTGCCCGAGAACAGGTTCGGGATAAACCGCGTACTGCTCAGGTCGGCGCGGTTCAAGTAACCCCGCGCCAGCCCGGCTCCGCCGATGAACAACTCACCGATGCAACCTGCCGGAACCGGTTTCAGGTCCCGGTCCAGCACGTACCACGACAGGTCAGGAATCGCCACGCCAATCGGGCTGGAGGCGTCGTTTTCCAGGTCGGCTTGCGACAACGGCCGGTAAGTCACGTGCACGGTGGTCTCGGTGATGCCGTACATATTGATCAGTTGCGGCGCCGAATCGCCGAAGCGTTCGAACCATGGGCGCAGGCTGTTCACGTCCAAGGCTTCGCCGCCGAACACCACGTACCGCAGCGACAGGTTGCGCGACGCCTGATCCGCACAGGCCACTTGCATCAATTGCTTGAACGCCGATGGCGTCTGGTTCAGCACCGTGACCTGCGCGGTGCAGAGCAGATCGAAGAAAGCCTGCGGCGAACGGCTGACGTCCTGCGGCACAATCAGCAAACGCCCGCCGTACAGCAACGCACCGAAAATCTCCCACACCGAGAAATCGAACGCATAGGAATGGAACAGCGACCAGCAATCCTGCGCACCAAAATCAAACCAGCCCTGAGTGGCCTCGAACAAACGCACGACGTTGCTGTGCGGTAACAATGTGCCCTTCGGCTTGCCGGTCGAGCCTGAGGTGTAGATGACGTACGCCAGGTTTTCCGGACCGACAGCCACCTCCGGGTTGTGCTCGATGGCGGGGTAATCGGCACCGATCAGCAGGCTGCGCACACCGACCGGGCGCGGCAAGTGTTCTTGCGTAAGCAGCAGGGCCAAGCCGCTGTCCTCGATCATGTACTGCAAGCGCTCTTGGGGATACGCCGGGTCCAGCGGCACGTAAGCGCCCCCGGCCTTGAGAATCGCCAGCACGCCCACCAGCATCTCGAACGAGCGCTCCACGGCGATGCCCACGAGCACTTCGGGGCCCACGCCGCTGGCTATCAGCGCATGAGCCAGGCGGTTCGCACGACGATTCAACTCCGCGTAGGTCAACTGCTCACCTTCACACACCAGTGCCACAGCGTGCGGCGCTTTTGCCACCTGCGTTTCGATCAGGTGGTGCAGGCAGCCCGTTGGCGCATAGGCCGCAACCGACGGGTTCCAGTCCTTCAGGATCAACTGGCGGCTTGCCGTGTCGAACAGGTCAATCTCATCGACGCGCCCGTGTGCGCCCACTTCAACTATCTGCTGCAACAGGTGGCGCAGTTGCACATTCACCTGCTCAACCGCAACAGGCGAGAAGTGTTGCCGGTCGTAGCTGTAATGCAACGACAAGCGCTCTTCCAGACCCACCGCCAGGGTCAGCGGGTAGTTGCTCTGCTCCTGGCTATGCACCTGGCCAAACACCAGCCCCGCGGGCGCGCCTTGCTCAAGCGCCTGCGACACCGGGTAGTTTTCGAACACCAACAGGCTATCGAACAGGGCTTCACCGCCCTGCCCGGCCCAGCGCTGGATATTGAACAACGGCGTGTGCTCGTACTCGCGCAAGCGCAGGTTGAGTGACTGCAACGCTTGCAGCCACTCGCCCACCTCACACTCGGCCGACACGCTGGTAATCACTGGCAAGGTGTTGATAAACAGCCCGACCTGCTGCAGCGCACCTGGCACATCCGCCGGGCGCCCTGCGACCGTGGCACCAAACGCCACGGTCGATTGACCCGTACGGCGTTGCAGCAGGAGCGCCCAGGCGGCCTGCACGACGGTGTTGAGGGTCACTTTGTGGCGACGGGCAAACGCCTCCAGATCCCGTGTCTGCTGGGTGTCGATGACGTCGTACAGATCGGCGTAGCCGTGGCTCGGCTGGGCCGACTGCAGGGTGCTTGCCAAGCGAGTCGGTTCCTCCAGCGCAGCCAGTTGCTCTTTCCAGAAACGCTCGCCGAGAGCGTTGTCCTGGCGTTGCAGCCAGGCGATATAGTCGCCATAGCGACCCGCCCGGGCGGCCGGCTGCGTACCGCTGTAGCGCTGCAGGACTTCCCCAAGTAACTGCGCATTGCTCCAACCGTCCATCAGAATGTGATGACTGGTGTAGATCAGCTCAATGTTGTCGGGGCCGCTGCGCACCAGGTCCAGACGCAGCAGCGGCGCGGCCTTCAGGTCGAAACCCTGTTCACGCTGTGTGTCGGCCAATTGCTGCACGGCATCCGCCAGATCGGTGCGCGACTGCCAATCGTAGACGGTGAACGGCACCACGGCCTGCCGGTGCACAACCTGTAAAGGCAGTTGCTGTTCACTTTCCCAGATGAAGCCACTGCGCAGGCTGTCGTGGTGGTGTACGGCGTCCTGCCAGGCGGCACGGAAACGCTCCACATCAAGCCCTTGTACGTTGACCCGCAACTGGTTGATGTAATCACCGCCGCCTTGCTGGTAAAGGCTGTGGAACAGCATGCCCTGTTGCATCGGCGACAAGGGGTAGATGTCTTCGATGTTTGCACAAGGCACGGGCAACGCGTCCAGTTGTGCCTGGGTCAGCGCAGCCAACGGGACGTCCGACGGCGTCACGGCGCCGTGGGCGGGATCACTGCAATGCTCGATCAACCCGGTCAGTTCGACGATGTAGTCATCTGCCAGGCGCTGCACGGTGGCCGCCTCAAACAACACGTCGCTGAAGGTCCAGCCCAGGCTGAATTGGCCGTCGTAAACCTGCCCGTTGAGCACCAGCCAGTTAGCCAGCGGCGCCAGCGGGCTCTGCTCGCTGCCAACGGACTCAACGGCCGGGGCAAACAGCGCTCCGCGATCGAACTGGCTGTCCAATTGCCCCAGATAGTTGAAGGTGATACGCGGCTGCGGCAACTGGCTGAACACCTGCTGGGTTTGCGCGTCCGCCAAGTAGCGCAGCACGCCGAAACCAATACCCTTGTTGGGAACCGAGCGCAGTTGCTCCTTGATGCGCTTGATGGAGCCCGCCAGGTCCTGCTCAGGCGTCAAACGTACCGGGAATGCAGTGGTGAACCAGCCCACCGTGCGGCTCAAATCAATAGCGTCGAACAGCTCTTCACGCCCATGCCCCTCAAGCTGGATCAGCGTCGAAGCTTGCTCGCTCCAGCGGCCGATGACCCGTGCCAACGCCGTCAGCAACAGGTCGTTGACTTGAGTGCGATAAGCCACCGGGGCCTGCTGCAACAGACGTTGTGTCAGGTCGCGGCCTAATTGCACGTGCACAGTGCGCGCCTGGTCATTGCGCACGATGGCAGCGCTCGTCTTGCAGGGCAATTCAGCATCCACCGCCTTGAGCTGCGCCTGCCACCAAGCGCTTTCGGCACGCAACACATCGCCCACAGCGTAGGCCTGCAAGCGTTCGGCCCAGGTTTTGAAGGCAGTCGTCTTGGCGGCAAGGGCGACGGTCTTGCCATCCGAGACGCTTTGGTAGGCCTGCTGCAGATCTTCCAGCAACACCCGCCACGACACGCCATCCACCGCCAAGTGATGGATCACCAGCAGCAAGCGCTGGGTGCCATCGGCCAGGTTGATCAACAGGCCGCGCAACAGCGGGCCATGCTCTATGTCCAGGCTGCGTTGGGCTGCGTCGCAGGCCGCTTCGATCTCATCGCTCGTTTGCAACGTTGCCTGATGCAACAGCGACTGCAACGGTTCGACAGGCGCGTGATGGGCGCTCCAGCCATCCGCCGCGTGGTTGAAACGCAGACGCAGCGCATCGTGGTGCTGCACCAGTGCCTGCAATGCCTGTTCGATCAGGCCAGCGTGCATGGGCGCACGTGAGGTGAGCAACACCGATTGGTTCCAGTGCCTTGGCTCGGGCATGGCACTGTCGAAAAACCACCGCTGGAACGGCAACAACGCCAGGCTGCCGCTAACCGGGCCCTGGTCGACAATGGATACGGTTTCACCGCAGCGCGCGATGCCTGCCAGGCCTTGCACTGTCTGGTACTGGAACAGTTCTTTAGGCGTGAAATGAATCCCCGCCTGGCGCGCACGCCCGACCACCTGGATCGAAATGATCGAGTCACCACCCAACTCGAAGAAGTTGTCGGTGACGCCCACCTGCTCGACGCGCAACACCTCGGCCCAGACCGACGCGATGCGCTGCTCCAGCTCGCTGCGCGGAGCCACGTAGGCTGGCTGCGCGGCCGCGTCCGGCTTAGGCAACGCCTTGCGGTCCAGTTTGCCGTTGGGCGACAGCGGCATCTGGTCCAGCAGCAGCCACTGGTTGGGCACCATGTAGTCCGGCAGGACTTGTTGCAGATGGGCAGTCAGGGTTTCGCGCCAGTCTTCAGCGC
>NZ_JBARTQ010000555.1:0-13066 GCF_049645325.1 Pseudomonas sp. | reverse complement strand
CAGTACCACTGAGAGGTGGTGCCGTGACCGGCCATTCAGAGACTGAATAACCCGTCTGCGTTCACAGTCGCCGGGGCTGCGCGGTATAGTCCGGGCATTGATGAATTCGAGGAATGACCGATGAAGTTCGAAGGCACCCAGGCCTATGTGGCTACCGATGACCTGAAACTGGCCGTCAACGCCGCTATCACCCTGGAACGGCCATTGCTGGTCAAGGGCGAACCCGGTACCGGCAAGACCATGCTCGCCGAGCAACTGGCCGAGTCCTTTGGCGCCAGGCTGATCACCTGGCACATCAAATCCACCACCAAGGCGCATCAGGGCCTCTACGAGTACGACGCGGTCAGCCGCCTGCGCGACTCGCAGTTGGGCGTGGACAAAGTGCACGACGTGCGCAACTACCTGAAGAAGGGCAAGCTCTGGGAAGCGTTCGAGTCCGAAGAGCGGGTGATCCTGCTGATCGACGAAATCGACAAAGCCGACATCGAGTTCCCTAACGACCTGCTGCAGGAACTCGACAAGATGGAGTTCTACGTCTACGAAATCGACGAGACCATCAAGGCGAAGAAGCGCCCGATCATCATCATTACCTCCAACAACGAAAAAGAGCTGCCGGACGCGTTCCTGCGCCGCTGCTTCTTCCATTACATCGCCTTCCCCGACCGCACCACCCTGCAAAAAATCGTCGACGTGCACTACCCCGACATCAAGAAGGATCTGGTCAGCGAAGCGCTGGACGTGTTCTTCGACGTGCGCAAAGTGCCAGGCCTGAAGAAAAAGCCGTCCACCTCCGAACTGGTCGACTGGCTCAAGTTGCTGATGGCCGACAACATCGGCGAAGCCGTGCTGCGTGAGCGCGACCCGACCAAGGCGATCCCGCCCCTGGCCGGTGCCCTGGTGAAAAACGAGCAGGACGTGCAGTTGCTGGAGCGCCTGGCGTTCATGAGCCGTCGCGGTAACCGATAAGGGCGCCTGCCATGTTGCTCAACCTGTTCAATGAAATGCGTGCAGCCAAGGTGCCGGTCTCGGTGCGTGAGCTGCTCGACCTGATCAATGCGCTAAAACAGCGCGTGGTCTTCGCCGACATGGACGAGTTCTACTACTTGGCGCGGGCGATCCTGGTCAAGGACGAACGCCATTTCGACAAGTTCGACCGAGCCTTCGGCGCCTATTTCAACGGCCTGGAAAAGCTCGACGATCACTTGCAGGCGCTGATCCCCGAAGATTGGCTGCGCAAGGAATTCGAACGCTCGCTGAGCGACGAGGAACGCGCGCAAATCCAGTCTCTCGGTGGCCTCGACAAGCTGATCGAAGAATTCAAGAAACGCCTGGAAGAACAGAAAGAACGCCACGCCGGCGGCAACAAGTGGATCGGCACCGGCGGCACCAGCCCGTTCGGCTCCGGCGGCTACAACCCGGAAGGCATTCGCGTGGGGGACGCCGGCAAGCGTCAGGGCAAGGCGGTCAAGGTCTGGGACCAGCGCGACTACAAGAACCTCGACGACCAGGTGGAGCTGGGCACGCGCAACATCAAGATCGCCCTGCGCCGCCTGCGCAAATTCGCGCGCCAGGGTGCGGCGGAAGAGCTGGACATCGACGGTACCATCGACCACACCGCCCGCGATGCCGGCTTGCTGAACATTCAGATGCGCCCGGAGCGGCGCAACACCATCAAGCTGTTGCTGCTGTTCGATATCGGCGGCTCGATGGACGCTCACGTGAAGATCTGCGAAGAGTTGTTTTCGGCGTGCAAGACCGAGTTCAAGCATTTGGAGTACTTCTACTTCCATAACTTCGTCTACGAGTCGGTGTGGAAAAACAACCAGCGCCGCACCTCGGAACGCACCTCCACCCAGGATTTGCTGCACAAGTACGGGGCTGACTACAAAGTGATCTTCATCGGCGATGCGTCGATGGCGCCGTATGAAATCACCCAGGCCGGCGGCAGTGTCGAGCACTGGAATGAGGAGGCCGGGTATGTGTGGATGCAGCGCTTCATGGCCAAGTACAAGAAGCTGATCTGGATTAATCCGTACCCGAAAGACACGTGGGGGTATACGGCGTCGACCGGGATTGTGCGGGAGTTGGTGGAAGATCAGATGTACCCGCTGACGCTGCGCGGGCTGGAGGAAGGGATGCGGTTTCTCTCCAAATAAGTGCAGGTCCCAATGTGGGAGCAGGCTTGTGTGGGAGCGGGCTTGCTCGCGAAGGCGCAGTGTCAGTCACTGCATCAGTGACTGATCCACCGCATTCGCGGGCAAGCCCGCTCCCACAGGGGAATGCACTTGAGCCTTGGAATGCATTTCAGCCTTTGAATACATTCCAGGTTTGAATGCATTTCAGCCTTTGAATGCATTCCAGGTTTGAAATGCATTCAAAGGTGGGAGCTGGCTTGCCTGCGATGCTTTCAGCAGTTCATGAACCGCTGCACATACTCAATGTGCTGCCGATGCGCCGTCTCCTGCACCACCGGCGTCAACCTGACTTTCTCCCCCGGCAAACACTGCGCCAGCCGCGCCAGCGCCAACGGCGTCAACGCGCCCAGTCGCGGGTAACCACCAATCGTCTGCCGATCATTGAGCAACACAATCGGCTGCCCATCTGGCGGCACCTGAATCGCCCCCAACGGAATCCCTTCGGAAATCAGCGACGGCCCCTGGTACTGCAGCGGCGTGCCCAGCAAGCGCATACCCATGCGGTCGGCGCGGCTGTCCAAGGCCCATTCGGTGTTGAAAGCATCAAACAGACTTTGCCCGCTGAACTGGCCAATTTGGGCGCCGACGATCACGTCCAACGGCGCCTTTGCCGGCAAATCCGGCGCGCTGAGCACTTTCATCGCGCCGCCTACACCGGAGTACGCCAAGCGCCCGCCTTCGGCCAACGCCTTGCCGAAACCGTCCAGCCCGCCCAACTCCTCACGCACAACGGTTGCGCAACTGCCCAGCACAGCCGGCGCATCAAACCCGCCCGGAGCCGCCAGATAAGCCCGGGCACCCATGAACGGCTGGGTAAAGCGCAAACGCTGGCCTTTTTGCAGGATAAAACTGCGCCCCGGGCTGATCGCCCGTTCATCGATGTACGCGCCCAGATCCGCACCAGCCAATGCCAGCAGGCAATAGTCCTCGGCCTGCACGGTGAAGCCGCCCAAGGTGATTTCTACCACCGGCGCATCCAGCGCATTGTCCAGCAACCAATTGGCCCAGGACATCGACACCCAGTCCAGCGCGCCGCCTTGGGTTACGCCCAAATGGCGCACGCCAAACCGCCCGGCGTCCTGCAACAGGCACAGCGGCGTGCTGGCCTCAATCGACAAGCGGCTCATGCCTGCGCCTCCAGCGGCGTGTCATCGCCACCCAAGTGGATGAACTGCGCGTGGCTGACCGCCTCGAAGCGCACCGTGTCGCCGGGTTGCATCAGGCTGTAGCCGTCGCGCTCGCGGTCGAAGAGTTTGGCCGGCGTGCGGCCGATCAGGTTCCAGCCACCGGGCGACACCACCGGGTAGGCGGCGGTTTGCCGTTCGGCGATGCCGACGCTGCCGGCGGCCACGCGTTTGCGCGGAGTATTGAGGCGGGGCGTGGCAAGGATTTCATCCACCAGGCCCATAAAGGCAAACCCTGGGGCGAAGCCGAGGGCGAAAACCTGGTACTCGTGGGCACTGTGGCGGCGAATCACATCGTCGACCGACAGGCCGCTGCGTTGGCTGAGCAACGTCAGTTCAGGGCCTACGCTCAGGTCGTACCACACCGGCAACACGTGACACTGCCCACTGCCTTGAGCCTGCGGTCGCAGGTCGGTGAGCGCCTGGTCGATCAACCCACGCGCCTGGGCCGGGCTCAATACCCTGAGGTCGTAATGCACCATCAAGGTGGTGTAGGACGGCACCAGGTCCACCAGCGCCGCGCCGAAACCTTCACGCAAGCGCTGTGTGGCGGCAAGCATCCACGGCATGTTGGCTTCTGCAATCACCTCAAACAGACGCACCATCAGGCAGTCGATGGCCACCACTTCAATCCGTGCCTTCATGCTGGCTTCAAGGCCTCGCGGATGCGCTGCACGGCGGCGATCGAGCTGGCGTTGTCGCCGTGTACGCACAGGGTGTTGGCCTGCAGCACCAGGGCGCTGCCGTCGCTGGCGGTCAGGGGTTCACCCCGGGAAATAGTCAGCGCCTGCTGAACGATGGTGTCGGCGTCGTGGTGAACAGCGCCCGGCAACTGGCGCGAAACCAGGTGGCCCTTGTGGTCGTAGGCTCGGTCGGCGAAGGCTTCGAACCACAGGGTCACGCCGTATTCATCCCCCAGCGCTTGCGCCGCGCTGTTGTCGCGGGTAGCCAGCAGCATCAACGGCAGGTCGCCATAGGCCGCCACGGCCTGCACTACAGCGCGCAATTGCGCAGGGTTGGCCATCATGTCGTTGTACATCGCGCCATGGGGTTTGACGTAGCTGACCCGCCCGCCTTGCGCGCGGCAGATGCCGTCGAGGGCGCCAACCTGGTAGTGCAACAGGTCCTGGATTTCCTGCGGTGTGTAGGCCATGGAGCGACGGCCGAAACCTTGCAGGTCCTGGTACGCCGGGTGCGCACCCACTTGCACGCCATGCTTGAGCGCCAGGGTGACGGTCTTGCGCATGATGCTCGGGTCGCCGGCATGGAAGCCACAGGCCACGTTGGCGCAATCAATGAACGGCATGACCTCGGCGTCCAGACCCAGGGTCCAGTTGCCAAAGCTTTCGCCGATGTCGCAATTCAAAAGCAGACGGCTCACGGTGGTTGCTCCTGTAGGCTTTGTATTTTTGTAGTGTGGGATTTTTTACACAGAACTCGCAACTTGTCCTGACACCCTAACGACGCTTATCGTGGAATAGCTCGATTTTTGGCGTTTGCCCGGTGCGGCGTCCAACTAATAAAAACCGATCCATGCATAAGAAAAGTTGATCCCATGAATTTGAAGTTCCTCGAAACCTTCGTCTGGGTGGCCAAGCTCAAGAGCTTTCGCCTGACCGCCGAAAAGCTGTTCACCACCCAGGCCTCGATTTCCAGCCGCATCGCCGTGCTCGAAAGCGAGTTGGGCGTGAAACTGTTTCTGCGCGATTCACGCGGCGTGAGCCTGACCCCCGAAGGCTTGAAGGTGCTCGATTACGCCGAGCAGATGATGGTGACCATGCAGGGGTTGAAGCAGTCCCTGGAAACCACCAGCAGCAAAGTCGGAAGGATTCGGATCGGCGCCATGGACACGGTCATCCACACTTGGCTCAGCCCACTGGTGGCCGAATTGATGGACCACTTTCCCTTGGTGGAAATCGAGTTGGTCGCCGATACCGCGCTTAACCTCAGCGATCAGCTGCAAAAAGGCTTCCTCGACTTAATCCTGCAAACCGACCTGCTGCGCCTCGAAACCGTGCGTAGCCTGGAGCTGGCCAGCCACCCGATGGCCTGGATCGTCGCCAGCCATTCGATCTACAACCGCGATTACGCCTCCCTCGCCGAACTGGCCCAGGAGCGCATCATCACCTACTCGAAAAACTCCCACCCGCACCAGGACGTGCTGAGCCTGATGCAAGCCAACGGCGTGGCCGCGCCACGGATGAACTGCGTGAATTCGGTGTCGGCGATCACGCGCTTGTTGCGCGATGGTTTCGGGATTGGCGCGCTGCCGCCGGTGCTGGTCAGCGAGGAACTGGCACGCGGGGAATTGGTGATGTTGCCGATGGCGCAGACACTGCCGAATTTGCAGGTGGTGGTGTCGTGGCGCGTGGGGGTGGAATTGGTGGAGGAGATTGTGGGGCTGTGCCAGAAGGTCGTGGCGCGGTATGCCGAAGAGGTCGGCGAAGACCGGATGGTGCTGAGCCACTGACGAACCCGGGCTAAACCTGTGGGAGCGGGCTTGCCTGCTCCCCAATTGACCGAGTCGACCTTTAGAGGCCCTTCAGGTCACGCTCTTCAATCGGCCGGCTCTGGCGCAGGCGCTTGCCGCCCAACACCACCCAGTCGATCAACCGGAACAGGCACTCCAGGCCAAACGACAACAGCATCGCCCCGCCCAGGCCCCAGCCCATGGCTTCAGGTGTCAGCAGGATCTGGTAGCTGTAACCGTTCCAGGTTTCCAGGCGAATGTCCGGGTCGGCGGCCACCGCCACTTGCAGCACGCGGATGTACCACGGGCCTTGCATGGCCTGGAATTGCTTGTCCAACGCCACTTGGCGATCGAGCAAGGTGCCCAGGCTGTTGGCGTCGCTGCGAAACACCGGGTCATCGCTGGCACGGTA
This sequence comes from Pseudomonas sp., assembly GCF_049645325.1. GTDB lineage: Bacteria > Pseudomonadota > Gammaproteobacteria > Pseudomonadales > Pseudomonadaceae > Aquipseudomonas. The sequence goes on along the minus strand of NZ_JBARTQ010000555.1, from coordinate 6,805 downwards.
GTGGGCGACCAAGGCTTGCAAGTCGCCATTGAAGAATTGCTGCGCCGTCGAATCAAAGCCACGCAACCCGGTCTGCGCCTCGATCAGGTGGGCTTCGACGCGCTTGGCGTAGTCGTTGACAAAGCCCGGCACCTGCACGCCGACCAACAAGCCGATAGCAAACAGCACCAACCGCAGATAACTGAGCAACATGGTCGATATCCTTACTTGCTGATGCCCTGGCTGACGCATTCACCGCGCCGCCACAGGCTCCATTGGCCCGGTTCGTAGCGGGTCCAGTTTTCATTGTCGGTCAAGGGTTCGGTGGCAATCACCGTCACCACGTCATTGGGGGTGGTTTCGGCCTGAAAATCGACGATCACGTCGACATCCTTCAAGCGTGCCGGGCCAAACGGCGCACGCCGGGTGATCTGCGCCAGCTTCGTCGAGCAGAAGCAGAACAGCCAGTCGCCGTCGCTGAGCAGGCAATTGAACACGCCTTTGCTGCGGTATTCGGCACAGGCGGCGATCAGGTCCGGCAGCATTTGTTCAATGTCTACCGGCTCCGGGAAGGCCTCGCGCACCCGGTTGAGCAGGTCGCAGAAGGCCGCTTCGCTGTCGGTATCGCCGACCGGGCGGTAAAACGTTGCGCGCGGGTTGAAGTCGGCCAGTTGGCCGTTGTGGGCGAAACACCAGTTGCGCCCCCACAGCTCGCGCACGAATGGGTGGGTATTGGACAGGCACACCTTGCCCACATTGGCCTGGCGGATATGGCCAATCACCACTTCACTCTTAATGGGATAACGCTGCACCAGCAGCGCGACTTCCGACTCGCTGCTGGCGGCCGGGTCCTGGAACAGACGCAAGCCACGACCTTCGTAGAAAGCAATGCCCCAACCGTCGCGGTGCGGGCCGGTACGCCCGCCACGCTGCATCAGCCCGGTAAAGCTGAACACGATATCGGTGGGGACGTTGGCACTCATGCCCAATAATTCACACATACCAGGGCTCTCGCTGCAGGGCGGACAACGTTAAAGGCGCGGTTCGACTCGCCGACCGCTGACAGGCGCCGGGCGGTGGAAAGGCTCGTCGTCCTCCACCGGTTCGGCGGCCAGCGCCGCATCGACAGCGGCCTTGCGCTCACGGCGCGCGGTGGCAGCACGTTCGATGGGCCAACGGATCAACACGATCACGATGTACACGGCAAACGCGATCATCGTGTACATGAACAAGTCGGAGATGGCCCGCCAGGCGTTGTTGCCGACCTTGAGCACCAGGTCCAGGGCGGTAATCGCCACGGCCGGCGCGAACTGGGTCTTGACCGGGTCGACGATGGTCGGGCTGAACAGCAGCACCGTCATCAGCAACTGCAGCGGCTCGCGCAGCCAGCGCCAGATCCAGCGGGTCATGCGCCACCATACCAACAGGCAGCCCAAAGCGGCGAAGGCGTAAAGGCCCCAAGCGATCAGATAGTCGTTCTCGGTCATGGTGTCCATGGCAAGGTAGGCAAACAGGCGGCTATGATAACGGCTTTTGCGTGTCGCGGCTGCAATGCCTGCCACCATCCGCCAGACAGAGAGTGATCCATGCCTTCCTCCAATGCCCCGATTGCCCGCAAGGCCCCAGGCCAGGACCCGTACGTCTGGCTGCAAGAACGTGACAACAGCGAAGTCCTCGATTACCTCAAGGCCGAAAACGCCTGGCAGGAAGCCCAGCTCGCCGACCAGCAGGCGCTGCGCGAGACGCTGTTCGAGGAGATCAAGGGCCGTATTCTCGAAACCGATCTGTCCCTGCCCTCGCCGTGGGGCCCTTACCTGTATTACACGCGCACCACCGCCGGTGACGAATATGCCCGCCACTACCGCTGCCGTCGTCCGGCGGATGACAGCAACGTCGTTGATGACAGCAGCGAAGAATTGCTGCTCGACCCGAACGTGCTGGCCAATGGCGGCTTTTTCTCCCTCGGTGCCTTCAGCATCAGCCCCGACCACCAGCGCCTGGCCTACAGCCTGGACACCAGTGGCGAGGAGATTTACACCCTGTATGTGAAGGAATTGGCGACCGGTAAAGTCAGCGAACTGGAATTCCAGGACTGCGACGGCAGCATGACCTGGGCCAATGACAGCCTGACCCTGTTCTTCGGCGAGCTGGACGACACCCATCGCCCGCACAAGCTGTATCGCTACCGCCTGGACGGCACGGCGGCGCAGGAAGTGTTCCATGAGCCTGACGGACGTTTCTTCCTGCATTGCTACCGTTCAAGCTCCGAGCGCCAACTGCTGCTGGCCCTGGGCAGCAAGACCACCAGCGAAATCTGGGCATTGGATGCCGACCAGCCGCAACGGGACTTCACCTGCCTGGCGCCACGGGTCGAAGACCATGAATACGATGTCGACCACGGCAAGCGTGACGGCGAATGGACCTGGTTTATCCGCAGCAACCGCGACGGCATCAACTACGCGCTGTTCATCGCGCCCGACACCGGCAGCGTGCCGACCGAAGATCAATGGCACAACCTGATCCCCCACAGCGATGAGGTGATGCTCGACGGCGTCAGCCTGAACGCTGAGGCGATGACCTTGAGCCTGCGCATCGGCGGCCTGCCGGTGATCGAGGTGCATCCTCAGGATTTGCCTGCCTACCGCGTGGAATTGCCTGACGCGGCCTATAGCCTTTACGTACAAAACAGCCTGGAATTCCCCAGCGACAAAATCCGCCTGCGTTATGAAGCCCTGAACCGCCCGGCCCAGGTGCGCCAGCTTGAGTTGGCCACAGGCGCGCAAGTGGTGCTCAAGGAAACCCCGGTACTGGGCGTGTTCAACGCCGACGACTACGTCAGCCAACGCCTGTGGGCCACTTCCGCCGATGGCACCCAGGTGCCAATCAGCCTGGTGGTCAAGCGCGACCAGCTCGGCAAGCCGACGCCGTTGTACCTCTACGGCTACGGCGCCTACGGTTCGAGCCTCGACCCGTGGTTCTCGCACGCGCGCCTGAGCCTGCTGGAGCGTGGCGTGGCCTTTGCGATTGCGCACGTGCGCGGCGGCGGCGAACTGGGCGAAGCCTGGTACCGCAACGGCAAGCAGGAACATAAACAAAACACCTTCAGCGACTTCATTGCCTGCGCCGAACACCTGATCGCTGAGGGCCTGACAACCTCCAAGCAGCTCGCCATCAGCGGCGGCAGTGCCGGCGGCCTGCTGATCGGCGCGGTGCTGAACCAGCGCCCCGAGCTGTTCCAGGCGGCGATTGCCGAAGTGCCGTTCGTGGACGTGCTCAATACCATGCTCGACCCGGAGCTGCCGCTGACCGTCACCGAGTACGACGAATGGGGCAACCCCGAAGAGCCGCAGGTGTATGAACGCATCAAGGCCTACGCGCCGTATGAAAACGTCAGCGCCCAGACCTACCCGGCTTTGCTGGTGATCGCCGGCTACAACGACAGCCGCGTGCAGTACTGGGAAGCGGCCAAGTGGGTGGCCAAGTTGCGTGCCACCAAGACGGACGACAACCTGCTGCTGCTCAAGACCGAACTGGGCGCCGGCCACGGCGGCATGAGCGGGCGTTACCAGGGATTACGTGACGTAGCACTCGAATACGGCTTTGTGTTCAAGGCGCTGGGGCTTATTTAAGGAACTTCGCAGGGCGGTCCTGTCTGAACACAAGACCGCCCTACTCGATTGATGGATCAATACTGCAGCTATGCCATTACCGACTTTGATGAACAACGAAATCCGCGACATGCTCATGGACTGCGGACTGTTCGACCCCTTGTTGCCGGAAGACTTTCACGTGGCCGCCGGCTTCTTCAATATCAGCAGCATTGCCCGCGATGAAGTGATTTTCCTGGAGGGCGATGCTGGCACGTTCATGTGCATCATCCACAGCGGCCAGGTGGCGGTGCAGAAAACCAATCACGACGGCAAACGCCTGACCATCGCCACCCTGCGCAGCGGCCGGGCCTTTGGCGAAATGGCGGTGCTCGACGGTGAGCGGCGTTCGGCCAGTTGTGTCGCGGCCAGTGATTGCGTGCTGTTGAACCTGGGCAAGGATTCCCTGGAAAAAATGCTCAACGAAGCACCACGCGTCGCAGCCAAGATCATCCGCGCGATCGCGATTGCCCTGTCCAAGCGCCTGCGCATGGCTGACGGGCAATTACTTTCTCAACAATTTTAGCCGCCGGGTGTTTTTGGTTTGCTGTCGTTTTGCAGCAAGCCAGGTACGGTCTGGTCTTTGGGCGGCGTCGGCAAGACGATCGGCACCAGCGCCGGTGAGCCGTTAGCGGTGGCCTTGGGTGCCACGGGCGGGGTGACTTGCGGGTACAACGTCGGCGTCGGCGTGCCCGGAGCACCCGGGGTTGGCGCGGGTGCGACCGGTACGGTTTGCACCTCCTGAGCCTGCGCCGCACCCAATGTGAGCGCGCCGAGCACAATGACCGTTAGAATGCTGCACTTCATCGATGGCTCCATGGCCTGACCGGAATGTCGTAAGGCTACTCCCAACCGCGCAAGAATGCCCTTCCCAATGAGATTTCCATGAAACGTTTCGTTCTGCTGGACACCACCCCGATCCCCGACAACGGCGGTGCCTTGTGCCTGTTCGAATACGGAGAGGATTTTGTCATCAAGATCCAGGGCGGTGACGGCGGCCAGCTGATGAACACGCGCATGCATGGCTCCGAGGACGCCCTGGCGGAAATCCCCTGCCGCAAGGTTGCCGGGCGCCCGGGTTCGCGGGTATTGATCGGTGGTCTGGGCATGGGGTTTACCCTGGCCTCGGCGCTCAAGCATTTGGGCAAGACCGCCGAAGTGGTGGTGGCGGAACTGGTGCCCGGCGTTGTGGAATGGAACCGCGGGCCGCTGGGGGAAAAATCCGGCCGCCCGCTGCTCGACCCGCGCACGGTGATCCGCCAGGAAGACGTGGCCAACGTGCTGCAAGCCGAGCCTCAAGGCTTTGACGCGATCATGCTCGACGTCGACAACGGCCCCGAAGGCCTCACGCAAAAAGCCAACAGCTGGCTGTATTCCGCCGGCGGCCTGGCCGCGTGCGCCAAGGCCTTGCGGCCCAAGGGCGTGCTCGCCGTGTGGTCGGCCAGCGCCGACAAGCTGTTCAACGACAAATTGCGCAAAGCCGGTTTCAAGGCTGAGGAAGTGCAGGTGTTTGCTCATGGCAACAAGGGCACGCGGCACACCATCTGGATTGCCGAAAAGCTCAAGGGCTGAGCACAGACGCGTCTGTGGGAGCTGGCTTGCCTGCGATCGCATCAGCTCAGTGTGGCTGATACACCGAGATGCCAGCATCGCAGGCAAGCCAGCTCCCACACTGGGTTCTGCGTCAGCTTCGGGATTTGCGGTATTCCATCATGTACGGCACTTTTTTGTCGAAGGTCTTCTGCAATTCACTCTGGTCCAGTTGGGTCATGCCGCCCAGTTGATGGGCCGTGAAACCGCTGTCGCCGACCTGTGAGCTGGGCGCCAGGCTGACCATGCGCTTAGCCACCGCTTCGATGGCGTCTTTGTAGCCGCCCTTCTTGTTGAGGTTGAACGCGTTCAGGTCAATCTGCGAGCGCAGCCAGTTACCCCAGTAGAACTCCAGGAATTCCGGCGCCACCGCGCCGTCGTCCGGCTTGCCGTAGGCGGCCTTGCGGGCGAAATACACCAGGCTGCGGAAGGTGTCGTCCTGCAGGTTCTTGAAGCCCAGGTGCGCCGGCAATTGCTGGGGCGCCAAGGCCTGGCCCCGGTTGTCTTTGAGCCAGACTTTGCGCGCTATTTCCATGCGCTGCCAGAAGGTGGCCATGTCCGGGCTGTTGCTGAAGTCGTCGGTGACCTTGACCCACATCTTCAACTGAGGACCGCCGCCGGGCACTTCCCACAAGGTCGTGAAGCTGTGGTGACCGTCGGTCAGGTACAACTGGCCGCCGGGGCCCACCACCACGGTTTTCATCTCATCGGGATGCGTGCCCACCGGGTCCTTGCAACTGAAGCTGGCCGGTTGCTGCAGGTCGGCCTTTTTCGGCACGTCGACGGCGGCGCCCTGGCCATTGGTTTCGCAGTATTCGTCGAAGACCTTGGCGGGTTTGTCGGCGAACAGCCCGAGGCTGTAGTCAATCTGATCGAACCCCACCACGGCCTGGGTCGGGTGCAGTTGCTCCAGGCTGACGTCGATCACCTGCCCGGGCTTGGGCGCAGTGAACGCCTGGGCCTGGGCGGCAACCGCGCACAGCACGATCGCCGATAACCATGAATGCAGACGCATGAGCAAAGATCCTTATGAATTCAGTGGGCCGATACTACAAACATTTGCCCCTGCCAGGCTGTACCGCAGCTGAAAAAGCCTGGGGCTAATTGCGCCGTGAGCGGCTAGAATCAACGCTATCCGTGAAACCCAAACAGCCAGGAGCCATGATGAGCTCGACCAACCCGCCCTCCCACACCGCCAAGCTGGACCGCATCCTCGCCGATGCCCAGCGCGACCGGGAAATGGGCTACCGCGACAAAGCCCTGAAGATGTACCCGCACGTGTGCGGCCGCTGCGCCCGTGAATTCGCCGGCAAGCGCCTGAGCGAACTGACCGTGCACCACCGCAACCACAATCATGATGACAATCCTCAGGATGGTTCCAACTGGGAGTTGCTGTGCCTGTACTGCCACGACAACGAACACTCGCGCTACACCGACCAGCAGTACTTCGGCGAAGGCTCCACCAGTAGCCCGACGATTGCCAAGGCCACGCACAACCCGTTTGCGGCGTTGGCGGGGTTGATGAAAAAAGACGACTGACTGAAGGTGGCCTGTACCGGCCTCTTCGCGAGCAAGCCCGCTCCCACATG
>NZ_JBARTQ010000554.1:0-10891 GCF_049645325.1 Pseudomonas sp. | reverse complement strand
GGCAACCCGGCAGGACGCCGGGTTAGCCGCCCCGCGCCATGGATGGCGCGTGGCGGCGGCCCACGGATTCAAGCCGGAGTGCGGGCATGCCGAGCCACAGCGAGGCACCGAGTGGAGGGGCAAGAGCCTTTTGGTTACTTTTGGGGCTCTTTTCCAAAAGTGACCCGCTGTAAAAGCGGAACCAATATCAGCCTTCACCCAAATAACGGATATCCCCCCAATCAACCCCCCCGCGCCATATGCTCACCTATCCGCGCCCGCAACCACCGCTCCGCAGGGTCATTGTCATGCACCCCACTCCACACCATCGACAACTCCGCCGCTTCTATCTCAAACGGCGGATCCTCGGCGCGTAACGCTGAGCCCTCAGTCAACGCACACGCCGCATAATCCGGCACGGTCGCAATAATCTGCGTCCCCGCCAACAGCGCCCGTAACCCACTGAACTGCGGCACTGCCAGCACCACCCTGCGCGCGCGGCCAATGCGCGCCAGGTCGAGGTCGATATTGCCGCTCAAGTCCCCGGAAAACGACACCATCGCATGCGGGCGCTCGCAATAGTCATCCAGGCTCAGCGGCGCCACACCGTCGTCCCCGCGCAGCACCTTGCACGGAATATCCCGCAGCTTCTTGCGCTTGGCATTCGCCGGCAATTCAGTGGTGTAACTCACCCCCACCGAAATTTCGCCACTGGCCAGCAACGCCGACATCAACAGGTAATTGGCGCGGCGAACCACCACGATAATCCCCGGCGCCTCCTCGCGCAGTTGACTGAGCAACGGCGGAAACAAGCCAAACTCGGCGTCATCCGACAGCCCGATGCGAAACACCGCGCAACTGGTGGAAGGGTCGAAATCCTTGGCGCGGCTGACCGCGCCTGAAATGGTGTCCATGGCTGGCTGCAACTCCTTGAGTATCGCCACGGCGCGTGGCGTGGGCTCCATGCCCCGGCCGTTGCGCAGCAGCAACGGGTCGTCGAACAGGTCGCGCAGCCGCACCAATGCCGCGCTCACGGCGGGTTGGCCCATGAAGAGTTTTTCGGCCACCCGGGTCAGGTTCTTTTCGAACATCAGCGCTTCGAAAATCACCAACAGGTTCATGTCGACGCGGCGCAGGTCGTTGCGGTTCATGGCGCTATCCAGACGGTTTCCAGGCAGCCAGATAAGCATGAGGCTCGACCCTGCGATTGCATGCCTGTGCTGTCTTTTCGACGTCCTGACCTGGCGAAATTAACAACGATTAACTCGTCAGCCAAACGGTCCGGCGCCAAGAATGGAGCCGTCTACACTGCATCCATTCACCGGGAACGCTCCCATCGACTGCGGATATTCGTCATGGCCCGACTTGAGCACTGTGCTCCCCGCTTATCCGCTACCGGCGGCCTATGCCCCCGGCGCGAGCGTATTGCCAAACAACTGATTCTCGCCAACCTCGGCGAAAGCCTGACGATTGCCGACCTGGCCCAGGCCTGTGCACTGTCGCGCAGCCATTTTTCGCGTGCCTTCAAGTGCAGCACCGGCCTGTCGCCACAGGAATGGATTCGCCAACAGCGCATCCAGCGCGCCAAGGAACTGATCACCGGTTCCGCCCTGAGCCTCACGCAAATCAGCCTGGAGTGTGGCTTCTGTGACCAGGCACATTTCTGCCATATGTTCACCCGCAGTGAAGGCGTCAACCCGATGACCTGGCGAAACCACCAATTGCTTCACAAACCCCACGTGATTGCAGCCTAGTGGTCTGCGCCCACCTGCAATATGCTGGCCGGACCCTTTTTCCAGAGCATGGGCCACCATGAGTGACCTCAGCGACCAGGCCGTGCAATTCGGCCCCTACCGCATCCATCCGCGCCAACGCCTGGTACTGGAGGCCGGTCGTCCGTTGCGCCTCGGCCGGCGCGCGGTAGACATTCTGCTGATCCTGCTGGAACAGGCGGGCAACGTGGTGAGTAAACAGGAATTGATCGCCCGGGTCTGGCCCAAGAGCGTGGTCGAAGACGGCAACCTGCGCGTGCACATGGCGGCGTTGCGCAAGGCGCTGGGCGACGGCCAGGCCGGGCAGCGCTATATCGTCACGGTGGCCCAGCGCGGCTACAGTTTTGTGGCGCCACTGAGCATCGAACCGATGACGCTTCCAGCCGACGGCGCCCCTCAACGCCAGGGCCATAACCTGCCGCTGCGCCAGACCCGCATGATCGGCCGCCAGGCGCTGATCGACGCGCTGGTGCAGCAGTTGCCTCAGCAACGTTTTATCACCCTGACCGGCGCAGGCGGCATCGGTAAAACCACCGTGGCGTTGCGGATGGCAGAGTTATTGATCGGGCATTACCGCGACGGTATTCGCCTGCTGGACCTCGCGCCGCTGAGTGCGCCGTCAATGATTTTGCCCAACCTCGCCGCGCTGCTCGACCTCACGCTGGCCGAGCAGGAGCCCCTGCAAACCTTCGCGCGCAGCCTGCAACCGCGGCAGTTGCTGCTGGTGATCGACAACTGCGAACACCTGCTGGACGACATTGCGCTTATCAGCGAAACCCTGCTGCGGCATGCGCCCAATCTGCACATTCTCGCCACCAGCCGCGAAGCCTTGCGCGCCGAGGGTGAATACGTGCAACGCCTGGAACCCCTGGCCTGCCCGCCCGCCACCGGCAATCGCGCCCAGGCCCTGGGTTACCCGGCGCTGCAATTGTTGATCGAGCGGGCGATGTCTCATCAGGACAGCTTTGAACTCAGTGAAGCCGAGCTGCCGTTGGCCATCGACCTCTGCCAGCGCCTGGACGGCATTCCCCTGGCGATCGAATTGGTCGCCGCGCAGATCGAACGTTTCGGCCTGCCTGCACTGTTGGCGCAGTTGCAGGACAACTTCCGCCTGCTCACCCGTGGCCGAAGCAACGCCCTGCCTCGCCAGCAAACCCTGCGTGCCACGCTGGATTGGAGTTTTGACCTGCTCACGCCCTGCGAGCAGATTTGCCTGCGCCGCCTGGCGGTGTTCCGTGGCGGATTCAGCCTGGCCAGCGCAGCGGCGGTGATCGCCGGGGAACGTATTGCACCCCACGAAGTGCTGGGTTCAATCACCCAATTGGTGGCCAAGTCGCTGCTGAATGTGGAGGCTGGCGATGACGAAATGGTCTACCGCCTGCTGGATATCACCCGCACCTATGCCCTGGGAAAACTCAGTGTCGCCGACGAACTCGACGCCACCCGCGAACGTCATGCCGCGCGTTGCCTGGCGCTGATGGACCAGGCGCAGGAGGACTGGGAACTGATCGCCACCCAGCCCTGGATCGAACGCTATGCGCCGCTTCGCGAAGACATCCGCGCCGCACTCGACTGGTGCCTGGGCGACGACGGCGTGCACCTGCTGGGCATTCGTCTCACCGTCAGCGCAATGCCGCTGTGGCAGGAATTGTCGCTCCTGCGCGAGCATGGGTTGTATGTGGGCAGCGCCTTGGCGCGGCTCAGGCAATCGAGTGCGCCAAGCCAGCGTTTACACTTGGCGTTGCAACTGGCGCTGGGCAGCTTTACCTACCACACCGAAGGCGGCACCCCGCAGACCGTCGAGGCGTTTGCCTGCGCGCAGCGCCTGGCGCAAGCCAGCAAAGACCTTACCGGCCAACTGCGTGCGGTATCCGGGCATATGGCGGTCAACCTGTGCCGCGGCCATTACCGCGAGGCGTTGCTGCAGAGCCAGCACTTTGATCGGCTGGGCCCGCAAAACGAGCCGCTGCTGGACCTCAGCGCCCAACGCCTGCGCGTGTTGGCGCAACATTTTGCCGGCAACCAGGCGCTGGCGTTGCACAACGCAGAGCAAGTGATTCAGCGCATGGCCCAGAGTGGCCACCTCAACCGGTTTACCCATGGCTTCGGCGTGCAATACGACCAGAGCGTCGCCTCGTTGACGATCCTCGCGCGCATCCTGTGGCTGCGCGGTTTCCCGGAGCGGGCCTGGCGCACCGCGAACCAGGCCCTGGAGCTGGCGCTGCAAATCAACCACGGCACCTCGATCTGCTACACCCTGGCGCTGGCCGGGGTGGTGATCGCCCGTTACAACGGCGACAGCGCCATGGCCCGCACGCTGCTGGACCTGTTACTGCAACAGGCACACAAGCACTCGGTGCCGTTGTTCCAGACCTGGGCCCGGCACTATGAAGGCAAGGCCCCGCCGGAACAGGTGCGAGGGTTGGGGCTGGTCCAGGACATTTTGCTGACCTTCAACACTGCCCCGGCAGATGACGCCGTGTTTGAACGCGCCAGGAACGGCAGCGCAGGCTGGTGCACCGCGGAAATTCTGCGCGTGCGCGCCGAGGCGACGCTGGATGCGCGCGCCGCTGAAGCACTGCTGCTGGAGGCCTTGGGCCTGGCGCATCAGCAAGGCGCCCTGGCGTGGGAGTTGCGCAGTGCAACGGCCCTGGCGCGCCTGTGGCAACGCCAAGGCCGCCTGCAAGCCGCCCGCGACGTACTGAACGCGGTCTACCGGCGATTTACCGAAGGGTTTGCCACCGCAGATCTAACCCGCGTACGCAGCCTGCTCGACGAGTTGCAGGACAAACGGCCGGCCTGAAAACGCCCCCAGGTAATGCCCGTAGCCACGGCGCAAACGCTCCACCTGGGCCGGGTCGCGCAGTTGCGCCAGGGCGTGGCTGCGCGCGCTGTTGAGCAGGCGGTAACGCAGAGGACCGGGGCCGGGTTCCACTTCCAGCAACGACAGGCTGGCCAGACGCGCCAGCAGGTACGCCAGGTCGGCGTGTTCCAGCTCGGTGCCCGCGACCAGCGGGCTCAGGGTCGGCAAGGTCACGGCCGTTTTGAACAGCGCCAATTGCAGGAACAGCCAACGCTCGGGCAGGCTCAGCCGCTCATACGTCCAATCCAGCGCGGCCGCCAGGGACCGGTGGCGCTCGACTGCCGTGCGGCGGCCGCGGGTCAATACCTGCAAGCCGCCTTGCAATTGCGCCTGCAAGCCACGCACGCCGAGCGCATCGACCTGAGCGGCCGCCAGTTCCAGGGCAAGGGGAATGCCATCGAGGCGCCTGCACACATCGCGCAGCGGTGCCAAATCCTGGGGCCGCAAGACAAACCCCTGCTGCCCGGCACGCACCCGGGCGACAAACAGCTGTACCGCAGGGTAAGCCATCGCTGGCTCGACACCGGCCCAGGCCGACGGTATTGGCAGCGCCAGCCCCGGCACGCGTTGCACCCATTCGCCGGGCACCTGCAAGGCTTCGCGGCTGCTTAACAACACCGTCACCTGCGGTGCCTGCTCGCGCAGGGTGCGCAGCAGATGTCGGCAGGCGCCGAGCAACAGATCGGCGCCATCGAGCACCAGCAACAACTGGCGCCCAGCCAATTGAGCACACAGTTCAGCAGCGTTGCCACAGGGTTCGAGGTGCAGCGCCTGGGCGACATGGCGCAGCATCGTGATGGGCGCTTCGACCGTTGCCAGGTCGACCCACCCCACGCCGTCGCGATAACGCGGCAGCACACGTTCGGCCAACGCCAGGGCCAGGCTGCTTTTGCCGACGCCGGCGCAACCGGTGAGGGTCATCAAGGTTTGCCCGGACAAACGCCGCGCCAGCGCGCCCAGCAGCGCGTCACGGCCGATCACCGGGCTCAGGCGCGCGGCCAGGTTATGCCGGGGCATCGCCGTCGGGGCCGCCAGCGGCGCAACGAAGCAGTAGCCGCGTTGCGGCTCATTGAGGAGGTAGCGCGCGCCATCCAGCGCTCGACGCAACGCTGCGATGTGCACGCGCAAGTTGTTCTCTTCGACCACGCTGCACGGCCAGACCCGGGCAATCAATGTGTCTTTGCTGACAAATTGGCCCGGTGTTTCCAGCAGCACCGCCAATATATCGAGCGCTCGCCCACCCAAGGGCACCGGCAGGCCGACCTTGCTGACCAGACGCTGGTGCCGGTGAAAGGTGTAGGGGCCGAAGCTCACCACGTGAGGGTTATTCATGTATGCAAAAGCGCCGAAACGCCCGGCCTTGGGCATCTGCGCATCCTTTTCCATGGGCCTGTGGCTATCTTGCCAGCTACCTGTGACACGACAATGCTGGCACGGGGAGCAATACGGACTTTGGGGTGCGCGAGACGGACATCCTGTCGTTAACTGAACTGCTGTCGGTATTGAGTCGGGTTGAGACCGAGTTTTTCACTGAACAGAAAGCGCATGTGCCGCACGCTGCCGAAGCCTGCGTGGAAGGCCACCGTCTTGAGCGGCAGGTCGGTGGTTTCGAGCAGGTGGCGGGCGCGGTCGATGCGCGCGCCCTGCAAAAACGCCATCGGCGTCATCTGCACTTCTTTGGCGAACAGCCGCGCAAAATGGCGGGCGCTCATGCCTGCCAAGGCGGCCATCGAGTCAATGGTGAAGGGTTGATCCAGCTGGGCCAGCACGTGGTTCTGCACGCGGGTGACCGGGGTTTCATACGGCGCCACGGCGGCCGTCATCGGGCTGAACTGAGCCTGGCCGCCCTGGCGTTTCATCACCACCAATAGCACTTTGGCCACTTCCACCGCGACGTGCTTGCCATGGTCCTGGGCGACAATCGACAGGGCCAGGTCGATACCGGCGGTGACGCCGCCGGAAGTGATCAACCGGCCGTCTTGCAGGTAGATGCGATCGGTCTCGACGATGGCCTTGGGGAACGCCTTGATCAGGCGTTCGGTGTAGTGCCAATGGGTCGTCACGCGCTGGCCGTCGAGCAGCCCGGCGTGACCGAGCACGAAGGCGCCCGTGCAGATCGAGCCGAAGCGCCTTGCCCGTGGCGCTGCGGCCTTGAGCCAGGGCAACAGGTCGGGATGGCATTCGTTATAGGCACCGGGGCCGCCCGGCACCAGCAGCAGGTCGTAGGCATCGTCGGCCTGGGCCAGCAGCACGTCAGGCTGCACCGCCACACCATTGGAGGCGCGCAGCGGGCCGGGCTCGGTGCCGATGGTCAGGATTTCATAGTGAGCTGCCGCCGGCAGGTAGCGGTTGGCAATCGAAAACACTTCAAGCGGCCCAGCCATGTCGAGCAGGAGGAAGTCCGGAAATAGCGCCATGGCCACGGTTTTCATGAGGGGAAGCGTCCATCGAGAAGGAAGGCGACGGACATTATGGCACGCCCTTAACTGTCAACTTAAATGAGACAGTTATTCAGATTTCAGCTTCTTAATGAATATTTCAGTAACCAGTAACCTTCTTCTCAACGCAAGCGCCCTGCATCTCGCAGCCTGCGCTCACTTGAGGACACCACCATGCTGACCCTTCGCAAAGCTTCCGAACGCGGCGCCGCCAATCACGGTTGGGTGAAGTCGTTCCACACCTTCTCTTTCGCCAGTTACTGGAACCCCAACGAGCAGGGTTTTTCCGACCTGCTGGTGATCAATGACGACCGCGTTGCCGCCGGTAAAGGCTTCGGCCAGCACCCGCACCGCGACATGGAGATTTTCTCCTATGTGCTGGAAGGCGCCCTGGAACACAAGGACACCCTGGGCACCGGCTCGGTGATTCGCCCCGGCGACGTGCAACTGATGAGCGCCGGCAGCGGCGTGGCCCACAGCGAGTTCAATCACAGCCAGAGCCGTGGCGTGCACTTCCTGCAAATCTGGATCGTGCCCAATGAGGCTGGCGCTGAGCCGCGCTATCAACAGGAGCACTTCAGCGAAGCGCAGAAACGCGGGCGTTTGCAACTGATCATCTCGCCGGAAGGCGCCGACGGTTCGCTGCACGTTCGCCAGGATGCGCGGGTGTATGCCGGGCTGTTCAACGGCGACGAAAGCGCGAGCCTGGAGCTGGCGCCAAACCGCCACGTGTATATCCATGTGGCGCGCGGCAGCGTTGAGGTCAATGGCCAGCGTTTGCAGGAAGGTGACGGTGCCCGAGTGCGGGATGAGCGCCAGATCAACCTGAGCCACGGCGAAGATGCCGAGGTGCTGGTATTCGACCTGCGCCCTCAGGAACGCCCGCAGATGCCTTGACCCTCACCGCGATGACCCGCCCCAAAACGGGTCATCGCTGGCATCGATAGTCACCATCAGCCCAATGAAGTTCTCTAAAAAAATCCAACGCGTAACATCAAACCCATACCAAGCGGCACCCAAACTAAAACACTCGGAGCACACCACCATGAAACGCCAACTCTTGCTTACCCTCGCTTTCTCGGTACTCGCTGCAAACGCTTTTGCCCACCCGGTAGTCGCTGAAGGCGGCGCCGATCGCCTGATGGAAAGCCGCGTTGCCGAAGGTGGTGCTGACCGCCTGCAGGAACGTGGTCTGGCTGAAGGCGGTGCTGATCGTCTGCAAGAACGTGGCCTGGCTGAAGGCGGTGCTGATCGCCTGCAGGAACGTGGCCTCGCCGAAGGCGGTGCTGACCGCCTGCAGGAACGTGGCCTGGCTGAAGGCGGTGCTGATCGTCTGCAAGAACGTGGCCTGGCCGAAGGCGGTGCTGATCGCCTGCACAGCAACAACGCCTGACCCTCGCTGTTGGCGAGGCACCCCAAACCGGCCTGATCAGCCGGTTTTTTTTCGCCTGCAATTAATGCAAGTGGCGGTCAACCCACAGCACTGCCTTGCCGATCTGCTGCCGCGCCTCGATACGCTCATGCACCTGCTGCACGGTTTCCAACGTGTAGTGCCCTTCGATGTCGATGGTCAGCGACCCCTCCAGCATCGCCGCGAATACCGCGTTGGCACGTCGTTGCACGGTCGGGCCGTCGGCCATGTGGTCGGCCAGCCTAGGCCGGGTCAAAAACAACGAGCCTGCCTCGCCCAGTTCAATCGGGTCCAGGTCGGTCAGTGAGCCGGAAACATTGCCATAATTGACGATCAACCCACGCGTGCGACAGGCGCGAAAACTGTCGCGCAGGGTCGTTTTACCGACCGCATCAAACACCACATCCACGCCCTGCCCGCCCGTTGCCTCACGCACCCAGTCAGCAAACCGGCCCTCGTCGTATCTCCATGCCTGGTGGGCGCCACGTTGCAGGGCAATCGCGCATTTTTCGGCGGTGCTGGCGGTGGCAAACACCGTCGCGCCCAACCGATGCGCCATCTGCACCAGCAGTTGGCCGATGCTGCCGGACGCGGCATGGACCAGGCAGGAGCTGCCAGCCTTCAGCCGCGCCACATCATCAATCAAATAATGCGCGGTGCAGCCCTGAAACATCGCCGCAGCGGCCTGATCGAAAGCAATCGCAGTGGGAATCTGCGCCACTTTGTCCGCCGGCACATTGGCGTATTCGGCATACGCGCCCCAGGCGATGCACCAGGCAACGCGGTCGCCGACAGCCAAATGGCTGACGCCTGCGCCCACATCTACCACCACGCCCGCGCCCTCCATGCCCAAGGTGCAGGGCAGCCGCACCGGGTACGTCTGCGACCGCGCGTACTTGCCTTGGCGGGTATGGATGTCCATGAAATTGATCCCCGCGCAGGCCACCTGCACCAACACGTGCCCGGGTGAAACCTGAGGTGTGGGCGCGTCGTGGCGCAACTGCGCGACATCCGGACCGCCGTAAGCTTGCAAGGTGATGGCTTTCATCGGGGACAACTCCGTTTGCACTGGGAAGCGGCCATGGTAAAAGGACCTTCTCAGCCTGAGAATTCCCCAATACCTAACAGCCTCCGTGCGGAAATAACCCGATGTTCGATTGGCAAGATCTGTATTACTTCACTGTTTTGGCGCGCACGCAGTCGTTGTCGGCGGCTGCCCGGGAGTTGCAGGTGGAACACGCCACGGTTGGGCGCCGTGTGGATGCACTGGAAAAAGCCCTCGGCGTGAAGTTAGTTGACCGCTTGCCGCGCAGTCGGCCACTGACTGCACAAGGCTTGGCACTGGCCGAACTGGCGGCTGGCATGGGCGACATGGCCACCGAAGTGCTGCGCCTGTCGCGAGTCGCCTCGATTGAAATGGCCGGCACCGTGCGGGCCAGTTGCCCGCCGTCCATTGCCAACCACTGCATCGCGCCCCATGTGGCACGGTTGCGCGCGCAATATCCGCAGTTGAACCTGGTATTGATGCCCTCCACCCAACTGGCCGCGCTGGACAAAGGCGAAGCCGATATCGCCTTGCGCACCGTGCGCCCGGACGAAGACGCCCTTGTGCGTCGCCAGGTCGGCGTGGTGCGTTTCGGCCTCTACAGCTCACCTGAACGCCAGCAACTGCCGGCGCCGCAATGGACGTTCATCGCCTACGACACCAGCCGCGATCATTTGCCCCAGCAGGCCTGGATGCACCAACTGCGCGGGCAACGCCCGATCGTGTTCGCCGCCAGCGAGCTGATCACCCAGCAAATGGCGGCCCGCGCGCACGTCGGCGCGGTGGTGCTGCCGACGCTGGTAGGCGATCACGACCCTTTGCTCGTCAGGTTGCCCACCGCCACCGACGGCCCGGAGCGTGATATCTGGCTCACGGTGTACCCGGACATACGCCGCTCGCCGGCGGTGAAAGTGGTGATGGAGTTTCTGGTGGCGTGCATTGAAGGCGAGCCGCAGTTGCGCCGTTGAGTCAGCTTCGGGCAAGTTTTTTCAAGTTGGCATCCGCGTCCTCTCTCGCCAGATAGAGAAACCCTTTACCTTCCTGCACCTTGAACAGCACCTTCATACCGAGCAGTTTTTCAAGGTCCTTACGCGCGGTATTTTCCGAAATATCGTAGTCGTGGGTGAGTTCCTTGGGTGTGAATACGCGCCCTGGGTGCTGAAGCACCTTTTTCAAAAAGTGCCCCTGGCGATAATTCAGCCCGTCTTTCAATTCAAGCGTATCCAACCAGCTCATCAGCTCTACGGACTCTTTCCTCTTCTCCTCAAAGTAATCCACAAACTCATGAATGGCGCGCTCAATGACGCGTAATTGATACGTCACGAAATAGGTCAGGTCGAAGGCGTCAGTTTCCGTATGAATGTATGAACGCCCATATTGCAT